>JBLHGU010000001.1:0-147645 GCA_047615875.1 Parasphingorhabdus sp.
TTCGTGTTGTGAGTAAAAATCGAATACACTTGATTGTGCTGTGCGGGTTTCTCGCATCGCTAAGGCCCTTTTGTTTGGCGAATCGTTTTCTTGGTCGTTAACTATTCTACCAAATCTAAGGGCCTTTTTTATCACTACTATCTATATTCCTACTATATTTCAGAACGTTACGGGTTTATGGATGGGCACTAGCTAGTTTGATTGACTTAGATGTTTAACCATTACATTTCTGAGAAACTGAATAGTGAAATTAAAGCCCTTATGCAGTTTCGTCTTGTTGATTACGACACTACTGGTTTTCAGTAATAATACCTGGGCAGGTTCACCCGGCTATTCATCTCTTAGTGCAGGGCTAGGTGAACTAAGAGCAGAAGGCCTGGGTTCCCAGCGGATTAATCTGAATGGAAACCTCGTGTTAAACGATGCACTTAGTTTACGAGGGAATTTCAGTATTGGTGAATTTGCTACTAAGTCTTTCGATAACGGCCCTGATGATTGGACATTCTGTCAGATCGAGACGTGGTTTGCGCCTGGTGAAAACCTCTTCTTCCATGCTGGATTTACTGACAGTACTGCCAAATTGCTTGAGGGAACATATTCAACTAGTAAAAAGTTTGCTAGCGTCGGCTGGCAGCGACAACAAGGCAAAGCTCACTATGAGGTGTATATTGGCTTAATAGATAACGAATACTCTAATATTGATAGCAAGCCTATCCCCTAACAGCTGGCAAGATAACGCAATTTTTCTGGGTGTGTATATGCGTCAATATATTGGTACCATCATAGAAGTGGAGGCGGAAATTAATTATTTTGGTTATTCACGGTCCGAGGCCCAAGGCGAACTAACCGTTACTTCACACCATTGGAATCCGTGGTTTGTTTATATAACAACCCTGGCTGGTCATAATCAAGGTGTCTTATTTGAAATCGGCAAGAGTTGGTCAATTTCCGGTAGTTAAAGGAAGATAGGTGAAACGCTGATTTTTCTATTTCTTGAACTTTAACAATGCCATGAGATAATTCATTGATTAGCTTAATGACTACAACATGATTGATCGAGCTGGATAGGAGGGCAGGGTATCGTTGCGTAAGAACAAAAGACACAACAGTGTCCTTTTAGCGGTTTTAAGAGTGCCCCACAGCCTTTACAGTCATAATAAAATTGACAGGCGTCGGTAGGCATTAATTCCGATTCATTGTGTGCGCATACTGGGCAGGTAATTGTGGATTCCAGTATTACTTCACCAGTGGGTTGCGCTATCGTACTCATTGTTTTAATTCAGAAGGATAGCCTGCATTTGTTGTCGCACTAATAAGTGCTTGCACTGTTGTAACCTTGTCGTCAAATGATACCAGTGCGGACTTGGTTGCAAGGTCGGCATCAACTTCGGTCACACCATCAACCCTGTTCAATGCGGTTTTGACAGTAATCGGACACAGTGGACAATCCATTTTAGGTATATCCAGGGTAATGGTTTTGATCTCAGCACTAACCACTCCAGAGAAACAAAGACAGGCAAATAATAAAGTTATAGAAGTTTTCATGAGTAATCTCATTACATAATCCAGGGAATCCAGTAGATTCCTGTTACCAGCACAAATGAAGAGCAGACGGCTATCCAGAAAATAATCTGGTAGCGTCGACGTGTTACAGGAATGGCGCAGATACTGCCGGGTTGGCATTTTTCCACCGGACGATAGAGTTGAAATCCGGCCCAGGCAAACATCACAACAACAACCACTAGAAAATACGGTGTATAAGGACGCATTTCAGTTAGCGTTCCAACCCATGTGCCGCCAATACCCAATAGCACCAGTACCAGAGGCATTACACAACATAAACTGGCACCTATGGCTGCGAAAATACCCCCAACAAGTGGTACTGCGGGCGAAGAGTTTTCCATCTTTGATCTCAAACTGAGTAAGACCTTAATAGTACACTCCGTACTAAGGTACGGAGTCAATATTATTCGACTGTGTTGAGCACTAAAGATTCAATAATGGGGCACTGGGTAGGATTAGCGTTTGAATCGCAAGCATCAACAAGTTCAGTTAGAACATGCTCTAGTCGGGATAAATCCGTCAGCTTGCTCTGAATAGTTATTAACTTGGCTTTAGCAATCGATCTAACTTCTGAACAATCGCCATCTGACAGGGATAAGAGTTGGGCTATTTCGTTGAGAGTGAATCCCAATTGTTGGGATTTCCTAATAAAGCAGATACGAGCGTAATGTTGCTCGCCATAAACTCGGAAACCTTGTTGGGGCTTTTCCGGTTCAGGAAGTAACCCCTTTCTATGATAGTAACGAATAGTCTCGATATTTACCTGGCTGGCAATTGCGAGTTTTCCAATCGTACAATTTATAAATGATGCCAAGATTTTGCCCGTGAGTTTTTTGCTCTCATCATCTCTATTCTACCGATTAAACTCGTCTGGATATTCAGTAATTACATTTGTTTGAACATTATGAGTGCTCGGCTTTACGTTTCTGCAAGGCTCAAACATACAACGTTGCTTAGATAGCGACGCATGCCGTCGAACTGGCGGCAAGGGAATTTAACTCATAGCAAACAACCTATGCCGGATTAAATATAAAGTTCCGATATTATGGTGATGAAGAACTGTTAGGAAGCGTATAGATGAAAACTGAAGTAAAAATTAACGGTGGATGCCTTTGCGGCAGTGTTCGTTACGAAATTTCTGGTCCGCATCATTGATGCAGATCACTGTCATTGTTCTAAATGCAGACGGCAGCGTGGCGCGGTATTTTCGACTTATGCAGAATTTCGTCCAGGAGATTTTAAATGGATATCAGGAGAGGACTGTATAAAAATATACGAAACACTATCAGGCGCGGGATGGTGCTTTTGTAGCGAGTGTGGCTCGTCTTTAGCCGGGTCCAAAAATGGCAGGATCACCACAATAACGCTAGGTACAGTGGAAGGAGATCCGGATGTAAAGCCCATGTCGCACATCTTCACAGGTTCCAGGGCTCAATGGTATGAAATAGAAGATGATCTTCCGCAATTCGAAGAACGGCCGCCAGACACATGGAAGCTACCACACGAAGTCTCCTAGCCTGGCAGTAGAACATTTCCAATTTTTGCCACATGGACCAAAAACCACAGCCGACGACTTTTCGGAGTGGCTAAGAGTTGCGACGAACTCAATCGATAAATGAACATAGTGAAAAAAGTGACTAGAGTTGAAATAGTCGACTGTCCGTAATACTCTGAATGCTCTTTTAAATCTTACATAGAGAATGATTAGAACAGGCTAACCTGTTAACTATTTCCACAGCACTATATTGGATCACCAACCGCTATTTCGAAGAATATAAATGCCTCAAATTCACACTCAAGACCCGAACTTCTTCCTGAGGATTGCAGACCCTGAAGATGCAATCCTGGTTGTTAGTTTTATGAAGAAACTGGGGGTTTTTCAAAAAATGGTCGATGAAATTACTGCTACACCAGAACGAATAGAAAGACTACTTGCATCTAAACAAGGTGAAGCGGTATTTGGAATTTATGATGGAGAAACTGTTGGTTTTGCCTATTTTCATCAGAAAAGCTCAGCCTTTACCGGCTGCTCAGGGCTGTTCATCGATGGAATTTTTATTGATGGTTCAATGCGCGGTAAAGGATTAGGCAATATTATGATGCAGTTTTTGTCAAAACACGCCCTCGATCGTGGAGGTGAAATGCTCGAATGGGGTTGCCTGGACTGGAATGCCCCTGCCATCGAATTTTACGAAAAGTTAGGCTCCTACTGTCTTGATACGATGCACATATATCGTATATCCCCTGACGATTTAGCGGTAAACGGAGCGTTGTTTACAGGTGCATCAGAAACTAAGCCTTTCGCAAAGTAAAGTAGCAAAAACCTCGCATGTATTCATTTGTTACTCTTTTCCGTACCACAGTACTCAATTGTGCAATTACCGAAATCTGGCTGAATGCCAGGTAAAATTGAATCGGCAATTCGAAAGAGATGACCTTGATATCTATTAGTGTTTAACTACCAATAGATTTAGATTCAAATTGTTCGGCATAAAAAAATGTTGATTTCAGACCTGTGCCAGTTAGTAATACAATGGTTTCTTCATCAGATCGAATAGTCCCGGATGTAATTAATTTTTTCATTCCAGCCGCAGCATGGGCACAGGTAGGTTCGACGTATAGGCCAGATTGGCTGAGTTTCATAGTGGCATCTATAATCTCAGGCTCAGAAAGCGTTACTGTAGTGCCGCCGGTTTCACGAATGGCTTGTACCATTTCTGTTAAGCGAATGGGATTCTTAATCGTGGTTCCTTCAGCTACAGTCGGGGCATATTTTATATTACTAAGTTCAGAAAATCCGTAATTCAAGGCAATATGTAATGGGGGGCAATTATCTGGTTGAGAAACAAATAATTTCGGCATGCGGTCGGTCTCACCAGAAGCCATTAGTTCGCGAAATGCGATATAGCAACCTAATAGATTGCTACCAGCGGATGCAGGTATGACTATGTTATCAGGAACCTTAAAACCTAAATCTTCCCATATTTCGTAGCCGACAGTTTTTGTGCCTTGCAGAAAGAAGGGATGCTAGTTATGACTAGCATAAAAAGCTTCGTCAGCCATTTTTATTGCCGCTTCTTCAGTTGCTTCACGTGGCCCAGGTACAAGAACAACCTGCGCGCCATAGGCTCTAATTTGTGCGATTTTAGCTGGCTGTGTCGAAGCAGGAACGAGGATTTTTACTGCCATTCCAGCAGCGGCTCCATAGGCTGCAACCGATGCGCCGCCATTACCAGAGCTGTCTTCAATTACTGTGGTAATTCCTTGTTGTTTTAACACCGAAAGCATCACAGATGTTCCTCTATCTTTGAAGGAACCTGTTGGTGAGAACCACTCCAGCTTGAAGTGACAGTCGATACCTTCATAGGTCTTTTTGATCAGTGGTGTGCATCCCTCACCGAGGGTAATTGGGTCTTGGATGGGAATGGGCAAGGTTTTTGCATAGCGCCAGATCGATCCCTTTGTTTGATCAATCTCCGAGCGCTTAATGCCAGAAAGAGTGCTTATTAGCAAAGGACTGCCATTTGGCGCACGCCAACAGGGCACATCAATAGGATATGTTTTGTTGGTAATTGGATCTATAAATGTGGGTGGTGAATCCATAGTCCTTATCTTCTCGTTAAGTATTTATTGATTGAAATGCAATAGATAGGCGAACTAATTCCAGCTTCTCATCTCTGAATGACTACGTTATTTTAGCAGTTCCAGCTGCCGCGATGCGGGCTACCAACATGGGACAGTTATATCTCATGAGGGCGCCAGTTCTGCCAAAGTGACTAGTATTGGAATGGTTGCAGTATTTGGGAACCATTATTAGATACCAGCTAATGTAGAGAAATTAAATTGGTTATTTAGTAAACTGTCGCTGTAATTTCGAACTAAATTAGCAGGACATGTGATTATGAAAAAGAACTCAGTTATCTGTGCATTTTCTTTAACGTGCGCAATTTGCGGCGGTATTAGCAACGCTGGAAATGTCGATGAGTTGATTGAGATCTGTCTTTCATCGACTAATATGGGCGAAGAGATTTGCACATGCATGGCAAATAAAGCTGTTATTGAATTATCACCTGGAGGTTTTAATTTTATGTTTGCCAATATGCAAAAAGATAAGGTTAAGGCAAAAGAGATTGCCAGCACGTTAGAAGTGCAAGAGATGACAGCTGCCATGATGTTTACACTAAAGGCACCCACCGCGTGTGCTAAAGAGCTATCAGGGCAGTAACCTGGCAAAACAATGCATCGATATTAGAAAGTAAGCTAAGAGAATGTGGCCTATAAAATAAGTTATACGTAGTTGTGATGTTATCGTATAAGTTGTAGAAGTTTCGATCTGATCCGACACAGTGCAATCAAACTTGTCCGCATCAGGTGGTGTTAACTTGCCATACGCAAAACGAAGGTTTGTCCACTCGTTGAATCCAAACTCAATGACGAAAAATGGTTTCCAGTGAAGGCAGAAACGGTTTGGTAACATCAGTCTAGTCGATTATTTTCCCTATTCTCGGACTTAATATGATAAAGACTGTGTGTCTATAAATCAGTAAGTCGGCTCAAAGTAAGTTGCAGAAATATTGGAGCATTAAAATGAATCAATTATTAAAGTTTGGGACTTCGTGTTTTCTGGTCATTGGCCTGGTTGTTAGTCCATTGTTAAGTGCGCAAAATGAGTCTTCGAATCGGCCGCTCTACATAATATTTGACGGCTCGAACTCGATGTGGGGAGAACTGCCGGATAAATCTCGAAAAATTGCGGTAGCCAAAGAAGTGTTTAATGACTTGGATGTGGCACTGTTTAAAGATCGAGAAGTGGCACTGCGAATTTATGGGCACCGCCGAGCAGGAGATTGCAGCGATATGGAACTTGTCGTACCGTTTGCTTTCGGGGGAAACTCGCTTGAGCTGATTTCCACCCAGGTAAATGACGTAAGTCCACGGGGAAGACACCAATATCTAGCAGTCTGATCGCAGCCCTTGCGGATTTTAATGGGCGATCTGGAGATGTGTTGTTGATCTCCGATGGCATCGAAACCTGTGATGTGGATCCTTGTGAATTGGTGCAATCCTGGCGCGACGACAACATCGATATTCGGGTCCATGTGGTGGGCCTGGGCTTAACTGATTTATCGAGAAGTGCTATGCAATGTATTGCCGAAGCTTCTGGGACGAAGTACCTGGATGCCAATTCCGCTGGAGAACTAAATAATGGAATAAAGACTGTCACCCAGAGCGAGCCAGTTTTGCAGCTACAGCCTCAAAAGATGAGCCTGGAATTTAAAATTCTAGGCGAAGATGAAGAAGGCAGCTTTGTACCCGTGCTTGGTACGATAACTCATCAGAATATGCAGGCCCAACAGATTGCCAGCAACAACCGCTATGTGTTTGAAGGCGGGCACTATTCAATTACTGTGGGCGTACCCACAGTTAACAATATTATTTATCAGCCAGTTATCCAGGATGTAGAGATTAATTCTTCTGGCCTGACCAAGGTGGTTATGCAACTTCAATGACCACCGACCATTCGAACAAAATTTTTAGAAAATGGTGAGGCGGTGCACGGGGTTATCGCCATTGCTTATCAAGAGGGAAAGGAAGTGTTTAAATTGCGCCCTGGAGAAGACTATTTCGTAATGCCTGGTGCATATGAATTCACGGCTGACTTAAATAAGGACAATAGGTTGGAAACCACCGCTAGCATTTTAGCTGGTGACGACAACGACGTGGTATTTACCGCGGTTGAAACCGTACATACCACATTTGTTGTGTATGCCCAGGGTCAGGACAAAAAACTACGGCAGAACCAGGAGCTCTGGCAGGATGGTGAACTAAAGTACAAAGTACAAAGTACAAAGTCCATGTGCATAATGGCGCCGCGATTCGGCCTGGGATCTATACTCTAATATCTCATAATGTACTGACTAGGTATGAATTAAAAAATATAGAGGTTCCCAACAATGAAAAACAAAAACTCGAATTTACAATACCCGCGGGTAAAGCGAATATCAAATACACATTTGTACAACAACCCGACAACAACGGAAGACGGTGCTGGGTGAATTCGGTTGATGCCAAAGGAATAAAATCGAAAAAACGCAGTTCGGAGATCTGTGACGGTCGTGAAATTGTGTTGAACGAAGGACGCTATTTCGTATCGACCTGGAGTTCGCTGGGGGACTTTGAAGACACCTATTTCGATGTAGTGGTTAGCCAGACTTCAGAAGTTTCTATTCAGCAGAATAGTCTGTAGTACAATTTTTGGTGCTGCCAGGTTAACTTCCCCAAAGCGACAATGTTTTCGGTCTTGTCGTATTGCTGTATGGGCAATATAACCACGCAGAATGTCATTAAGCTTAACGCATCTACAAAGATCAGAAAATCTCAATCAAAAAAGACACTTTAACTAGCCCTCCGTTAGTTTGTGGCTGTGTGCCGCGATTCTTGGGTTTTTTCTGTTTAGCGAAGTGCCAGATATCTACACTATTACCAGTGCGATCGTTATCATTAGCTCATCTGTTTACATCTTTCGTCGTGAGTCACTGTTGAAAAAGAAAAAAGTCGTATGATTCAACAAATCATTTTTCTGAACAAGATATAATTCACGAGCCAATCGAATTGATTGTGTTGAACTCCCTGGTTTAGCAAAATTCTCTCCCGCTCAAGATCCTGTGAACACTCCAGGGTCTTTTCGCTGTGTACACTATTTTTAGTGAAGAATAATTCTAATAAACATGACAAAAAAAGATATTTGTGGGCTTGATTTTGGTACTTCCAACACCGCAATTAGCATTCCAAATGGCAATGCTGTTGAGCTGGTACCTATTGAGGGGTTGAATACAACAATACCATCGGCGATGTTTTTTCCCTTTGATGGAGAAGAAGTCACCTATGGGCGGCAGGCAATAACCGAATATACCAGTCAATTTAGTGGCCGATTAATTCGTTCATTAAAGTCTGCCTTAGGGACTGATATAGCCACAGAGAAAACACGGATTCTGAATGATGACTTAAGTTTTGAGAATTTGATTTCTTGTTACCTTGATGAAATTAAACGACGAGTGGAGAAAGATACCGGTCGAAAACTTAGACGAGTCGTTATGGGTAGACCAGTCAATTTCAATGACGAAAAGAAACATAAAAATGCCGAGGCAGAAGAGATGCTGCAACGCGCACTGGAGGCTATTGGCTTCAAAGAAGTTTCCTTTATGTATGAGCCGGTTGCCGCCTGGGAGTACGCGAAACACAAATCTCAACAAGGCAAGATGTTTCTTGTATTTGATTCAGGTGGAGGAACCACGGACATTTCTATAGTTCATATCGACAATAATGATAAAGAACATTTTCTGGCATCCGGCGGTATTAAGTGGGCTGGAACGAATATTGACTATGAATTGGGTATGCTCCGAGTTATGCCCGTGTTTGGTTATGGTGAAAAGATTCGGGATCGACAGTTGCCCCACTGGGTTTATCAAAGACTCGCATCCTGGGGCAGAATATTTGAGCTCTACAAACGCGATGAAAGACTAATGCTAGATGGGATTCTAAAACCTGTACAAGCTATACCTAGCATGCGCCGACTGTCTAAAGTAATTAACTCAATGCTTGGGCATAGAGTTGTCGGTGATGTCGAACAGGCAAAAATATTGTTAGCAACACATCGGCAAGTTAATTTAACGTTGGATTATATAGAGAAAGATTTTGCTGTTGGTATCTCTAGAAATGATATGCAGGATTCAATAGGCAAGGGGGTTGTGAAACTTGAAAAGAATCTTAATGAAGTATTAAGTTCTGCAGATGTAACGCCAGACAAGATTGACGTCGTTCTATTAACCGGTGGGACGTCAAAAATTAAAGATTTGCAGGAGCTGTTACATCAAAAATTCTACAATGCCAGATTCGAGACTAGCGACACTTTTGGGGCAGTTGCAACAGGGCTTGGATTAGAGGCGAAAAAGAAATTTTCTTAACCATGGCACAGTACTGACTGTTCTCGACTGACACAATACTTGCGCAGGAATTCCTTGAGTTAGGGGGAGTGGTTTTGACTCAACTCCGAAGAGTTCCGTGGCAAGCTTTAATTGCGGATTAATTATAGAAGGGTTTTAGCCCGTGGCAGCCATCGGCATATCATTTTCAATGTCAGAGTAAGTTTGCCAGTAAAAGTCCGCATCCGTCGCACTCATTTTTCCATACCAGCTCATATAGGCTGCAGATTGTCGAAGTAGATAATCCTTATGGTTACGCACCCAGGTTTCGAAACACCAGTCAGTCATTTCTGGGGCAGGCATATTATTTTCGCTAAAGAACGAGGCCAACACTGTTTCGCCTGAATCCAGCTTTACGTAGCAGGGAGCCAGTGCATATTCTTCACCCTCGTAAAACAAAATTCTATCCAGTTGTGCTTTAGATAGTCCACAAAGCAATTGCCCTGAGGCGATACGACTCTCATCGACAACCAACATCGGGTAGTCCTCATGAGGAAGCCTGGCCACACGAAAGTTTTCCAGTTTGCAGGACACCATTGACAGCCGGTCGGTGTTTTCTTCCAGAACACAAGCCACAACATCCCAGTCCATCAGGGATCCGAAACAAAATAGTGGTGCTTGATTCATGGCGCAGTCTCTCAAATTGGAGGCCGAATTGTATGGAATATAATATTATTTGCAATAGCGTGACTGTTGTTGAAGGCTGATTCGAGGTGTAAAAAGCGACTATTTGTGGGTGTTTTTCGAAATTCAACTAATCTTGATGCTGAATGGCCGAGCGCCACGATTCTGCTGGCATGCTTTATAATAGGCGCATCCGATTCCAACTGTTAAATCGTCATGCTAATAAAAAGTTTTCAGCAAGTAGAAGCCTCTGGAGAGATTGTTCCAATCTCCCACGGAAAATCCACCGCAGTTCGCGTATTGCTTAAATCTGATGGAATGGGCTTTAGTCTATCGGAAGCACGCTGCGGCGCGCGCAACCGATCTTCGTTGTGGTACAAAAATCATTGGGAAGCAAATTATGTGCGGGCAGGTTCTGGTAGCTTGATCGATCGGGATAGAGGCAAAGAGTGGCCGCTCAAGCCAGGCGACCTGTACTGTGTGGGGCCTAACGACAGACACAGTGTTGCCAATTCAGATGACCCTCTTCGTATTATTAGTGTCTTTAATCCACCTATTGAAGGGCCGGAAACACATGATGAAGATGGCGCCTATCCTCCCACCGGTGAATTGCCTCCACGCACAGACCCCATGTTTGTTAGAGGTATAAGTGACGTTCGTGCCGCCGGTGGAGAAAAAATTCTGGTGGATGGTAATGTCAGAGCGCTTAGGTTGTTAACCTCCCATGATCAAATGGGGTTTTCGCTATCCGAAGTGCACGTGAAGGCTAGCAGCCAACTAGATCTCTGGTACAAGCATCATTGGGAGGCCAATCTGGTTCTTGAGGGAGAGCTTCTAGTTACTCATCGACAAACTGGCGAGCAACATAAGCTTTCCTTTGGAGATGTCTATTGTGTTGGTCCGAATGACCCGCATCGTCTGGAGCCACAGACTGATGTCAAATTGTTGGCCATTTTCAACCCGCCACTAAATGGTGATGAAAAGCATGATGCGGATGGCGCTTACCCACCCACAGGTCCGGTGCCGTCAGGACCAGGCTAGTTTTCATTGTGGGATCAGTTTTGGATAATTCCCGCGACTAAACCAATTAGTCCACCAAATACGCCACCCCAAACAACTAACCAGCCCAGATGCTTGTGTATCATTTGCTGCACAATTTCTTTGACCAGCTGTGGTGTTAATTCTTCCAGACGTTGTTCGATAATTAATTCAATTCTATCGCGTATGCCAGCATCGGCATTGGATGAGCGAAGAGTTTCGACGAGGGTAGTTTGAAACTTTTCGCTTTGCGATAAATCGACTAATGATTGCCGCATTTTTTCAATAAAAGCAGGTTTGAGTGGCTCCAGAGCTTGTATGCCACCGACCATGCCCAGCATGCTGCCAAAGGATGACTCCTGAACCGTCTGCACCAGGGCATCGAAGGAAGGCGATAAATCGACTGATTCCAAAACCCCTGATAGATCAATTCCGGAATGGTCACTGTCTGCGCCAGAAACGAATCGTTCTATATTTTCATCAGTGAAAAACTGATTCATCATCAACGCGCGAATGCCACTGCGAAATTCCTTGAAATGACTTGGCACAACGCCAGAGCCGTACAATCCAGGCACCTTCTCAAATAGCATATGTACGGCCAGCCAGTTGGTAATTGCACCGGACAATGCGAACAGGCCAACACTGGTTACTAAAATCTGGTCAGTCGTTAGACCCACTACTAGTACCAGGGCGGCCAATAAATTGGAAATTAGACTCTTGTTCAACATTCAATACCTTTGAATAAACGGAGTATTGGTGGAATGGGGCTTTAGTTACGGCGGCGGATTGTAACAGTCCAGGCAAACAAATGGATTACCCAGGTGAGACGAAGTTAGATGCTGCGGATTGTGTACCTGGACGCAAGACTTTGCTGATTGCTATTATTGAGGTTCTAGTGTGGTAATGTCATATGAATTCAATTTGGCCTCGTATTATTTAACCCTGAGAGATGTAGTCGACCGACTCAATACCAATGAATACATTAGAAACTTGTTGGAAAGACCGCCTGGGGAAACTCGCAACACAGCGAAAAGATCGCCTTGTAGAGGTAATGCGTAAGACAAATTTACCCGCACTACTGGTGCTGGATTCAGTCAATATTATGTATGCCACCGGCGCCAGCAATATGACTATATTCTCCATCAGAACGCCTGCCCGGTATTTGCTCATACTTGCCGATGGCCCAACTATTTTGTTTGAGTATTTTGGCAGCGAACATCTGGCCAAAAATTTGACCACAATTGACGAAGTCAGGCCAGCAAGGGGGCTTTGTTACGTAAGTTCTGGAGGTGACCCGGTTGCTCAGGCCAGGGGGCTGGCTACAGAAATATCGAATATTTTTAAAGATCTGGACCTTTCCGTGGATCAATTGGCCATTGATCGTTTTCCCATTGCCTGTATAGATGCATTGCGTTCGGAAGGATATACGTTGACCGATGCAGATGCGATATTCAGTGCTGCGAGGAGAGTTAAACTTGCCGGGGAAATTGAAGTAATCGAAGAAGCCCTGGCAAGAGTGACACAGGCTGCAAGCGAGATGGAGTCATTGATCGAGCCGGGCAGGTCCGAGGTTGAAATTTGGGCGAATTTCCAGCGTTCTTTTCTGGCCTCCGAGGGGCGATATATTTCCACTCGTTTGTTGCAAAGCGGCAATCGAACCTATCCTTATTTTCAGGAAGCCGGGCCTCGTAAACTCGAATCTGGCGAGTTGCTTTGCTTCGATACAGATGCCGTCGGGTTTGCTGGTTACTGCACAGACTTTTCCCGCACCTACCTTTGTGGCGATACACCAGCGAGTGCCACACAATTAGAGTTATATGGTCGAGCCCGGGAGCAACTGGATCATAATGTCGCGCTGTTTACACCGAGTGCATCCTTCGAAGAAATAGCCGCACGAGCCTGGCCCGTGCCGCCGGAACATCAATCAAGTCGATACTATTGTATCGGCCATGGCTTGGGTATGTCTGGGGAATTTCCGAATATCCCACCTTATGTTCCGGGTAAGCCATACCTATTGCAAGGCGAGCTACAGACAGGCATGGTGATTTGTGTGGAAAGTTATGTTGGGTCCGAAATTGCAGGGCAGGGCGTAAAGCTCGAGGACCAGTTGCTGATTACCGAGAGTGGAACAAAACGTATGAGTGCTAACGTTCCTTTTGATGAACGCTTAATGTCCAGAGAATTTTAATGACGAAGCAAAAAGCGGAATGGAACTGGCGTCCAGCAGGACCTATTCTTTTATCGCCCCTGTTAGAGTGGCCTTTTAGACCCAAAGCAATTTTACAGTGGCTAATCGCAGGCTGGCACTTATTGGGTATTCGAGTAGGTGTGTTAGTCATTGCGATACTTTCATGGTTTTACCTGCAGCCGGCACTGGAGCGTTGCGTCACTTTTCAGATAGGCTGGATTTTGGAAATCTATATTCGTAATTTGTGCCTAATGATATTGGTTGCTGGTGGCTGTCATTTGTACTTTATCACCTATAGTAAACAAGGCAACAAACTTAAGTTCGATAGTAGGGCTATGATGCGAGACAGTCGCGTGTTTCTGTTCAGTGACCAGGTAAAAGACAATATATTCTGGACGCTAGCGAGTGGTGTAACGATCTGGACCGGTTATGAAGTGTTGTTGATGTGGGGTTTCGCCAATGGCTATGCATCACTGTTGATGTGGCAGGATAATCCAGTATGGTTTATCGCACTGCTATTTTTGCAGCCTATCTGGGGTGGTTTTCATTTTCATGTGATACATAGGTTTTTGCATTGGCCGCCGGTTTATCGCCGGTTTCATTCACTGCATCATCGAAACATAAATATCGGTCCCTGGTCCGGTTTGTCTATGCATCCAGTAGAGCATCTGCTGTATTTAAGTGGTGCGTTGATTCACTTTGTAATTTCTTCCCATCCCATTCACCTGTTTTTTCAGTTGCAGGTTAAATCTCTAGAGGCAGTCACATCGCATACGGGTTATGAGAGTCTTTTAGCTGGAAATAAAGGTGTACTAAAAGTAGGTGACTTTTTTCATCAGCAGCATCATCGGTACTTTGAATGTAATTACGGTACGGTAGAGGTGCCAACAGATCGCTGGTTTAACTCTTTCCACGACGGCACCGTTGAAGCCACCAGTCTGCTAAAACAACAGCGTCTCAACAGACTCAAGGGATAGTTTCTTACCCAATACCGTTACTTTTTACTTAGTCCGCATAGCCTGGCATTTGACGGTCAAGTACTCTTTTCATGGCCTCAAAATAAAGGTGATGACGTTGACCCTTATGGCGATCATTCTCATCTGGGGTTTGTACCTTAAGAATAGCGTCTTCGGCTATCGGTAACAGTTTCTTGCCCGTGCTCATGGCGCGAATTTGAGCGCGACATACTCTCTCTAATAAATAAAGCATGCGATAGGCTTTGGCTATAGAGTCTGCAGCTATCAGCACACCATGATTACGCATGAACATAATCTCATGCTCTCCTAATGCCTCAGCTAGATGCTCGCCTTCTTCCAGTGAATCGGCAGTGCCATTGTATTCGTCGAAATAAACCACTCTGTTATGAAAAAAGGCTGAAGTTTGGCAAGCAGGAATCAGTCGATTATCCTCCAGCATGTTTAATGCCAGTGCCCAATTTTGATGAGTATGCAAGACTGCAGCTTTGCCACAAATGCGATGGATTGGTGCATGAATACATTGCGCGGATAGTTCTACCAGACCTTCGCCCTCAAGGGTTTCTCCAGACTCGTTGAAAGCGATTAGGTTACTGGCGGTGGCTTCCGACCAATGTAAGCCAAATGGTAAAACCAGATAGCGATCCGAAATGCCTGGTACAGATAACGTCAGGTGGTTATCGATACCTTCTTCGAGTTCGTGAAATACTGCCAGTCTGTATGCAGCCGCCAAATCAATACGTGCTATTTGAGCTGAGTCGACAGAAGAAATTATGGGTTGAACTTGCATGCCAATTTGCCTCATTTAAATGTTGATTTCAGAAATTATACCTAAGGGAACTTTGCAAAGCCTGGAGTTTTTTAAGTCTTTTTGGCTAATCCATAATGATTGACCAGCGAACCAAGGCTTAAACCGCTAACCAGTATGGAAAATGCTACCACAACAAAAGTGATTCCAACCAGAATTTCCCGCTCGGGCCCTGGAGGTAATGAAAGTGCCAGGGCAACGGATATGCCGCCCCGCAGCCCGCCCCAGGTAAGAACTTTAATCACATGGGGCGAAAACTCTCTGCCACGTTTCAGAATATTGACCAAAATTCCCAGACTTATAAAGCGCGCCAGTAAAACAATAAGTACGCTGGCGAGCCCGAGCCACAGCAAATTTACTGACCAACTGGCGACCAGAACTTCAAGCCCGATGAGCAGGAATAATACCGCATTCAAAATTTCGTCCACCAGTTCCCAAAACGTATCGAGATGCTGACGTGTATGCTCCGACATGGCAAATTTCCTGCCCACATTGCCAATTAATAACCCAGCGATAACGGCGAAGATCGGACCTGATATGTGCAGTTGGCTGGCCAGGGCATAACCGCCGGTGATAAGCGCCAGACTTAGCAGAATTTCTATCTGAAAATTGTCGACCGTTCTAATAAGAAAGTACACCAACGAGCCTAGCACCAGTCCTAATAAAAGCCCGCCGCCAACTTCCCAACCAAATAATGTTGCAACATGGACAGCATCGGCGTCTCCTCCCGCGGCAATTTCGAGCAATACAATGAACACTACCACGCCTATGCCGTCATTGAATAAGGACTCGCCGGTAAACTTTGTTTCAAGAGTTTTCGATACACCGAGCTTGCGTAGAATGCCTAATACCGCAATGGGATCAGTTGGTGAAATTAATGCGCCAAATATTAAACAATAAATCCACGGCAACTGTAGACCAAGCAAGCCCGCGATGAACGAAGTTAACCAGGCCACGATGAGCATGGATAAAAGCACGCCAACTGAGGCAAATATTAGAATAGTCCATTTCTGTTTTAGCAGGTCGTCCAGGTTGACGAACAAGGCGCCGGCAAATAATAGTGGCCCCAGCAAGCCTTCCAGTAAAGTCTTGTCGAAACGAATTTGATTGACTAATTGTGTGGCCACTAATCTGGACTCAAGTCCGAAAAAGTCTAGTGCGGTCAGAATTAGTGAGGCCAGCATAGCGAAGGCCATTACCCCAATAGTTGTAGGTAATTTGAGTGTGTGGTGATTTATATAGCTAAACGCTGCGGTTAATGTAAATAGTAGCGCAATAATCTGAGTGGTATTCATAGGTGCTCAAGTCTTAGTCGGAGTATTTATTTTCAGGGCATCGTTCTAGCGGATCAATATTGCAGATCCTCTTCAATAAAACGGCCATTTTGAATGAAGTATAAGACCTGCTTGATCACTCCAGGAGATTGCATGATAAATGTATGGCCACGAGGTACAACTAAAAATGCCTTCATTTCTTTAAGCTTCGCGCTTTCGACGGAAACTTTGCCATCATCCGGACCGGGTATGAAGGGAGAAAACCAGGGGTCGGAACTGGCATATCCGGTGATTATGCCAATTTCCCCACCGATTTGCTCAAGCTGAAATGGAACGCTTTCGGAATCAGTTCCAAGCTGTAGACCAGCCGGTCCCATGGTGTTTTTGAAAAGCCAGACATCTCGAAGTAGGTCGACGACTTCACTGCCCTGATTGGGTGGGCTAAGCATGACAATACGTAATTTTTCTGAAATGGTCTGATTTTGAAAGAATTGCCGAACAAGAATCCCCCCCAGCGAGTGCGTAACAAAAGCGATATGTGGAGTGGTTCTACTTCGACACCAGGCCAGCGCAGTTGAAATATGCGATGTGGTCAACTTTTGAATCGTATCAAGGGTAGAAGGGTAGGATTTATTGTGAACCCGGAAGCCAATATCTGAAAATGCTGATTCAATGCGGTTAAAAGAATCCGACTTACGACCCAATCCATGTAGAAAAATCACGCAAGTATTTGATTTTTCGAAAATAAGCTCGCCCTTAACCTGTGTATCAGACGCTGATGCTATAGCCGTTAGCCAACTGGTAAGCACGATGCATAGCTGCAATATCAACAATAATTTTCCTGCCATAGAATAAAACCTTATTAATTAACTAATTTTTCGCTTTAATTTTGCCGATAAATCGACCATTTAGAGGTAGAATCGGCGACTTTGTATTCCGTGACAATTTAATGGACCCGAAAAGCAGTTATTCTAAAGAAGACCTCCTGGCCTGTGGGCGAGGAGAATTATTTGGTGCGGGCAATGCTCAGTTGCCATTACCGCCTATGTTAATGTTCAACCGTATAACGAATATTACTACCGATGGTGGTGAAAACGGCAAAGGCGAAGTAGTCGCAGAGCTGGATATTAACCCCTCTCTGTGGTTTTTCGATTGCCATTTTCAGGGTGACCCGGTTATGCCCGGTTGTCTTGGTGTAGACGCACTGTGGCAGCTGATCGGTTTCTACCTGGGTTGGCGCGGTGGTCCAGGCCATGGCCGGGCACTGGGTGCTGGTGAAATCCGTTTTACTGGGCAAATAACCCCAGAATGCCATCTGGTTCGCTATCGGATCTCGTTTAAACGGGTCATTATGAGACGTTTATATATGGGAATTGCTGACGGCCAGGTAGAAGTCGATGACAAGCTGATTTACACTGGTAAGGATATGCGCGTCGGATTATTTCAAAACACCCAGTCTATGTGAGGCAGTCTTGAGAAGAGTAGTAGTCACCGGAATAGGTATCGTATCCAGTATTGGTAATAATCGTAGCGAGGTTTCTGAATCGTTGCGTCACGGCCGCTCCGGAATTCAATTTGATCAGTCCCATGAGGAACTCGGGTTCCGTTCACGGGTGAGTGGCCCGGTTAAGCTTGATCCCAAAGCCTTAATCGATCGAAAACTTTATCGCTTTATGGGCGACGCCGCGGCTTATGGATATTTAGCCATGCGTGAAGCCGTGGAAGATTCAGGTTTGGAAGAATCAGAAATTTCCCATCCCAGAACTGGCATGATTATCGGTTCCGGTGGTGGGTCACCTGAAAATATTGTTGCAGCAGCAGATATTCTTCGTGAACGTGGTGTACGACGGGTGGGGCCTTATAAAGTCACCTCATCCATGTCTAGCACCATGGCCGCTGTGGTCGGTACTGCCTATAAGATCAAGGGTGTGGGTTATTCAATTAGCTCCGCTTGCGCTACCAGCGCTCACTGTATAGGCAATGCGTCAGAACTAATCCAGATGGGCAAGCAGGATATTATGTTTGCCGGTGGTGGAGAAGAATTGCATTGGTCGTTGAGCGTACTATTCGACGGCATGGGTGCATTGTCTTCTAAATATAACGACACACCAGAAAAAGCCTCTCGAGCCTACGATGCTGACCGTGATGGGTTTGTTATTGCAGGTGGCGGTGGTGTAGTTGTTCTTGAAGAGCTGGAGCATGCCAAACAACGTGGTGCGAAGATATATGCCGAGTTGACTGGCTACGGTGCTACCTCTGATGGCTTTGATATGGTTCAACCCTCTGGTGAAGGTGCTGCTCGCTGTATGCGTCAAGCCCTGGAAACCGTTAAAAACCCGGTTCAATATTTGAATGCGCACGGTACTAGTACACCGGTTGGCGATGTAAAGGAGTTGGGTGCCATTAAGGAAGTGTTTGGCGATAACCTGCCAGCCATTGCCTCGACTAAATCCCTTACTGGACACGCCCTGGGCGGTGCTGGGGTGAATGAAGCCATTTATTCATTGATTATGCTAGAAGAGGGTTTTCTTGCCGCCTCTGCGAATATTGATACTCTGGATCCGGAAGCTGAAGGTTGCCCTATTATTCGTGAGTTTCAGGAGAGACCTGACCTGGATACGGTGCTATCAAATAGTTTTGGCTTTGGTGGAACGAACTCTACCCTGGTGTTTAGCAAGTATCATAGTTAAGCAACTGTCGCTCAGATACGGTCAAGATAACTGGCCGCTATCTCGATTCTGCGCCAGAGGCCATCGATTTAATATCCAGTCAGGACCGCTATTTGTTTTTTCTCGAAACCCGTAACGATACTCCTGCAGGCAATCTTTCCTTCGAAGAACAGTCATTAAGAAGAGTCGCCCTGTGGTTATTCAGCTGTTGTGGGCTGGTATTTGCCATGGTGATATTGGGCGGCGTGACCAGATTGACAGGCTCCGGGTTGTCTATGGTCGACTGGCAACCCATAAAAGGCGCGATCCCACCCCTTTCTGAGGCGTCGTGGTTGGCAGTATTCGATCAATACAAAAATTTCCCCGAGTTTCAGATGGTGAATCAGGATATGACTTTATCCGGATTCAAGTTCATATTTCTATTTGAGTATGCTCATCGCCTGCTTGGCCGACTCATTGGTATAGCATTTTTTCTACCGATGGCATGGTTTTGGTGGCGCGGATATCTGAGTTCCTCTTTAAAACCCAAGCTTATAGTCATGTTTGTTCTCGGCGGTATGCAGGGGTTACTCGGTTGGTACATGGTTAAAAGTGGTCTGGTTAATGACCCTCATGTCAGCCAGTATCGGCTGACGGCCCATCTGGTTCTTGCTATTTTGATCTACGCCTACATGCTTTATGTGGCCCGAGATTTACAGGATATTTGCCGTCGAGACCCCCGTCAGAATATTCAATCAGCCAGGTTTGAGTGGCTATTGGTCATTGTCGTGCTGGTGATGATTGCCAGTGGTGGTTTGGTTGCTGGAACCCGGGCGGGTTTTATTTTTAATACCTTTCCGGATATGAACGGACAATGGATCCCGGACGGTCTACTAGCGCTCTCTCCGCTTTGGTTAAACGCCTTCGAAAATATGGTCACCATTCAGTTCGATCATCGACTGTTGGCCTACGTGCTTATTGCTATGGTGTTATACAATCGGTTTCGGCTGACTGCTAAATCAGACTCCGGTCGTCTAGTGCTGGCCAACAGCTTGTTGCTAGTGATAGCCTTACAGGTCTGTTTGGGGATATTTACACTACTGAATCAAGTCCCTGTGGCGTTAGGAGTAATGCATCAGGCTGGGGCCTTGCTTGTTCTTAGTGTTGCTATATTGCAATTGCATAGAAGCCGATATGTATTGCAATATGATCCATTGGATAAAATTGCTTAGTAACCGAAATCGGAAACCAGAATAAGGAAACATCTATAGATCATGATAAGGCTTTTTCAAATATTTCTGATATCTCAGTTTTTTATGTCGAGTCTGGCGTTAGCTAGCGAAGACTGGGGTTTTGATGCCCTTATGGAAGAGCTTGCCAAACATCCACAGTTTAGCGCCGACTTTGAAGAGCAACGAAGTTCCATGTTTCTCTCTCGGCCTTTGAAATTACATGGAATATTGATATTTGTTGCTAATGAAAAAATGGAAAAAAGAGTAGTCAGGCCCTATGTCGAAACCACAATAATTGATGATGCCGCGGTGGTTATCCGTCGCACAAACACTATCGGTAAGGAAGATACCACGCATGTAACCCGTTTCTCACTGGCGGCACATCCAGCTATCGCTAAGGCAATAAACGGCGTGAGCAACATTTTTTCTGGGGATAGTTCACTTTTGAAGGAATTGTATGATTGGCAGATTGAAGGCCAACGTGATGACTGGGGTCTGTTATTGAAGCCAAAAGACGGCAAGTTGGCGGAGTTTATTAGTTCTATTGAGTTGCGAGGGCATGATGGAATCATTACACAGATGAATTCTGTCGAGGCCGACGGCGACGAATCGAAAATGGCTTTATCCAATCGATCCACCGATATCCCCGAATTGAATCAATAAACCACTGATATTTGGCCGACACTGTAAACAGGATGGAAAAGATTAAAATTCACCACCCATCCAGAATAATGGCAGTGATCGTAGCGCTAGTTGTGTTAATAGCGCTGGCAGTTAATGTCATGCGCTTTAAAGTTACTACAGACCTCGGTTTATTTTTGCCGTCCGGACAGACGGTTCTTGAACAAGTGTTGATGGGCCAACTTGATCGTGGTTCTACATCAAACCTGATTTTCGCTGGCATTGAAGGTGACACAAGTGAAAACCTGGCAAAGGTAAGTCAGTCATTTGCTGACCAGCTCGGCCAAACTGAGGGCTTCGTACAGGTACTAAATGGCGCAACGGCCATGAGTAGCGAAGATCAGAATTGGGTAATGGATAACCGCTACCATTTAACCCCTGCAGATTTAAGTGAGAATTTGTCCGAAGAAGGCCTTGGCCTCGCAATGCAGGAACGCCTTAAAGGGTTAATGTCGCCTCTGGCCGCGCTTGAAAAAAAGTTTCTTGCCCGGGACCCAACCGGCGAAATACTTAATCTGCTTAATCAATGGCAGGGTGATTTGTCGGGCGAGTCGGGACCTGCAAAAGCTAATGGCGTGTGGTTTTCCCAGGACCAGAGCCGGGCTGTAATGATTATCGAGCTTGCCAGTGGTGGTCTTGATTTAGCAGGACAACAGCAGGCGCTGGATCATATTTTTCAGGTGTTTGAAACAGTCCGAACCGATAAAAGTCGTCTGGTTCTCGCCGGCCCATCAGTGTTTGCTGTCGAAACCCGTGACATCATCACAGCAGATGTACGCTTTCTGTCCATCTTGGCAACCAGCCTTGTCATTATCTTTTTATTGGCAGTATTTCGTTCCTTACGACTATTGGGGCTCATTCTTATCCCGATTGTTTCTGGGATTTTAGTGGCATGTGCAGTCGTACTCCTGGCTTTTGACACCATTCATGGCATTACACTGGCGTTTGGAATTACCCTTACTGGAGTCGCTGTAGATTACCCCATTCATTTTTTCTCCCACCTGAAAGGCGGGCGTGAAAATGCAGAATCGAGTATTCGAAATATCTGGAAAACTCTTGCTTTGGGTGTGTTATCAACCATCATTGCCTATGTAGCACTGGTGTTGTCAGAATTTCGCGGACTGCAACAGCTCGGCGTTTTCACCGTTTGTGGTTTGCTGGCTGCGGCTGCAGTAACGCGTTGGATTCTGCCCCTGTTGGTTCCTGCTCAACTATCTAAAAAAGCCGGCCTGTCCTGGGTGCATCAGCTTATGCATTGGTCCGGCAATCGACTCTCAGGCAAAGGCTACTGGTCACTGGCGGTAATTCCGCTGGCTGCCATGCTGGTGTTGGTGGGTAATACCCCTTTACGTGATCTCGATCCAGATTCTCTAAGCCCCATTGGCCAGGATAGACGTACTCAGGACCGCGACCTTCGAGGTGATCTTGGTTTCTGGTATGGCGGCAAACTGGCTGTTGTAGTTGCATCGGATAGCGAGACTGCACTACAGCGCAGTGAGCAGCTGCAAGAACAACTTGACGAACTGGTGTCGGCCGGAGCAATTTCCCGCTTTGACCTGGCTGCAAGTTTTCTACCTAGTCAAAAACATCAGCAGAAGCAGATTGATGCGATACCCGATGAAGAAGAACTCAGGCGTCGAATATTAGTCGCCCTGAAAGATTCTCCGCTACGTAAAGACATATTCGAAAAATTTGTTGCTCAGGCACAGGCAGCTCGCAGCAAGCCACTGTTGACGGTCGACTCGTTGAGCCAGTCTCAAATGGGCGAACGTTTGAAATCGTTATTGTTCGAGCAGAATGGCTTATGGATTGCACCAGTTCTGCTGCATGGTGTAACTGATGAATCTGCGTTGCAAGTACTTAATCAACAGGATTCGGATACTCAAGTTCTTTATTTGAATATTAAGCAGCGAGCAGCAGCTATTCTGGGTGATGCTCTGGATCGCCTTGTGCCTTTGTTATTGCTGGGCGTTCTGGTTATTTATATTTTGCTTGCGTTAGCGTTTAAGAGCTTATTCAGGCCACTGTTAATACTGATGCCAACCATATCTGCTGTTGCCGTCACCGTGGCAATTCTCAATGTTCTGGGTATTTCAATGACATTAATGCATATGGTGTCACTGCTGCTTATTATTGGTCTGGGCCTGGATTATGCCTTGTTCTTTAATCGAATTAATGATGAGAAAGATGAATGGCACACCACCTTTAAGGCTCTATGGGTTTGTTGTTTTACAACAGTTCTGGTTTTCGGCATCCTTATTATCTCTGTCACACCACCGCTACAGGCTATCGGTGCCACTGTGGGTACTGGCGCTTTGCTTTGCCTCATATTCGGAGCATGCTGGACAAGACGAAGCCCAGTTGCGAGTTCCTAAGTTATAAACGTGACGACATCATGGCAATAATCAAAAGTTAACCAGAAGGGCCATGAGTGGTTAATAAACCATCATAAAGCTGACCCATCCTGGCACTTATCAGCCCAGGTATGTTGTTCCTGCATTTTTTAAACAATTTTTGCCTTACTTACAATCACACCATCTGCATCAGCATAAATATAGTCGCCACTATTAAATTCGGCTCCGCCGAATGCCAGCAGAACATCTTGCTCGCCTTTAGTTGCGGGGATGTATTTTCGAGAGCACGTGCCTAAGGCAAACAAAGCCACCGGAATATCCTTGATTTGAACTGTATCTCTGATGTACCCGTTGATAACCATGCCAGCGTAATTGTTCTGCTGTGCAAACTGCATTAGTTTTTCACCCACAACAGCATAATAAGCCTGGTCTACGTCGACCACGACGACTTTGCCGGTACCGTCAACATCTCTCAACATGACCAGCAGATCCGAATTGTGTCTATCTAGTTTCAGGGTGACGACTTCGCCCTCACACTTCACTGCACCACCGTAATTGCTGTAACCAGCACCCAGTACAGTCACTTTGTCACTATGTTGGTCACAGATATCTGCGGTGAAAAACGTCATGAATGTATCCTCTTGAATTGAAATCGCAGGCATTCTAACACCCTTGTTCTTCTTCTCATAAGCATTGGATAGGAGATTCAGGATGTCCTTACGGTATAATGCCCGGCTAGCAGCAATCTCCCTCTTAATTCTGTAAAAATGGCGCTCTCAATACTTGCTTGGGCATGTGGAGTCGGGTAAGGGCGCGGATCGGGCACAAAGCCTGGTGCCGCCTGGGATAAAGCAGCCCTTATTTATAAACTTTTAATAAACTTAAATTATGAAGGCAATATGAAGGTCGTAACTGGCGTAGTGGGCAACGACATCCACGTTGTGGCGAACAGGCTCATTGATCTTTCCTTGCAGGCCAGAGGATATGAAGTGTTCAACCTGGGGGTGAATACCCATCTCGAGGAATTTTTTGATGCAGCGGTGGAAACCGGGGCAGATGCACTGCTGATTTCTTCCCTTAATGGCGAAGCAGAAGGCTGGGGTCGCGAGGTTAAGCTGCTAAAGAGCAAATACAAAACCCTGGATGACCTTATTCTGATGATCGGAGGAAATCTGGTTGTTGGCACTGGCAACACCGAGGACATTGTTGCGAGATACAAGAACTATGGTTTCGACCTGGTTTGTCATCAGGTTGACCTGAATACCGGCTTAGATATGTTGAAAGATTTTCTTGAAGGGAAAAGCCAATGAGCCTGTTACAGGAAGAAAGAGAAATCATTCTTAGCAATGAATACGTCGATGCGTTTGATTTTGCAGAAGTGGCAGATTTTGTCACCAATGCCAGTGCGGATCTATTTATCTCCCACCACTTTGAGACGAATAGTAAAATGCTGGTTCAACCCAGAGGTGGGTTCCCTACTTATCAGCAGCAGTTTGCATTGTACGAGTCTTTTCGCGACGCCAACGTTGATGTTCTGCCGCTAACAGTTGATTCCAATACTCGACTCAACGATTACGCAACCGCCCAGAAAATGCTTCGCTTAAGTGAGGAGAACGACATGGATATGCTTAATGGTTATCCGTTGGTGATCCACGGTTATCGAACGACTCGCAAGATGATCACCCATTTTAATAAGCCAGTGAGCCTACGCCACGGAACGCCGGACGCCAGATTGCTTATTGAAACGGCAATTGCCTCAGGGATTTTTGAGATTGAAGGTGGGCCCATTACCTATGTACTACCTTACTCAAAAAACTTTCCGATCGATAAAGCATTTTTGTACTGGAAGTACGTAGAACGGGTTTGTGCAAACTATTCAAAGCTAAATAAGCCTATAAATCGGGAATCTTTCGGGCCACTAACAGCCACTCTGGTTCCGCCGTCAATCACTATTGTTATTCAAATTCTGGAGATGTTGCTTTCTCTCGAAGAGGGCGTTAAGTCCTTTTCAGTGTCTTTTGCCCAGCAGGGTTCGATGACACAGGATATTGTTGCCGGCACAGTTTTAAGGAAATTGGCGAAACATTATGCAGCCGAAATTAACTGTGACGACGCCGCAATTCACCTGGTGTACCACCAGTGGATGGGGGCCTTCCCGACCAATCAGAACTTTGCTGATCAGTTGATTAATCTTTCAACGGTGATTGCTAAAATGGTTGGCGCGGATAAGATCATTACTAAAACCAGGGAAGAAGCTACAGGTATTCCTACCAAGGAGATGAACGCAAAAACCGTTGCGGACACACAGTATTGCCTGGGCATACTTAACGGCCTACCCACTGTCGTTGACGAGCAGGAAGAAGAGATTCTGTCGCTAGAAGTTCAAGCTATCATGGAGGCTGTGCTCAATGATCCAGCCGATACCCTGTGGCGTAAAGTGTTTAATTCAATTAAAAGTGGCATTATTGACGTGCCCTTTTCACCACATATCATTAATCAAAATGCCATGATTACCGTCCGGGACGCTGACAAGAATATCAGGATAATAGAGCGCGGAAATGTGCCTATTCCTGATCGATGTTATGAGTATGAGCGGGCTCAATGCGATCTAACAAAAGATACAACGAGTATTGTTAATGACATTATTCATGATATTGGGATTATGCAATGACCGATGTGAATGACAAGTTGTTGATTGATGTTGGCAGCACCTATTTCAAGGTCAGCACGACCAACGCGATAGAGCAGCATTTCAGAGACTTCAATAAAGATATCCTGGATGATTTGATGACCAAGTGCGGTGAAACTATTCGTAGTTTTAGTAGTCAGGATATCCATATTTGCTCTTCAGCTAATGGTGGTTTGAGCACTCTGATTATCGGATTAACCAATTCTTTTTCTTTAAAGTACGCCACCAATATCGCTTTCAATTCCGGTGTTAATGTTGTCGACACCATTCTCTATCAGGATATTGAAGAATATTCTCTGCCCAGTGATCTCATTGATGTGGTACTCATTGTGGGTGGGATAAATAACCATAGTGAATTGTTCTCCGATAACTTGTTTCGCTATATCGAGCAGCTGAACTATTCAAACATTGTTTATGCTGGCTCCGCCCTGGATGCCCCCAGGATAAGCGATAACATTAAAAACGTAGTGGTGTTGCCCAATATAGTCGATGACCGACTACATATCGTAGAACAGCACCTGAAGGAGTATTTAACTAATCTCTACCAGCAGGATATTGAAGGTAAAGAAGACATTAAGCACCTTTACGACATTACCGAAAATCAGATCTTTTCGACACCCTATGTTGTGAACAACGCGTTACCGATGATCAATGCAAAGTTTTCAGTATCCGACCCTTTTATTTTGTTGGATATCGGTGGCGCTACCACGGATATCCACTATTCGAAGGATCTGGTGGAAGACAATATTGTGACAGAGAATGAATACGATAGACTGGTGTTCAAGCGATTAGGTGTTTACAAATCTAAACAGTCGTTAATTTTTGCCGCCCAGGGTAACGAGTTTGTATACGAACTCCTTACGCACCTTAAAGTTACGGAAAATATTTTTCATGAGCATGGTGAAAAAGCAACCAAAATATTGATGCAACTGGCCATCTTTCTGGTGTTATTTAAAATGTCGCGCTATGGCGAGTCGAACATCAATCTGAAGCTGGCGAAAGTTAATTCTATTGTGATGACAGGTGGTATCACTAAGGTTTTGAGGATTGAAGAGATTGAACAAATTATCGTCTTTTTTTATAAAAAGATTCTTACATCAGACCACAACCCAGTTACCGTGTTGGACAGCAACTACGATATTTGGACCCTTGGAGCCAGGGAGATTCAGTGATGTCAATTAATTGTATGAGAGCAGTTCTCGAAGATGCAGTGCAAAGTCACAACGACAAAACTGCAGTTATTTTCAACGAAAAAAGTCTGACTTATGGCGACTTATTTAAAAGAGTTAACCAGGTTGCCAGCTATCTGAAAGAGCTAAATTTACCCAGCAACTCACGAATCGGTGTTTACTCTAATAAGGGTATTGAGCAAGTAATTGCCATACTGAGCATCTTGTCTACTGACTATGTTTTGGTGCCACTGACAAAACTGCTAAAGCCGGAGCAAGTTGAATACATCATTAACGACTGTGATATTAAATGTATTATCACCGACAAATTGAAACTCGAAAGTATCGAGGAAATTAACTTCAACGGGCACGTTATTTCCTATGAAACTGCCGGCAAAGATGTCGCATCTTTCGAGGAGATTTATAAATACTACAAAAAATCCTTTAACTGCGACATTAATGGGCATGACAATGCGGTTATCACCTATTCGTTTGGACTGACAGGAAAGCCTAAAGGCATAGTGATATCCCATCGTAATTTGATTGAGTCCGCGCGGGTTGTGTCCCAGTATTTGAACTTGCGCGAGGATGACATTGTATCCGGACTGCTCATTTTTAACCTTGATTATGGTCTCAATCAAATCTTCTGTACGCTCTATAAGAGAGCAACGTTGGCACTACACCGATTGATTCTGCCAGGAGATTTTTTCAATCACTTGATAGACGATAAAATCACCGTACTGCCGCTGATGCCCGTCAATATTTCACAAATATTTGATGAAGGTTTGCATCGGATGCCCAGTGCAGAACTTTTTGATAGCCTCAGAATTATCACATCCTCGGGTGGAAATGTGACACCTAATATGATCAAGGATTGTAATCAAACATTTCGAAACGCTGCCTTTTACTCAATGCATGGACTTACCGAAGCATTTCGTTCGACTTATCTCGACCCTTCTCAAGTAGAAATAAGACCCAAGTCCATTGGTAAGGCCATTCCGGATGTCGAGCTTTATGTGATCAACGATGAGGGTAAGGAATGTGCGCCGCGCGAAATAGGCGAGTTAATTCACCGAGGTGGGTATATATACAGGGGGTTCTGGAATGCACCAGAAGAGAACGAGCAACGTTTCAAGTCAGTACAAATCCTCAAAGAGGTGATTAACCTGGAAGGGCAGTTAACCGACGAGATCGTCGTGGCCACTGGCGACTATGTTTATAAGGACGAGGAAGGTTACTTCTATTTCGTTTCACGACATGACGATATGATCAAAACTCGGGGCTTTAGGGTGTCACCCTACGAAGTCGAATCAGTTGTTAGAGACAACATCCCCAAGATTGACCAATGTGCCGTGTTTGCCATAGATAATGAGCTTATCGAAGAGGAAATTGTACTGGCTTATTCAGCAACCACGGAAATCAGCGAGAAAGAGATTCTCTTCGAATTAAAAAAACACCTGGCCTCTTATATGATTCCCAGCCGAGTGGTATACAAAAAATCTTTACCGTTGGTGCAAAGTGACAAAAATAAGATTAACAAAGAAGCGCTGAAACGAGAATTAACCGGACAGAGGTAGTAGATATTACATTTTCGGGATTCATTGCTACTGATGTTTAGGGCTGGATCCTAATTGCCCCTCTGCATTAGATATCGGCTGGCGTAGTGATCAATTTATTCAAACAAGGAGGGAACTCAATGCTTAACAAACATAGAAAACGGATTGTTGTTCACTTAACTACGAAAAGCTGACGGCTAATTTTAACTGTGCAGTTGAATTTTTCGATAGGGCAGTTATTGACTTCACACTAGGTCTAGCGATAAGAATATCGATTACGTTAAATAGCCTCCAGATTGGCGAAAACTGGAGTGAGTCGACTATCCCTTGCATACTTATTCTTTGGTGGCGCGCGTATTTAATTGATTGGCGCTGAGGCGGCAATTGTCAGGCGTTAGCCATTCTCGTTTGGTAGTGCTGAAGTCCTTGAGACATTTCTAATTGGTGCTTGGTTTAGTAATGTGGTGGCTTCTCCAGCAGTGAGGAGAGTTCGCTTCCCATCAGCAGAGGCATTTACAAAACGATACATTTCCGTACGGGTTCCATTGAACACGATGGTCTCTGCCGTCAGCGTAACAGCCCGAGTTGCCATTGTAGAAAAATCGAATGCCGTACTCCAGTAATATCAGGGCGCAGGTGGTTTGTGTTCTGGAATGTGTTTGTTTAAATAAAAATGATAGAACACTTGATTCTGTTCTGGCGGAAGTTGTCCCACCTTGAGCGAAAATACTTTGTGCTTTAACTAGGCCGGTATTCCCTCATTTCACGGCCCTAGTTTGGGATTTTTTCAATAGTATCTACTCAGAGCTGATATAGGGGCATAACAAATCACCCAAAACGAAGATGAAATAACCACGTTTCCCCCCAGCGTGAAGTAATATGATGAAACGCTAAAAACAATCAAATCGATTTTTTCGCTCTAATGCTTGTCCACCCTCATTCATTTGAAAATCAAGATAATAGTTGACTTTTTGAATAAACCCACTACATCGCTAAGTTATCGCAGGAAATTTTTGAGTGCTACAGCAGCTACATTTTCCGCTGGACTTGTTATTCCGAGGCAGTGGGTTAAGCCAGTCGTGGAAACTGTGGTACTACCAGCTCATGCACAGACAACCACCCAGGATGATGATCCCCCTGGCCCCTCTTGTACGTTGGCATGTAGTAATGTAATCCTTGAAATTCTTCTGTCGGTTTCAGGTGATAGAATTACCGATACCACGGATGTTATTACTCTGCAGTATAGATTGACGAACAACAGCTGCGAGGCAATTGATACGACTGAAGATTTCCACATTGCAAATTCAGAGCCAAATGGATTTCCTGATTCGTTAATTGAGCTAGAAACGTTAGGTGTGGTAAATCCTTATACTACGGCTACAACAACAGGTCTTATGAGTCCAATATCTGATTGTGATGTAGAGGCTGTCTGGCGACTAGATTTCAGCGTGAATGATATCGCATGTCCACAAGTATCAGCATCCCTTCCTTGTGATACATTCGATTCGGGCTAATTGGACTTTCCTTTAGTTATAAACGACTGTCGACTATAGGTATATCATGTTCAAAAACAGAATTTTCAACAGAATAGGCAACTAGCAAACTTTGAGCGCAGTTTCGAGAACCTGCGCTTTCAGGATGTCAGGCAATGCCATGTCTCATCTTAAAACTGAAAGCCCAAGTCCAGGTTTTTACAATTTAGGCGAGCTCTATTTTGACTGGTACGGCACGACTTAAGGTATGACCAACAGGTGATGTTTTAGTTACTTTTTCGTGTAACGACTGTACCTCCTCCGGTGACGCGTCGCTGTCCAAGTTTACTTTTACAGTGATGCCACTGTAGCCCGCGTTGCCACTTGCTAGTCCCAAAAAAGTATGCAGATCAAGATCACCCTCAAGTTCGATGGAAAGATCTTTGATTGTGATTCCTGCAGCCGTAGCATTAGCAGCATATCCAACTGCAAGACAGTTGCCCAATGCCCCGAGAACCTGTTCAACTGGATTCGGTCCTGTGTCAGTCCCACCCAAACCGCCGGGCTCATCAGACTTCATGGGCGAAAAATCTCGAATCTGGGCTTCGGAACGAAAACCACCTGTCCATTTTATTTGTGCGTTCCATTTTGTTGCGGCGATGTCAGGTTCTTTCTGTATCTTTCCGGCCAGCTCTCCCACGGCATCAATATTAACGTCGTTAAGGCGCATAGTAGTCGTGTCAGTCATCATTACTTACCTCCTAAGTATCAAGTTATTCAGATACGATAAATTAATTAACAATACATAGCAATACATAATCAGGGCTGCACTTGGCCGATTTCTGGCATGTTGTGAGTTTCTCTGAATGGCAGAAATAGGCAAACAAGACACATTCGTTGACTTTGCAAACGGGCAGTAGGATACTCATTTCGATCATTGATATCATCAGAGGAACGACTTTTACCTGTATCGTTGATAACATAGTTTTTAGCCTATCTGATCATGCAGAGGGAGACTGATCTATCGAAGATGTGCGAATTGCAGCCATGATCTATAGGTTTACTCTAATTCCAACTTGGAGAAATTAAGATGCAAAATCTGCGCAAACTGGACCAAACTATTTCATTCCTACTTCTTGTTATTATTCTTATTATAGCTGGAGTTATTCAGTTAGCAGGCGCGAGTGAGACATCCAAGTTACCACCACCAATAGTCACCCATAAAGATGGATCAACCGATCAAGGGCACGTTGCGCATGGGGAGATCATATCCGGCGTCGATGAAACAAGAAAAGCGCTGCATGCGCAGCATCACCCTCATGGCGTTTTGGAAACACGAAGAATTCCGGGCAATTTCACGCCAGCGGCAATGACAGCAATTAGCGATTTTGCGTTGCCAAAAGACAAACTTATCGTCATAAATCCTGGTCCAGGCGAGTTTGTCCATGTGATGGAGGGTCAGCGGCACGGATACAAAAACCTGACTATAGGCATTACCTATACAGCACCTGGCGGCGCGCCGCCCATGCACACTCATATCGGCGAAGAATCTCATGTATTAACCTCTAACCAGAAAGTTAAATATGCTTTGGGGGATGAGATTTTCGATTTACAGGGCCCCTATATCGTTAATATCCCGCCTATGGTACCGCACTCATTCCAGAATCTGGATGACGAAGTTGCCGAATTGGTAGTGATCTTTCCTACCAATGTTTGGGAATATGACGTTCTGGACTACTTCCCGTTTTCTAACGAGTAGAAAAGCGTCGGAAAAATGTAGTCAATGGCGTTGGAGTGCTCGATTTTCCCTATAACAGAATGGCTTTTCGGGGCAACTTTCTGCCGGTCACTTTACAAATCGATCAGGCAGTAACATACCCCAAACGTTCGTTCAAAAGCAAATGGGCCGCTTCCAAGCCACCAGTGAATATTAATATTTTTAGCTACTTACAAACCTGGTGACGACGTGTTCTTATACGTCAATATGACGTCTTATCATGGTTATGTGGAGAGCGCTATCGATAAAACTGGCAACTCCGATTTAAAGAATAGATAATTAATTTTTCTTTTCGGGAAATGAGTCAACTAACAAGTCTGTTAGTCAGTAAGCAAAATAAAAATAATATGGGAGAATACAATATGATTTCTGTAGCAGCTGTCCAGCACCCATCTAATTACCTAAATCGAGGTGGTTGTCTTGAACGGGCTGTCGAGATAATCAAACAGGCTGCGAACGACAATATAGAACTTCTTGTTTTTCCTAAAGGATGGTTGCCTGGATATCCAATGTTTGTTTGGAAATGACTCCGACAACAATTCGGGTGAGTTCGATCAGTTTTATCGGCGGCTTTTTTCAAATTCAATTGACCTGTCCAAAGATCAGCTGGCGCCGGTTCGAGAGGCTGCACGCGAATATGGCGTAGTTGTGGTGTGTGTAAATGAGTGTGCCGGAGAATTGAGCGCAGGCACTATTTACAATACGGCGGTAACGATAGACACCACTGGCGAAATACTAAATGTTCACAGAAAAGTGATGCCGACCAATGCTGAACGCACGGTTTGGGGGTTTGGCGATGGTCACTACTCACGTCTGGATATTTTTAAGCTTGAGGTAGACCGCCAACCTAGAACACCCGTTACCTTCATTACTTCCAATCATTCAGAGATTTGATACCAAGCCTCAGAAATTGATACCGTGGTTAAACTTGTTTCAAATGTGCACATGACCAGTGCCTCACAAGACCAACTTTGGGCTGGAACTGGGTACACAACGTTTTGTCAGCTTAAATGTAGTTCCAATATTTCCGCGTCCAGTTTAATTGACCGTCGGTGAAGGTTTGTGTCGTCATCTTTTTACAGCAATTGTTAACATGCTGGGTTTATTGAACGATTGTTAAGATCCACCAAACGATAGAAGATGATGCTAAAAAACATAGAGATACCTAGTGCTTAGCAATACATATATACGTCACTTATTACGTTCGTGGCTTATGCTTGCATTAATTATGCTGGCCACAGAGATTGTAGCTACAGAACTACCAGAAATCCCTAATACGAAGGTTTACTCGTCTTCGCTCATATCCGCAGGACAACCTGATAAAAGTCAATTTACTGAGATAGCAAATTCCGGTATCCAGGTGGTTATCAACCTCGCTCCGAAGAACTTACCAAAGTCACTCAAGAACGAAGAAAAATTAGTCCAATCGAATGGAATGAGTTATTTCTTTATTCCAATAGACTGGGGGAAGCCAACTCAGGAAGATTTTGTTCATTTTCTTGAGGTCATGGAATCAGTAGTAGGAAAGAAAGTTCTTGTCCATTGTTGGGTTAATGCCAGGGCATCCGCGTTTGTCTATCTTTATCGCGTACTTCGTCAAGATCAACCTCAAGATGCAGAATTTGCTAACCTTGAAAGAATTTGGGAAAGCAATGAAGGGTATGAGTTGCGAAATGTCCCCCGATGGGGGGAGTATCTCGATAAGATATTGGCGCGATATCGTAATTAGATAAAGATTAGGCAGCGCATAGACTTCCGTCATTTTTTTATAACAAAGTTGAATAAATGACCGCTATGGGTGGTGAAATTCGGATGGTCGTTGCCCGATCATATTCCGACTTGATCGATGGACGAGTGAAATCTAATTTAAGTTACAACACTTAAGGCGTCTTTATCACACCACGTTGAACCTGATCTCGTTCGATAGACTCGAATAGTGCCTTAAAATTTCCTTCACCAAAACCATCGTCCTTTTTGCGTTGAATAAACTCAAAAAATACGGGTCCCAAAACTGTTTTGGAAAAAATTTGTAGCAACAATCTGGGATCTGAATTCTTGGTGGATCCATCAAGAAGAATACCACGTTCTTTCAGTTCTTCTACGGGTTCTCCGTGGCTGGGAAGGCGTTCCTCCAGCATGTCATAGTAGGTATCGGGTGGTGGATTCATGAATGGAACGTTATTTTTCTTGAGTCGATCCCAGCATGCAGGCAAATCATCGCAAGCCAGGGCGATATGCTGAATGCCTTCACCGTTAAAGGCCATAAGAAATTCTTCAATTTGACCGCTGCCACCGGCTCCTTCCTCGTTAAGTGGAATGCGAATCTTGCCGTCTGGCGCGGTCATGGCCTGGGATGTTAGTCCTGTGTATTCGCCCTTAATGTCGAAGTATCTAAGCTCGCGAAAATTAAATAGTTTCTCGTAATAGTTAGCCCAAAACTCCATGCGACCGCGATAGACATTGTGGGTAAGGTGGTCGATGGTGTGGAAGCCACAGCCCATTGGGTTTCGATCAATGCAGTCGAAAAACTCAAAGTCAATATCGTAGATAGATGAGCCTTCTTTATATCGATCTATTAGATAAATCGGCGCACCACCAATTCCCTTGATGGCGGGCAATCGCAGCTCCATTGGTCCCGTTGGGATTTCGATGGGTTGCGCGCCTAATTCCAGCGCTTTGTTATAGGCCTGATGAGAGTTGTTGACTCTGAAAGCCATTCCACAGGCTGAAGGACCATGTTCCTCCGCAAAATAGCTGGCAAGACTGCCGGGCTCTTCATTGATGATGAAGTTGATGCCGCCCTGTCGATACAGCGAAGCTTGCTTGGATCGATGATTGGCGATGTGGCTGAAGCCAAGTGAGGTGAAAAGGTCTTGTAGAATGTTTTCCTTCGGGGATGCGAATTCAACGAACTCGAATCCCTGAAGACCCATTGGGTTTTCGAAGATGTCAGTCATAATATTTGCTCAGTAGTTATGGGGAAACTCTGGTTATTGCAGAGTTTCCGTAGATAAGTGTGTTGGAATTACAACTGTGCCGGCGGTGCACAGGGCAGGCCTCATACACTATTGGCTAGATATTGAGCAATAATTAGGAAAATCATTCTGAAGATTTAATCTGTGCTAACAACAAGGTTGTGAGCTTCGTCTGGAGAGCCGCTTATAAGTTTTCTTACGGTGGCCTTAGGGGAATCGATTGTCACTGCAAATTGATCCGATTCCAGGTAGCCAAGGATTTCAAATCCGGTCTGGAATTTACCTTGCTCGTCTGTTTGCGTGGCCTCGAGCTGGTCATTTCTCAGGTTGCGTATAAAAATATTGTGACCGGCCACGGGACCGATATCGGAGACCAGCTGGCCTTCGAATTTAAGCGTTGATCGGGCTGACTTGCTTTGTTCGACAACAGGATAGCCATTATCTTTCCAATACCAGTATCCCTCATAAAGGACGCGAACATCGCTAAAGCCTTTCTCGCGTAATTGTTCAGCCACTAACCCTGATAGATGTCGAGGGCAACCGCAATAGGTCACAATCAAGCCGGATTTATTGTTGCCTGCCAGTTTGCTGACGTCTTCGTCAGTGTATTCTCCATAAGGTAATGAGCTTGCGCTTACAATATGGCTTTCTTCAAAGGAGGCAATGGCCCTTACATCAAGTATCGGTGGCGCAGCATTGTCTTTTATGAGGCTGGATAAAAATTCTGCGGAAATAAATCCCTTGCTATCCGGGTCAACTTCTTCGGCGGCTGTTGTGACTATTTCTGGCTGTGTCGGTTCACTGACTGTGGCGTCGCAGGCACCCAGAACCAGGCAGGAAATTATTCCAAGACATCGAAAAAGAGAGTTTTGATTGAAAATCATATTTGAAATGCTAATAAGTTAGTCTAAAGTACTCGTCTCAGGGGAGCTGACTCCTCCCAGATCGAAACGATTGTATCGTGAAAGCTATACGCGAATTCTACCACTAATGAAAACAAAAGCATTTCAACAACACATAGATCATGCGGCCGCCTGGCGCGCAGATCAATTTAACTGGGCAGACGTTATCTTTGAATTCAGTGTCGAGCATCGGAGAGTTCTCGAATCGGCGCTAGCGAAGGTGAATCACGCGGGGCTTAAGTTAGAAGAAATTAGTTCAGATAATTTTGACCTATCAGAAATGGCGGAGGATCTGTCGGACTGGTACGACAGGGTGATGCATGGGTCCGGCTTAGTCCTGTTAGAGGGGTTCCCGGTTGAGCAATATTCTACCGAGAACCTGGAGCGTATGTATTGGGGCTTTGGTTGCTACTTTGGTCAAGGAGTTTCGCAGTCGGTGCTGGGGGATATCGTTGGTCATGTTACTGATATGGCGGGTAAGGACCCTAATGAACGAGCTTATCGCAGTAGTCTTGAGTTGCCACCCCATACTGACCATACAGACATTATTGGCATGCTATCGATTCGCGCAGCGAAACAGGGCGGCCTGAGTACTTATACCAGTGCTTTGGCTATGCATAATGAATTGTTGGAGCATCACCCCGAGTTGCTGGAGCCACTTTATCAGGGCTACTACATGCACCTGTTTGGCGAACAGGAGCCGGAACAGCCTCCGGTTACTCCTTATCGGGTGCCCGTGTTGTTTGAAAAAGACGGTTTTGTCAGCGCTAGAATTGTTCCTGAATATATCGACATGGCAGAGGTGGAACTTGATGAGCCCATGTCTGCTCTTGAAAGGGCTGCCTTTGACGAATTCGTTCGGTTATCTCAGGATCCGAGCTTACAGGTTTCCATTATGCTGCAACCTGGTGATATAACCTTAACCAACAACCATACAATTCTTCATTCAAGAACGGCTTTCTTTGATCACGATGAAATGGAGCATAGGCGTTACTTATTGCGATTGTGGTTAGTTGCTCCTGATCAAAGACCGCTGCCTGAAGAATTGCAGGAAGTACATAGTAAGGGCATAGATATACAACCCGGTCGTGATACCTACTTTGAAGGTGAGACCGCGACCGTGGCTAATCGAGGTCGCTATGGTGCGAGTGATTAGATTATTCGGTCTTGCATAGTTTGAAGGAAGTTTCTAATTTCTCATTGAGTAAGGAAGAATACTGGTTGCCTGTCCAGTGTTTGTCGTCTTGTTTCGGGAAGTCGCTGCGATAATGAGCACCTCTGGATTCTTTTCGCAAAAGTGCAGCCTGAACTACTGCACTAGCTGTCATTAGCATATGATGTAGTTGATGGTTCGCTGCAGTGCTAGGTTCTGAAGAACTAGCTTCTGCCTTCATTATTTTCTCAAGTTCAAGTTTGGCCTTCTCAAGGCCAGAAGCATCTCTTGACACACCAACATAATTTCCCATTGTTCTCCTTATATTCTGAGCGGTGTGAGGATTATTTTGTGTGCAGGATATATTGTGCTCAAACTGTTCCGTTAAGGAATTTGATGAAGGCTTCTGGCTCGCATAGTCCGCCGCTGATTGGCCCGCTATCCAGCCGGTAACGTTTGCCTCCATCAGGCTATTGGAGGCGAGCCGGTTTGCACCATGCAATCCACCAATTGCTTCGCCTGCTGCAAATAGTCCGACTTTTGCCTGCATCGTAAGATCAACAACAATGCCGCCGAGACAGGTATGGGCTGAAGGAGCCGTTTGCAGTAGGTCGTGTTGTGGGTCGATGCCATTACTCTTACACAGCTCTAAAAAGCCGGGTCTGTGCTGATCCAGTACATCAATGGGTACGGATCGAAGATCCAGGTAAACACCGTCCTGCTCAGACCCGCCACCAGCCATGACTTCCCGATGTATAGATCGCGCCAAAGTTGCTCGATCGGATTGTTCCAGTAATTTGGTATCATATTTCTGCATAAATCGTTCACCGTGACAATTAGTCAGAGTGACTCCAGGCAGAGTTAGCAGTGTGCCTACTATGGTGTGGCCTTTAAGAGAATCAGGAAAGGCGAATGCGGTTGGAGTGAACTGGATAAACTCCATGTCGCGTAGTTTGCAACCAGCCATTAATGCCAACGCATAGGAACTGCCACATAGAGTTGGATCATTAGAATTAACCGGGTACAACGGTGCACAACCGCCACTGGCTATCACAACAGATTTGGCTGTGATTCGATATTCCTGTTTATGCCTGCTATCGAATACCTGTGCACCAGCTACATTACCGTTTTCATCGTTAAGTAAATAAAGAGCGTGGTTGGCGGTTTTTATCTCCACCCCTTGTGATTCACACTCTCGCCCAAGGGTTGTCATCAAATGCGCCATGCCAAGGGAATATTGAATAGACCGAATTTGACTGTGAACAGGAACCTTGTGCAGTACAAATTGCTCTTCGGTTCTAATAAAGTCTGGCGCTATTTCAGCCAACTCTAGAAAACGTTCCGCTGCCAGTGAAGTGATCTGCTCGACCAGTGATCGATCAGATAGATCATAACCAGAACTTTGGATATCTTTGCTATGAATGGAGGGGCTGTCGGCAGGGCCAATAGCCGTAGCGAAACCGCCGGAAGCCCGCGACGAATTACCACTGTGACCTGGCTTAGAGCCACAAATCAGAAGGCTTTTGTAGCCTCTGCTACCTGCAGCAATAGCCGCTCTACAGCCGGCTAACCCACCACCAATGACCAACACGTCTGTTTGTAGGGATTTGTACATTATTTCGATATCCAGAATTTAAGTTGAACAATTTAAACTCAGTATCTCAGGCCGGCAGAATAACCGCGTTTACACTGCCAAAACCAATTCGTGCCGCTCCTTCGGCCTGGCAAAATCCAGACATGGTCACGAGATCCCCGTCCTCAAGAAAGCTGCGTAATTCTCCATTGGGCAATTGCAGGGGGCTCTTGCCGCCTTTGGAGAGTTCCAGCATAGAACCCAACTCACCTTCGTTCGGGCCCGACTGCGTTCCACTGCCAATAAAGTCACCAGGCCTCAGGTTGCAGCCGTTGATAGTATGGTGGGCTATCATTTGTGCAACCGTCCAGTAGGAGTGACGAAAGCTGGTGTGGGAAAGCTTAGCGGCAGCTTCGCCCTCGTTGAGCATTTTTTCAGTCGCCAGGCTAACCTCAAGTTGAATATCGATTGATCCCTGCTGACGATTCAATTCTGACTCGAGGTAGGGCAGGGGCTGCGGATCTTCCAGATTCCGGTTCCATGTGCATCTGTAAGGCGCTAAAGCTTCCAGTGTGACAATCCAGGGTGAGACGGTGGAGGCAAAGTTTTTTGCCAGAAAAGGCCCAAGAGGTTGATATTCCCAGGCCTGAATGTCTCTGGCTGACCAGTCATTGAACAGGCAAAGTCCAAATACATGATCGTCTGTATTATTTAAATCAATAGACGTTCCTGAGTCGTTGCCACTGCCAATATAAATGCCCAGTTCCATTTCATAGTCGAGGCGTCGACAGGCGCCGACTGCGGGAGTTTCGGAATCTGGTGCCTTTAGTTGGCCTTTAGGTCGTTTGAAGGCATGCCCGGAGATCTCGATTGAAGATGATCGGCCATGGTAGCCGATAGGTAGCCATTTATAATTTGGTAACAGCGGGTTATCTGGTCGAAATTGTTTGCCGACATTGGTGGCATGGAAGAGTGATGTGTAGAAGTCGGTGTAATCGCCAATCTGTGCGGGTACCTGGTACTCCACAGTAGATTGTGGAAGCAGGCATTCACCTAAAAGCGTTTGTTCTGCTGCACCGGTCCGCAGAGCTCTCGAAAGCGCTAGTCTTAATGCGCTCCAGCTGTCTTTGCCCAGCGCCATAAATTCGTTTAGAACTGATTCAGAGCAAGCGCTGGCTGCGGTATGCGCAAGACCGGAGAGTATTTCTTTCTCAGCTACTACTGATAAATCGATTACCTGATCCCCAATAGCAACCCCACCGCGAAACTTGCCTGCATTGCCGGATACTCTAAAACTGGCAAAGGGTAGATTCTGAATGGGGAAATCAGTATCAGTACTATTGGCGGAGTCTACCCAGCAGGTTAGGCTGGTGTCATGAGTTTCGTTGGTAACTATCATAGCTTATAAAATTATTGGAACGGGATTTGCTGGGAGTGGTTTATCGACTCTATTTTACGCTGCCGGCAAGGCGACGACACAAATTAGTTTTCCATTCCCTTTGCAAGACTTAAATAGAACTCGCTAAACGAATGTAAATTCGTTGACAATCAGGACAATTTAAATAGTAAATGTCGTTTCTGATAAACAGATGTTGTCGACCAAAGCATTATGGAGGTCTTATAATCCCGCCTATGGTGATGGCGTCGCCAAGCAGTGTTTCTGTTTATTTCCTGTACGCCGGGACAATGCCCGGATCGGGTTGTTTCCAGTTCCGGACCAATGTATTGGAGATCTAATATGTTTGACCCGCAAAACCGTCCTGAGTATTTTACCTTCCATAACGACCAAAAGGCTGTCCTGCCTTTTTCCGACCAGGAATACGAAAACCGACTACAGAAGCTGCGCAGTTTGATGGCAGAAAAAGACTTGTCTGCGGCTATCTTCACCTCGATGCACAACATCGGCTATTTCAGTGGATTTCTCTATTGTAGCTTTGGACGGCCCTATGCCTGTGTAGTAACGCAAGATCGTTGTGTCACTGTATCCGCTAATATCGATGGTGGTCAGCCCTGGAGGCGTAGTTTCTCTGAGAACCTGGTTTATACCGACTGGAAGCGAAACAACTATTGGCGCGCAATAAAAAGCCTGCTTCCCGTCGACTCCAGATTGGGTGTCGAGGGTGATCACATGACCCTGGCATCACGTGATCAGTTAACAGGGTTTTTCCCTGCCGCTGAGTTGATCGATATTGCTCCAGCGACAATGCAACAACGTTTGGTTAAGTCTGCCGAAGAGCACGTTCTGATCCGAGCCGGTGCACGAGTAGCCGATGTGGGTGGTGCGGCGATTCGTGATGCAATACGAGTTGGAGCAACTGAGCTTGATGTCGCTATGGCCGGTCGTGATGCCATGGAATCGGAAATTTCCAGTTCCTATCCCGATTCTGAACTTCGCGATAGCTGGGTGTGGTTTCAATCCGGTATTAATACCGACGGCGCGCACAATCCAGTAACCTCCAGACGATTGGAATACGGCGATATTCTCAGCCTGAATACGTTCCCAATGATCTCAGGTTATTACACCGCTCTTGAGCGTACATTGTTTGTTGGTCAGCCTGATGCCGCATCGCTGAAAATCTGGCAAGCCAATGTAGATGCTCATGAGCTGGGTTTGTCTCTGATCAAGCCTGGTAGCAAATGTTCTGAGATCTGTGCCGAAATCAATGAGTTTTTCGCCGCCAAAGATCTGCTGCAATATCGCTCATTTGGTTATGGGCATTCCTTTGGTGTGCTATCACATTACTACGGTCGCGAAGCGGGTCTTGAATTGCGTGAAGATGTGGATACGGTTATTGAGCCCGGCATGGTAGTTTCTATGGAACCGATGCTGACTATTCCGCTTGGAACACCAGGCACCGGCGGCTATCGTGAGCACGATATTCTGGTGGTTAATGAAACTGATGCAGAAAATATTACCGGCTTTCCTTATGGACCGGAGCATAATATTGTGGAGTGCGCCAAGGCGGCATAATCTCCGGTTTGTAGTTGCAAAACAACTATCGGCGGGTTGCCATATAAAAGCCACTCGCCGATATTTTAGTTACCTTCAGAAGTACGGTTGGTCCACAGCCGCTAAATCTACGGATATTTAAGCCCCGTAGTGAGATACCACGTATTCATCTACCAATGACTTAAACTCATCAGCAATACTGTCGCCTTTCAAAGTTACAGTCTTAGCACCATCTTCATAAACCGGTGCCACAGGTCGTTCTCCGGAACCCGGTAAACTAATGCCAATATTAGCGTTCTTACTTTCACCTGGTCCATTTACCACACAGCCCATGACTGCAACGGACATGTCTTCAACACCAGGATACTGGTCCTTCCACACGGGCATTTGATTGCGTAGATAGGATTGAATGTCCTGGGCTAGATGCTGGAAATAATCACTGGAAGTGCGACCGCAACCGGGGCAAGCGATGACCTGTGGCGTGAAAGATCGCAAGCCCATTGCTTGCAAAATTTCTTGAGAGACCCTGACTTCTTCACGACGATCGCCACCGGGTTTGGGCGTAAGTGACACTCGAATGGTGTCGCCTATACCCTGTTGCAGCAAAATTGCCATGGCAGCAGTGGAAGAGACTACACCCTTGTTTCCCATGCCAGCTTCTGTGAGTCCCAAATGCAACGGGTAATCGCACACACTAGCGAGATCCTGGTAGACAGAGATAAGATCCTGCACAGCACTCACCTTACAGGACAATATGATGCGATCTGTGCCAAGACCCAGCTCCTCGGCACGTTTTGCACTGCTGAGTGCAGATTCAATCAGGGCATCATGGGTAATGGCCTCAAGGCTTTTTGGGCTGCCAGTGGCCTGATTCTGGTCTAGTAATCTCGCCAACAGGTCCTGATCAAGAGATCCCCAGTTCACGCCGATGCGAACTGGCTTGTTGTGGCGCATAGCAAATTCGATCATTTTGGAGAATTGCGAATCTCGTTTGCTGCCTTTACCTACATTGCCTGGATTGATACGGTACTTGGCTAACGATTCGGCACAGGCGGGATTGTTTTCTAACAGCTTATGACCGTTAAAGTGAAAATCCCCAACGATGGGTACATTGCAGCCTAATTGAGCCAGGCGGTTAACCACTTCAGGCACCGCGGCCGCTGCTGAATCTGTGTTCACTGTAACCCGGACCAATTCAGAGCCGGCTTTAGCCAGCGCATAAACCTGGTTAACTGTGGCCTGAATGTCTGCGGTGTCGGTGTTGGTCATGGATTGAACGACAATCGGTGCATTGGCACCGACACTGACGTCACCAATTTGAACTTGTCGTGTTTTGTGTCTGGAAATCAAGAATGGAATTCCGCTCAGAAGGGCACTGCATTCTAACTGATGCAGGGAGGTGGCCTCAATGTCCATAATCCTGGAAAAATCAGTTGACCACGAAAGTATGCACAAGCTCTAGTTGCACCAGGGAAATTCTAAAAATCGCTCATTACCAGTTAGGTAACCACGCAATTTTTAAATTCCCTTTGCACAACAATATCTTGCACATCTTTTTCACGCTCAGCTGATTTTTCCAGGATGATGAGATTATCAGGCTGGGGTTACTTCAGCGTACAATTGGAAATTTAGTTTTAGGAAAAATTTATGATTATCAGCGACTTTATTCGCGACCTGCCCAAGGCGGAATTACATCTGCACATTGAAGGTACCTTCGAGCCAGAGTTAATGTTTGCCATTGCGCATCGAAATGGTGTCGAGCTTCCCTACAAATCAGTAGAAGAGCTACGTGGGGCCTATAACTTCTCAAATTTGCAGGATTTCCTGGATATTTATTATCAGGGCATGAATGTGCTGCTAAAAGAAGAAGATTTCTTTGATTTGACCAAGGCCTATCTGGATCGAGTTGCGGCACAAGGCGTTAAACATGTCGAAATATTTTTTGATCCCCAGGGCCATACCCATCGCGGTATCGAATTTAAAACGGTTGTTGATGGCATCTGGCGTGGGCTTGAAGCGGGTCAAGAACAACACGGCATCAGTTTTGGGCTGATCATGTGCTTTCTACGCCACCTGGATGAAGAGAGTGCTTTTGAAACTCTACAGGAAGCCCTGCCGTTTAAAGATAAAATTATTGCTGTTGGTCTGGATTCAAGCGAGCAGGGCCATCCGCCATCGAAATTCGAGCGGGTTTTCGCGAAAGCCCGTCAGGAAGGCTTCAGATGCGTGGCTCATACCGGCGAGGAAGGACCACCGGAATATATAAAACAGGCTATCGATTTGTTGAAGATAGACCGAATTGATCATGGCAATCGTTGTCTGGAAGATACAGAATTAACTCAACGCCTGGCTGAGATGAAAATTCCGTTCACAGTATGTCCTCTGTCTAACCTAAAGCTATGTGTGATCGATCGAATCGAAGATCATCCACTACCTGAGATGCTGAAACAGAAATTGAATATCACGCTGAATTCTGATGATCCGGCATTTTTCGGCGGTTACATCGCTGAGAATTTTCAGGCGATGCAAGATGCGCTGGGCCTTTCAAATGACACGATGACAGAGATGGCACGCAACTCCTTTACGGCTGCATTCCTGAGTGATGAGGAAAAAGCCGGACATGGTCGTTCTATTGATAAATTCCTGGGTAAATAAACCTTATGCAGAAGGTGATATTTTTCTTGGCGTTATGGTGCCGAAAATTCGTCAACTGCTAAAGAACTCACCCGTTCTTGAAATGGATACACTGGAGTCTTTGCTCCAGTCTAAGTTTCATGAAGCGCGTTTTTTTGCGCTAATTGCGCTTCGTCAACAATACAATCGTGGTGATGAGCTGCAAAAACAACAGTTATTTAAGTGTTATAGGGGATGTATAGATCGGGTAAATAACTGGGATCTGGTGGATGTATCGGCACCCTATATTTCCGGTCATCATTTTTATACTCATGCTCGCACTGAACTTTATAAATTGGCAAAATCGCGCTCCTTGTGGCGTCGCCGCATTTCGATTATGTCGACCTTCTACTTTATTCGACAGAAGGATTTCGCGGACACCTTATATCTAGCCGAACAGCTCATTGACGACAGGGAAGATTTAATGCACAAAGCAGTGGGCTGGATGTTGCGTGAAATTGGCAATCGCAATAAGGCTGCTGAATGTGGTTTTCTGGATAAATGGTCGGCACAAATGCCTCGCACTATGTTGCGTTATGCTATTGAGAAATTTCCTAATCAGGAACGTCAACACTATATGTCTTCAAATTAACCTATCCCAATATGCTGGTGATTAATGTATCAAAAAGCTGAACAGTTTCTAGAATTACATAGCTCTGGAAAAACATTTGTTATGCCCAATGCCTGGAATGCAGGTAGTGCTATGGTGTTGGTGGAGGCAGGGTTTACATCCATTGCAACAACCAGCGCTGGCATTGCATTCTCCAAAGGGCTGCCGGATTATCAGAATAAATTATCCTTTGATGATGCATTACTGGAAACCCGTCGCATTGCAGCGGCTGTAGACGTGCCGGTTAGCATGGACTCCGAAAACTGTTATGGCGATTCAGCTCAGGCAGTATATGACAACATGATTAAAATTGCCGCAACCGGCGTGGTTGGCGCGAGCATTGAGGATCATGAACCAAACTCCAGTGAGCCTCTTTATGAATTTGAGCTGGCGGTGGAAAGGGTTCAGGCAGCACGGGAGGCGCTGAACGGACTCGATTATCCCTTTGTATTAACTGCCAGAGCCGAATGTTATCTGGTGGGCCATGCATCGCCACTCGAAGAGTCCATTCGACGAGTGAATAGTTACAGAGAGGCCGGAGCAGATTGCCTTTATATTCCGGGTGTTCGAGATATACAGACAATAGCGACATTGGTTAAAGAAGTTAACGGGCCACTAAATGTCGTAATGGGTCTATCTGGACCACCGTTGACTGTTGCAGAACTGGCTGACGTTGGAGTGGCAAGAATAAGCATTGGTGGTTCTTTAGCGCGGGCAACTTTGGGACTGGTTCGAAAGGCTGCCGATGAAATACTTAATCAGGGCGTGTTTAATTACGCTGCAGGACAAATTCCTGATGCAGAATTGTGTGAGCTTTTTGCAGAAAAATCATCCAATGTAAGATAACACCGAGATATTGCTAGACCCCTTGCCGCTGATTGCCTGGAAATAATTATGAATGACTATGTAAAGCCCGAACGTTGGGCGAAACCTGAAAACAAAATCTTTTCTTATCAAGTAGGCTTTACCTCGCCGCCCTATGACTTTGATGCCGCACCGAGTGACTTTCTGCGAATTTCACCCCCATCTGTTGGCGTCCATGGACGCATGCTGCATGTGCCGGGCTACGTTCATCAATTATCCCAACGCACCAGCAATTATCATTTGTTAGACGAATTCGTTGAGTGCATGGCTAACAACGGAGCTGATGTTTGTGGTCAGGTAGGAACTAACTGGGTGCATGCTTCGGGCAGAACTCCAGATGAAATTCGTGATATGTGTAATCGCATTAGTGATACCTATCAAACGCCGTTTCATATGGCGGGTATGTGTCTGGTTGAAGGTTTGCGAGAACTCGGTGCTGAGCGTATTGCGATAAATTCTGTATACTACTGGCCCGATTGGCGCGATGGAATCGCCCGGTTTTTAAAGGAGGCAGGTTTTGATGTGGTCTACTACGGCAACTTCGTGGATCTGGAAATGTATCCTACACAACAAGATGTAAACGACTTAACCTGGGTATTTCCTGCTGATGTGGCGAATCGTTCCATGCAAAGAATCGCCGAGTTAGCGCCAGATATAGACGCCTTTGTGGTTAATGGTATGCCTAATTTTCGTCTCGAAGATGGACTGACCCAACGAATGGTGTCAAGAGAAGTAGAACTTGAAAAGCTGGTGGGTAAACCAATAGTGTCATCAGATAGTGCCTTGTATTGGCGCATCTATAAAACACTGGGAATTGGTCCAGTAACCCAACAGGGAAGGTTGTTATCTACCCTGAAGAGTCACTGAGGAATCGGACGTTAGCTAATTTATGACATACCGAATTAGCGGTGAAATTTACCCAGGAAAAGGTGCTGCAAGCAGAAGGTTTTCGTCATTCGATAGCTTGAAAATATTGAAGTGAGGTTTAAATAATTTATCCTGATTATTCTGCGTATACCGAGGAAAACCTACTGCGATTCTATAAAGCGCTTAAAGATAACGATATCAAGCTTGCGTAATATCGTCGCTATCTATTTTATGCCCCCAGTTCCGCTTGGCGGACAAATAATCCTGATTCCAGTTTGATACCCCGGCTACGTGTTTTTCAACACTTAGCTGGTCTAGCCCGGAAGCCGCCAGGTCTTCGATTTTCTTAGGATTATTGGTCAGTAACCGAATAGGTCGATTGCCAAGAAAATGCAGAATGAGCGCCGCCGCGTCACTAAAATCTCGAGAGTCTGCCGGTAAGCCGAGAGATTCATTGGCCTGATAGGTGTTTTCTCCGGCATCTTGTAACAAATAGGTCGCTGCCTTGGCCCACAGTCCGATACCTCGACCTTCATGACCTGCCATATAAATAATCATGCCGCCGCATGGGTCCTGATTGATTCTCTCCATTGCAGTCGCTAACTGTGGGCCACACTCGCAACGCTCAGACCCGAAAACATCTCCGGTTAAGCAGTTGGAATGTACGCGAACCAGAGGATTCTCCTGGTTTAGTGGATCACCAATCAGAAGCACGCTGTTAACTGCCATGGAGGTGGCAAGGGTGGCAAATAAATTTTGTCCACCACTCTCACGCAGCGTAGCCGCTAGTTCTTCGACTTTTTCTAGCTCGGTGCTACGCACTGTAGCATACCATTTTGCTGTGTAATTCTTACCAGCCATTTTCAGTGGTAGGGGTATCGGCCCGAGCAAGTTTATGACCACCTCACCGGGGCGTACCGGATCATCAACCCCCAGCAATTCACCTCGGTGATTAATTTTCTGAAGCTTGCCTTCCTGTTCCAGGCGAGCTCGGACACTCGGGTTAATATAAGTAAACATTTGTATTGGCTAAGACACGTGGGGAAAAAATAAACAACAGGTAAATCAGTTTCTGTTGCGAGATAATTTGAAGTCTAAAGGATCAGACTCGGGAATCAAGTCGTGAAACATGGAATTGATCGAATGAATATAAAAAACAACCATTGTTGAAGGGAATAGGGCGATAACAGCAGCACAAGATGTGTGGATGAATCAAAGCTATCGTCGGTTGGTTATTGAATCTTTAAGATCCATAAAGCGCAGGCCCAGGTCGAGTCCGGGTCGATACCATGGCCAGCCTCTGTGCCACCAGCGAGTAGAAAAACTGGTATGTCGGAATGCTGTCTCACCTTCTTTCTCTCCCATAATGGACATCGCTGCCCGATAGCCTAGATAGGGTGCCATGGCATTGCCGCTGCCTGAAAAACCCATGGCGTGCCATATGCCGTCTATCTGGCCTAAATGTGGCAGTGTTTCAAATGTGAACCCGGTAAACCCCCACCAGCTGTAGCTAATCTGAATATCTTCCAATTGAGGAAATATTTGTCTTAGCAATGATTTTAATTGTGCTCGGGCCAATGGTTCTGGAATTGGCAGCATAGCTGCGCGAGCACCAAGGATAATTCTTTTACCATCAGGAGATGGTCGAAAATAACAATGGCGCATGCGGTTCTCGACGATCATGCGACCAGATGGAAATAGGTCTTTGATTGTTTGAGGTTCCATTTCCTCACTAGCGATGATGAAACTCGGGATTGGAATCATGCGTCGTCTGGCAGTCGACAATGCAGTAGGAGGGTATCCATTAGTGGCCGCGAGGATTTCTTGTGTAAAAAACTTTCCTCGTGATGAGGTTACAGTGAAGCCTGATTTTTGTTGTTGCACACCAACTACCGGGGTATTGCCCTGTACCAGTGCACCGTGGGAAATAGCTGCCTGTAAAAGCCCGCGGGTTAATTTGGCCGGATTTAGAGAACCATGATCTGGGTATACAGTTCCGCCATGGTAAAGGTCGGATGCGACCTCGTTTTTTTGCTCAGCACGGGACAGCATATGGGCCTTAAGTGGGATCAAGCTTTTCAGTTTATCTAGTTCCCGGGCAGCTGGATCGAATTGCGCTGCACTCCACAGACCGCGGAAACGACCGCTAGTACGGTAGTCACACTCAATGCTTTCTTCCTCAATGATGCCTCGTGTGACTTTTTGTGATTCAAGATGTGCTTCCTGCAAAAACTGTCTGGCTAGTTTTTCGCCATATGTGGCAATCATTTTACTCACAGACAATTTATGTCCGCCACCCATCATGCCACCATTTCTAGAGCTGGCACCACTACCAGGGCACTCCGCTTCAAGTACAACAACGGATCGTCCGGCCTTGGCAAGACAGCGAGCAGCAGAGAGTCCGGTCAGGCCTGCTCCGATGATTACAATGTCAGCTTTATCTGGCAGTGGCTGTTGGGGAGGAGCGGCGGGTTTGGCGCCGGTATCCCACCAGTAGGGATGGGTTTTCAGCATTAGGGCTCCTGGCTCAGTTTTTGTTCGACGCTGGAGATTTTATCTGCCATGCTCTGTTGCCGGTCTGAGATACCAACGCCCAACGGCACCACGCAAAAATCCATCATCACATTCATATTTAAGATCCAGAAATAGGAGGCATGATTATACTCAGCCACCCTCTGATTCGCTATCACGGGAGCTTGTGAGATTCGCCAATTTACGCCTATTTTGTATGATGAAGGTGCCCCATATTATCTTTTGTATTGATAAACGAAATGCTTTAATAGGTGCTTAAATTTGCATCCCACCGCGAAATAAGTAGAATGCTGCATCGCAACAAACTATTCAAGAATCTAGTTTCACCACTATTGGAGTAAAGTTTATGAATCAACCCGTTCGCGTTGCTGTTACTGGAGCAGCCGGCCAGATCAGTTATTCAATGCTGTTTAGAATTGCTGTTGGCGATATGCTAGGTCCAGATCAGCCGGTAATCTTAAGTCTGCTGGAAATTACCCCAGCTCTGGACGCGTTGGCTGGTGTGGTAATGGAAATTGAAGACTGTGCATTTCCACTTATTGCGGGAATCGAAATTTCAGATGATCCAATGGTTGCGTTTAAGGACATCGACTATGCTTTACTGGTCGGTGCTCGTCCGCGTGGACCAGGAATGGAGCGTGCAGATTTGTTGAAAGCCAATGCACAGATTTTCTCGGCCCAGGGTAAGGCTCTTAATGCGGTAGCCAGCCGTGATGTAAAGGTACTGGTAGTAGGTAACCCTGCAAATACTAACGCCTTGATTACCGCTTGCAATGCGCCGGATATCAATCCTGGACAGATTACTGCCATGACTCGACTGGATCATAACCGTGCCATTAGCCAGCTAGCGGGTAAGACCGGTGCGCATTCCACCACCATCAGCAAAATGATCATCTGGGGAAATCACTCTGCGACTCAGTACCCTGATCTGCACCATGCGACGGTAGAAGGTAAAGTCGCTACTGATTGTATTGATCAGGCCTGGATGACGGATGAGTTCATTCCAGTAGTTCAGCAACGTGGCGCGGCGATCATCAAAGCCCGTGGCGCTTCTAGTGCGGCTTCTGCAGGTTCTGCTGCTATTGATCACATGCGTACCTGGGCTATAGGCAGTGCCGAAGGCGATTGGGTTAGCATGGGTATTCCTAGCGACGGCAGCTATGGTATCGAGCCTGGTATCGTTTATTCCTACCCTGTAGTATGTAAAGACGGCAATTACGAAATTGTGCAAGGCCTTGAGGTCAGCGATTTTAGCCGTGAGAAGATGCAGGCAACCGAGCAGGAGTTACGTGAAGAACGGGCAGCTATCGAGGAGCTGTTGTAACGAACCTTTATCTGGCATAAAAAAACCCGGCCTTGAGCCGGGTTTTTTTATGCAAAATTTCCCTATGGAAATTTCTAGTCAGGGATGTACGACTTAAAGGTTGCGAGTTGAACTAGCCGAATGCATTATAAGAAGCTGTGCCATGATCCTTTCTCTGGATCGAAGACGTATAATTATTGCTTGAGGAGAGCACGTCGTGTTACCAAACTTACCATCCTGTGAATTTACTGGCTCCGAGTTATGCGAACTTGAGGCTCATGTAGTCGTCGATAAGCTGCGTAATGGTGAAATTAGTAGTGAAGATCTTGTTGCAGCGTCTCTCGCGCGAATCGAAAGCGTTGAGCCTGCTGTAAATGCTATGCCAACGGTGTGTGGCGAACGGGCCTATGAATTTCTGAAAAAGTGGCGTGCCGATGGTTCCGGGAGTAGTCAGCAAGCGAGTTGGCTGGGTGGGTTGCCCATAGCGATCAAAGATCTCAACGAAGTCGCTGGGGTTAGAACAACTTACGGCACTCCGGCCCTGGCAGAGAATATTTCTGTGATAAGTGATCCCCTGGTTGAACGCCTGGAAAGTAACGGCGCACTGGTGGTGGGTAAAACCAATACACCGGAGATGGGCGCGGGTGGAAATACTTTTAACTCAGTTTTTGGTATGACCCGAAACCCCTGGGATACATCTTGCAACGCAGGGGGTTCATCTGGAGGTGCTGCGGTATCTCTAGCTACGGGCGAGGTTTGGTTAAGTCATGGTTCAGATCTTGCTGGATCGTTACGTACACCTGCAGCTTATTGTGGTGTAGTTGGTTTTCGACCCAGTCCGGGTAGGGCAGGCGGTGCACCTAAGGATCTTGGTTTCAATATGGAGGCAGTGTCGGGTCCAATGGCGCGTAGCGTTACTGATTGCGCGCTATTCCTTGATGCCATGTCAGGATTTGATCCGAGATTGCCGCTTTCGTATCCGGCTCCAACTGAACCCTTTCAGCAGGCAGTTCGACACGCAACTAGCAATATACGTGTGGCTTACAGTAGCACGTTGGATGGATTTGCTCCGGTTTCACGACAAGTCGATAAGATTCTCCGACAGGCTATGGATATGATTTGCGGAGAGGGTGGTGAGGTCGAAGAACAATGCCCTGAATTGCCCGATCTTGATCATTCATATCGAGTGTTGCGGGGTATGTTGTGGGCTGCAGGACCAGGATTTGCACCGGAAAAGGTTCAGTCTCAATTTAAATATACCCTGATGGATAATATTGATTTCGGTCGTAAGCTAACGATCGAAGATCTATGTAAAGCGCAACGTGAACGAACAATTTTATTCAGAAATATGCGGCTCTTTCTGGAGAACTTTGACGTATTGGCATGCCCAACGGTTGGATTAATGCCAGGACCTGTAGAAGAAGAGTTTCCAACCGAGTTGGATGGTGAACCTCTTACGGATTACATAGAGTGGCTGCGTTTCTCCTATCTTTCTACTGCGACCAGTCTGCCTTCATTATCTATGCCTGTGGGTTTTTCGTCCGAAGGTTTGCCGGTTGGATTGCAGTTGATCGGGCCGCCCAGAGGCGAGGCCAAATTGTTGGCTGTGGCCCGCGCCATTGAACTGGCCGTGGGCGGTCCAATCAAACCGATCGATCCAAATATAAACCATTAACCAGCTGTTTTTACTTAACTTGATTACCCGTAGGATGTGTACCACCTGTTCAAGGGTGGGACTTGATAACCGCTTAATTAACACCGAATAACCTTATGTATACCAGTAATTACTTAGCCAGCAAGCTTCGTTTGGCAACCCTTGATCGACCTGATGCTGTTTTTGCCCGAATCCATGAGACTGGCGAGATAATCTCCTATGCAGATTTCTTTGAAGCTTCCGAGCGTCTGGCGTCAGCGATGGTCTCTGCTGGAGTGAAGCCCGGTGATCGGGTTGCTATGCAAGTTAAGAAATCGATCCACGCGTTGCAGCTTTACATGGCCACAATATTGGCTGGTGGCGTGTTCTTGCCTTTAAACACGGCTTATACCGCTAAAGAAGTTAGCTATTTTCTAGGCGATGCAGAACCGGCACTTTTCGTATGTGATCCAGAGCGCTATGAATCTTTAGTTGCAGTCGCACAACAGTGCGGTGTTGCAACCGTATGGACGTTGTCTGGAAATGGCGAGGGCACCTTAATTGATGCACAGCGTGCCGCAAATAGTGGGTTCGAAGCGGTATCGAGACAGGCAGATGATCTTGCAGCGATCCTCTATACCTCGGGCACAACGGGAAGATCCAAAGGCGCGATGTTAAGTCATAATGGATTAGCCTCCAATGCAGAGGTGTTGCAGGTTTACTGGGAATTTAACCAGGACGATGTATTGATACATGCACTACCCATTTTTCACACCCATGGTTTATTTGTCGCCACTAATATTACGATGACGGCCGGTTCAGCCATGATTTTTATGGCGTCTTATAATGCTGAGGCCATTATTGACTATATGCTTTCTGCGACAGTGTTAATGGGTGTGCCGACTTTTTATGTGCGATTGCTTGAGCAGGCAGAACTCGCTAATGCGGCTGCGAATATGCGTTTGTTCGTGTCAGGCTCTGCGCCTTTATTAGCCGAGACCCATCATAGTTGGAGTCGAGTCACAGGCCATGCCATTCTTGAGCGCTATGGTATGACAGAGACCAACATGAATACTTCTAATCCTTACCATGGTGAGCGGATTGCCGGTACAGTGGGCTTTCCGTTGCCGGGTGTGGAGGTTGTAATAACTGATCCACAAACTGCTGTAGAACTTTCCCCCGGTGAGATTGGTATTCTAGAAGTGCGCGGCCCAAACGTGTTTATGGGTTATTGGCGCATGCCAGAGAAAACCGCAGAGGAGCTCAGGTCTAATGGTTTTTTTATTACCGGAGACTTAGGTTTAATTGATGATAAAGGCTATGTGCAGATTGTGGGTCGTGATAAAGATCTGATTATTTCTGGTGGATATAATATTTATCCGAAAGAAATTGAATTGCTTATCGATGATTTGCCAGGCGTAAAAGAATCTGCAGTGATTGGTGTGGCGCACCCAGATTTTGGCGAAGCTGTGGTCGCCGTTATTGTGCCGGCAGCTGACCAGAAACTTGATGAAGATAATATTGTTCGTGGTTTGCAAGATGATCTGGCTAGATTTAAACAACCCAAGCGTCTATTCTTTGTGGACGAATTGCCACGCAATGCGATGGGCAAAGTGCAGAAAAATCTTTTAAGAGACAGGTATGCGAGTTTGTTCACGGATTGAAAGTCATTGAAAGCAATTAACCACTAATAACATTCTTCCATAAGAAGCGGATTTGTGAAAGGTTTCAATCTTCCCGCACACCCTTTCGTGAGCTGGTAAAGCGGGTGGGGTTTTTTCGTGCTCGTCATTCCGTGTTTAGCCATATTGAATAAGTCGGCTCACGAGCATATTGATATCGTTAATGCGATACTGGATTCAGATGATCCAAAGGCAAGGGGTTTGACTTATCATCATGTGGTAGTGAGTGCCGAGGAGCTGCTCGATATCGCGAATATCCTGTCCAGTCGATAGTTTCTGTAAAGCCGTTTGGGATGGTTGTCTTTTCTCTGCATACTGGATACAGTATGCAGAGAAAGATATTTAGGAGAACAAAATGTCAACCGAGGCAATTGTAGTCGGTGCCGGCATAGCAGGTTCCATGACTGCATTGGCGTTGCAGCGTCGAGGGGTCAGCACGACTTTAATAGATCGCTGGGAGCCAGGTCATTCCAGAGCGTCATCCACTGACTATAATCGTATGATTAGAGCCATTCATGGCCACGATGAGTTCTATACTCTGTGGGCCAGGGAAGCTCGTGAGCGTTGGTTGGAACTACAGGCAGAGACTGGCCAGCGTCTGTATTACGAATGTGGTGCTTTGATTCTGGCGACCGAAGGACACTGTCATTGGGAAGATGCCACCGAAAAGACATTTCAGAAATTGGGTGTGCCACATCATAAGTTCGGGCGAGATGAAATTTCCCTGCGTTTTCCACAATTCAAATGTGACGATATCTCCTACGCTTTGTACGAGCCAGAGGCGGGCATGATTATGGCCCACCGAGCGGTAATCACCACCGTAGATTTATTTAAGCGCGAAGGTGGGGTGGTCAAGCGTGGCCGCGTTACCACCGACAATCAAGAACGATTGCATCTCGATGGAAAAGCATTAAACGCTGACTTTATGGTTGTTTGTACCGGTCCGTGGATGTCTGATATGTTTCCCAAAACCATCAAACCTATTGGCAATATTGTTGGTGTGAACGTACTTTATACCTCTACGCCCGATGGTAGTGAAGCTTTCGATCGGACACAAATGCCCTGTTGGATTGATCATGGTCAGGGTTCATTCGGCATGCCTTCAGTAGAAGGCTGTGGCGTAAAGGCGGCAGTGGTTTTTCCAGATAAGATTGATATTGATCAGGATGAACGGTTAGTGCGCCGCGAGACACTTTCACGAACGCGCCGGTATATCCAGAAACGCTTGCCGGGATTAGTTGGCGAGCGCGTGGTGGATTCAAAATTCAATCAGATAATATTGACCCCTGATACCCACTTTATCGTTGACTGGCACCCCGAGCAGAAAAATGTACTGATAGCCGGTGGTTGCTCTGGTCATTTGTTTAAGCACGGCCCAGTATTTGGTGATTTCGCCGCTGGGGTGGCCTGTCGAGAATATGGTACGGCGGCGCATTTTAAATTGGCTGGGCGCAGAAAACTCTCTGCCAAGGAAAGTCCATCCGGGCGTTAGAGGGTTGTCGACAGAAAATAATTCCGTTAGTATTTTGGATACAAAATCCAGAATACAACGTTCAGTTCAAACACTAAACAAACTTAAGAGAGGATTGGAGAAGTGACCAGCAATGTAGAAATGTTGCCAGAAGGCACACATACCGTCGTTCTTGGTGTGGGCGATGCTAACGGCATCATGCGCGGCAAGCGTATCCCTGCCAGTCATTGGCCAACAATCTGCAAAAATGGCAATGCGCTATCGCTCGCAACGCTTGCTATCGATATGACCTGTGACGTCTGGGATACGCCCTATGTCAATTTCGATAATGGCTATCCAGACATGCATATGTTTCCCATAGCTCCGCCAATAGCCTCTCCCTGGGAGTCCGGCGTGGCAATCTGTATGGGCTATGCAGAGGGCATGGATCATAAACCGGTACCAATTGATCCCCGTGGTGCGTTGATTGCTCAGTTGGAAAGAGCCGCGCAAATGGGCTATGACATTAATGTCGGTACCGAGTTAGAGTTTTATCTGCTAGATCCTGAGACTAAGCGTCCAAGAGATCAGGGTATTCAGGTTTATAGCCTAAGCCGTGCCGCGGAGCTGGAGCATGTTCTTGGCCCCATCCGACAACACTTAAACGCTCTTGGCATTCCAATCGAGCAGTCAAATCCGGAATATGCTGCAGGCCAGGTGGAAGTCAATATTCATTACGACGAGCCGTTGGTGGCAGCAGATCGAGTTGTCCTGTTTCGTGCCATGATCAAGGAACTCGCCATGCATCATGGCTATCTGGCAACTTTCATGTCGAAACCATTTCTGGAAGAGTCAGGCAGTGGTTTTCATACCCATCATTCATTGTGGAAGAATGGCGTAAACCAGTTCTCCGATAACGGAAAATTTAATGAGCTGGGTAAGTCCTATCTTGCTGGTTTGCAAAAGCGTATGCCGGAAACAGCATTGGTGAGTGCAACCACGCCAAATGCCTACCGTCGTCGTAAACCCTATACATTTTGTCCGATAAATTCTGCCTGGGGACTGGATAACCGTACAGTGGGGTTGCGCGTTATCGAGGGCTCAGATCATGCTGTTCGTGTGGAGAAGCGTGATGGATCTGCCGATTGTAATCCTTATTATTTATTGGCATCTGAAATTGCAGCGGGCCTGGATGGTATTGAACAAGGCATGCAGCCCACCGAAATGTGTGCCGGAAATGCTTATGAGTTTGAGGACGCAGTGCCTTTACCTAACAACATAAATGATGCATTGGTCCTGGCGAAAAATTCTGACTGGCTGAGAGATGTGATCGGCGAAGATCGCCTGACCATCCTCATCCAACAGGCAGAGAGGGAAGTTGAATTTCTAGCAGCACCGATTAACCCTGTTGAGCTGGAACGCTATCTGGGTAATTTCTGATGCGTATCGGTCGAGTCACAGGTTCGCTCACTGCCACAATTAAGGAAGCCCAACTGGCGGCTATCCGGCTGCTGGTGGTTGATATTGAGGATGGAACGGGCAATGTAATTGAGGCCGCTCATGTGGCTGTAGATACGCTCGGTGCCGGCACTGGCGATCTGGTGTTGCTAACCACAGGCTCAGCTGCTCGTATTCCAACAGAATATTCCGGTCTTTCAGTTGATGCATCAATCGTCGCAATTGTCGACAACATACATATTTAATTTACTTAAGTACCAATTAATCAAACCCAATTATTGAGGTAAGTACCCATGGCAACTAAAGCAGAACTCGGTCAGACAGCACTTGGCATGATTGAAACCCGTGGTGTCGTCGCCGCAATTGAAGCCGCCGATGCAATGGTAAAGGCTGCAAATGTTCAGATTGTGCGTCAAAGCAAAGCAGGTGGTGGCCTGGTTTCTATTATGATTCGCGGCGAAGTCGGTGCAGTCAAAGCTGCTACTGATGCCGGTGCCAGCGCAGCCAATAAGGTTGGCGAAGTGGTTGCAGTTCATGTAATCCCTCGTCCGCATGACGAAGTGGAAGCTGTTCTGGCTGAAATCTAAAAGCTGATCCTTGATCATTAACGACGTGAATAATTAAACGTCTCTATCGGGGAAACTATGGATAACGATTTCGAACAATTTACCCGCGCTGTACAGGAAAACAAGGGCTCTGTCAGAGTCGCTGAAACTGCTCAAAAAATTGATCGGGTATGCGTTCTTGGCGGTGGCCTGGATGGCAGAATACTTGCGGCATTGTGCCTAGCGGAAAATGCCGCCGTTACTCTGTTTAGTGCCTATGGTGCTGAGTTGAATGACCTGCGCAAACGGGGTGGAATCACCTTGCGAGGTGAGGGCCCTATCGGCACGTTTCAGGTTGATCAGGAATCTGTTCCTTCAATTCAGATAACCGCAGAGCTGGATGCTGCGGTGGCAGACGCTGATTTAGTTATTCTGACAGGCCCGGTACATAAGCAACGTACTTACGCCATGGTTCTGGCGGACCATCTACGTGACGGGCAAACGCTGCTCATCGCTCCAGGCAGAACTCTGGCGGCTATGGAAACCAACTGGTTATTGCGGGTTGGTGGTTGCCAGGCGAATATTTCGGTGGTTGAAATGTCTGGGCTGCCTTATTGGGTACATAGCCGCGACGGTCACTTTGATTTATGCAAGGCCAGTGGGGTTAGTGCGGCGTGTTTGCCATCAGGACAGCCTGCACTGCAATCCGCCCTACAAAAACTGTTGCCAGGTACAACTGGAACGCTATCGACATTATCCAGCAGTTTTTCCGATGCAAGTGGTGCCGTCGAAAGCGTCGCGTTATTACTGGGTGGTTCACTGGTAGCTCAGCCTGCTAAGTCAATTCCTAATGGTGCTGTACCTCTGCAGGAGAATGCCACCTTTCATAGTTTGTTAGAAAGTGAATCGAGTCGTAATTTGGTTGCTCAATTATTGTCCGAACGTCGCAAGGTTGCGCGGAAGTTTGGCGTGCGTGGATTGCCTGACGATGAGCAATGGACTGATATGGCTGCGGGAAGCAAGAAGGGCAGTGGTAGCCGGCCAATACCGAATACAGAACATGCCAGAGGCATGTTGCGCTGTGCCGTAACAGGTTCTCTGGTACCACTTCAGTCTGCTGGTGAGATGACTGGTACGCCCACACCTTCTACAGATGCCATGATTAATTTAGCCAGTGCCGCCCTGGGTCATGATTTAGCCAGTGCGGGTCGTCGCTTAAATTCTATGGGTATTAGCCCGGGTAGTTCCGATGAGGTTAGAAAGCAGGTTGAAGCCATGATAAAAGGGGAAGCATAGTGGATAACGACTTACTTTCTATTGCTGCTGCAAGACGTGCTAGCGAGAATGCCTGGGATGCCTTTCAGAAATTCAGGGTGTTTGACCCGGCTGATATTGATGCCATCGTTGAAGCAATGGCCCGCGCTATTGAACCGGAAGCTCGCCGTCTGGGTGAAATTGCCGTAGAGGAAACCGGTTACGGTAACGCTGAAGATAAACGACTGAAAAATTTGTTTAATGCGGTCTCTGTCGCAGACTGGTTGCGCGATGTTAAAACTCTGGGACTATTGTGGCGCGATGAAATTACCAAAGTGGCGGCTATTGGCGAGCCGATGGGAGTGGTAGCTGCATTAATTCCAGTTACCAATCCAACTTCAACAATTATTTATAAAGTTCTGTCTGCTGTTAAATCGGGCAATGCCATTGTCTGTGCGCCTCATCCTCGCGGCGTACGTGCCGGCGTAGAAACAACCAGGGTTATGGCTCGGGCTGCAGAGCAGCTTGGTGCACCGAAGGGACTTATTCAGTGCCTGGAATCCGTAACCATTCAGGGCACTGCTGAACTAATGAAGCATCGTCGAACCTCTGTCGTGTTAGCGACCGGCGGGCCCGGCATGGTTAAAGCAGCTTACTCTTCGGGCAAACCTACTCTTGCCGTAGGGGCAGGCAATGTACCGTGTTTTGTGCATTCGTCCATGGCATCTGAATTGGCTGAAGTGGCAGAGCAAGTCATTGTTTCCAAATCTTTTGATTATGGAACAGCCTGCGTTTCAGAACAGGCTGTTATTGTTGAACGAAAACTAAGTCGTGAGTTAAAGGCTGAATTCAAATTACGTGGTGCCTATTTCTGTACGCCGGCTCAATCCGAACGACTGGGAAAAGTAATTTTCACCGACAGGAATATGATGAATCCTGACCGTGTTGGGCAATCACCTCAGGTGCTTGCTGATCTGGCAGAAATCCCCTTGCCACCAGGCGTTCGTGTGCTGGTTTCCGATCAGTCCGAAGTCGGTTGGCAGGCGCCGCTTTCAGCAGAAAAATTGAATCCTGTTTTAGCCTGGTACGAGGTAGACAATACGGCTAAAGGTATTCAGGTAGCTGAAGACATTGCCCGTTTCGGCGGCTGGGGGCACACAGCAGTACTGCATAGTAACGATGCAGAAGTCACTGCCGAGTACAGTCGATTACCGGTGGGTCGAATTATTGTTAATACACCAGGTATCCACGGCGGCATGGGTTTTTCTACTGATCTTGAGCCAAGCTTTATGTTGGGCACCGGTACTTCATCGGGTTCCATTGTTTCCGATAATGTGACCGCACTACATCTTATTAATATTAAACGTGTTGCCTATGAGTCCAGGCCGTGGCGCGACATCTATCAAGTTTACGGAGAATAGGCTATGGCTAGTAAATTAACCATCAGAGCGTTGATGCAAATCGACCGTTTACAGCCAAAGTTTGCGGCCTACAACGGTGCCACAGTGCAAGGCTCTATACCATTGGCAGGAGACACCATTCTGATTGGCGAAATTGCCCCTGGCAATGAAGTGTTTAGCTTGATTGACGTGGCCCTGAAAGCCAGCCGGGTTGAGGCAACCAGTCAGATTGTAGAGCGCGAATTCGGATTTTTTATTTTACGCTCCCCATCAAATGCGGAGGTCAGCGCTGCCCGCGACGCGATTCTTTCTGAACTTGGCATGTCATTGGAAGATCGTATTAAACCGGTTGTAGAGTCTACTCAGATAATTACTTCCGTTGAGCCCTATCAGGCACAGTTATTAAACAAGTGGTCAGCTGGAACACTGGTTGTACCTGGTAAAACGCTGGGCATTATAGAGTGTGCACCTGCCGCCTATATTTCCATTGCTGCAAATGAGGCTGAGAAAGCTGCTGAAATTGATATTGTGCAAGTCAGAGCGGTTGGCCGTTACGGTCGTTTGTTTTTCTCCGGTAGTGAAGACTCAGTGAAAACGGCCATCGATGCTGCCAGCGAAGCAATAAGAGATGTAACTGGCAAGGCGAGTAGTTAGTTCGGGTTACTTACATGAGCACCAAACGAAGCGTAATCACTGACGAACATGTTCACGACGCCTTTCGCAAGGGCAGACAGTTTATAGAGGTGCTGCCGAATACAATTGTTACCGCTCAGGCCAGGGAAACCGCCCAACGTCTGAAAATAGCCCTGCGTGATGGCCCTTTGGAACAACCGCTAGTCGTAAAAACAGACGGCTCTACGGCTATGCGAAGAGTGCTGTTCCGTCGTCATCCAGCCTTCGAACCACCACGCCGACAATCTCAACGTGGAGCCGCAAAAATACCCCACCTGGCGCTAGTTGGCGCAGGTGGTGTAGGCATGAATATTGCCCATCTAGCAGCTAATTGTGAGATGGCCGATAATATTTCCATTATTGACGTCTTGCCAGGAGCAGCCGAAGCAGTTGCGCTTGATTTGCAACACAGCTCTGGCGTTAGTCGATCAAGCACACATCTGGTTGGTGGCACGGGTCTTGGCCTGGTTGCGGATGCTGATGTAGTTGTCGTTACCGCAGGAAGGCCACGTACACCAGGTATGACCAGAGCAGATCTGCTGACCATCAATGGTCGGGTTATAAACAGCGTGGGTGAACAAATTGCCAATCTGGCGCCTAATGCAATTGTTATAGTCGTTAGCAATCCGCTGGATGAAATGACATTCAAAATGCTCCAGGTCACCGGCTTTCCCCGTGAACGTGTTCTGGGCATGGCAGGCACGCTGGATAGTTCAAGATTTCGTTTTGCGCTAGCTAAAGCGGCCGGTGTATCGGTAAACGCTGTAGAAGCCATTACGCTTGGTAGTCACGGCGAGGAAATGGTGCCGGTGGCGTCGAAGGCCACAATAAAGGACAGAAGCCTGGATGTATTTCTGAGTTCACAGCAAATCGAACAGTGCCGAATGGAAACCATTGGTGGAGGCGCCGCAGTCGTTGGTTTGAAAAAAACCGGTTCCGCTACGCTTGCTCCGGCCCAGGCGACAGTTGAGTTGCTTGATCATATTCGTGGTGCCCGCGCCGGTTCTGTACCTGTTTCCGTGTTGCTTAAAGGAGAGTATGGCATCCACGATACCGTGGTTGGAGTGCCGTGCAAGCTGGGTCGTTCCGGTGTAGTTGAAATTGTTGAGCTGAGTCTCGCTGAAAAAGAAATTGCCGAATTAAAGGCAGCCGCTAAAGCGGTCAAGTCTCGCCTGGAAAGTAGCTAATGAGCGTGGCAAGTGTCGCAACCGGTGGCAGGTTTGAAACTATTGGCGCTTACAGCCGTGCAAAGCGAGTAGGTCCCTTCGTTTTTGTTGCCGGCACAACCGCTATTGAGCCCAATGGTCGACTACATGCCCCCGGCGATACCTATGCCCAAAGTAAATATATTTTTCAACGGATAGAAAGTGCACTTAACGAGCTAGGTGCTGAATTACGTCATGTGGTAAGAACACGAGCCTTTTTAACCGATATGAAAAGCGGCGGCGGTGATTTTGTTCGTGCTCATGGTGAAGTATTTGCTGGCATCAACCCGGTTACCAGTGGTGTTGAAGCTGGACTGACAACTGAAGGCATGATGATTGAAATTGAAGTGGATGCCTTGATTCATGATAAGGATGGGCATATCGACTATTCACTATAACAGTAGTGATTTTTAAGCTAGTTATGGTTTCCGTGCCATGACTTTTGTTTTTAACAACGGAGGAGTCATTATATGAAACATGCAAATAGATTGCGCAAAACAGCAATCGCCTCTGCCCTGGCAATGGGTCTAGGATTGTTAGCGCCTGCCCAGGCTGCCGACGAAGTGGTAGTGGGCTACATTGGATCATTCGCTTCTGATAGCGGGCTGAGCACCATTCGCGGTGCTGAAATCGCCATTGAGGAATTGAATGAAAAAGGTGGGTTGAACGGCAAACAAATCAGAATGGTCATGGCCGATACGCGAGAAGATGTTGCGGAAGGTATTAGGGCTTACGAATATTTGAACGACGTTGAAAAGGTCGATTTCATTATCTCTGGCAGCATCGATGATGTCTCCCTTGGCTGGTTGCCACGTATGGTTGAGTATCGAACACCTACACTGGATACATGGACTTCCTATATCGGCATAATCGATAAGGTTGTTGAGGATTACGAAAACTACAAAATGTATTTTATGAATGTTGCTAGTGATGAAGCATTGGCGACCCTGTATGTTGACTTCGGTAAAGATGTACTAGCTAAAGAAATGGGCTACAAAACCACCGTTATCATGCACGAAGATACCGCTTTTGGTGGTGCGATAGCTGGTCTGGTCGAAGCCCTGCTTGCGCCGGATGCGGGAATAGAGATTGTCGATAAGATTATCTATGACCCCAACACGGTAGACTTTGCTCCCTTGTTTAATAAGGCTGTGGCTACCGGTGCAGATTTTATTTATATAGTTTCTTCTGTGAAAAGCCAGGTGCCGGCATCTCAGTATGTAAAACTGCAGGTGCCAATGCCTATGACCGGGGTTAATGTCGCGGCATTCGGCCAGGACTTCTGGAATGATACCGGTGGCCTGGGTGGTGGTACTTCCACGTTAAGTCCGATTCCTTCAGTAGGTTTCGATATGGACGATCGGTCAGCAGCGTTCCTCGAGAAATACAAGGCCAAGCATGGTGATAACCGTCCCATCGTTCCCCACTTTAACGGTTTTAACGCTTATTACGGTATCTATGGTGCCTTCGCTGCAGCAGAACGTGCCGGTGGTTTCGCGCCGTTAGATGACTGGGTACGCGAGATGGAAAATGAAGACCTGAAGATTTACAAAGATGGTGAGCTTTGGCTTCGATATGGTTTCTGGAAGCCCGGCGAGATTGAGCCTCGTACCAATCGCGAGTATACCCATAATATTAAGTTTGATATTACCGCGCCATTTGATGATGGTGCACCGGCCATGGTCGTTCTGCAGTGGTATGAAGATGGCACAACGGCTGTTGTTTATCCGCCCAAATATGCCACTGGCAAATTTGAGGAACCTTCCTGGATTAAGAAATAGTAGTTTGTTGATAGGGCATCGTGATCAGCGTATCACGATGCCATTCACAACTGGAATCGAAACTCAATGGCACACATACTGATACAGGGGCTGTTGTTAAGCGGTTTATACGCTTTACTGGCAGTAGGTTTTACCATGATCTTTAGTGTGGGTCGTGTGCTGAACCTGGCTTACGGTGTTTACATCATGCTGGGCGGCTATGTTTATTATCATGCTGCTCAGGTTTTGGGCATCCCAAAATTGGCAAGTTTTGTAATAGCAATAATGGCGGGCGCTGTATTTGGCATGCTGATATATCAGCTACTAGTCAAGCGCTTAAAGGGTGACTCGGTCGCCATCGAAATATCTACCTTGATACTCGCCGTAGTTATGCAGGCGCTAATCATACTAATTTACTCTCCTTCACCGAAAAGTATGTGGCCGCTAATACCGGGCGTGCTGCGTTTTGAAGGAGTCAGTGTTACCTATAATATTGTTATAGCCGCGATTACCAGCTGGGTCGTATTGGGCGGATTGCTGTTATTTATTAGCAAGACACATATCGGTCGTGCAATAAGAGCCGTATCGATGGACCCCAAGGGTGCATTAATTTCAGGTATAAGTACCAATCAGGTTAATTTGGTTACCTGGGCCATTTCCGGCGGTCTTGGTGCGTTGGCAGGTGTATTTCTTGCCACCTATACTCAGCTTGATCCTGGCATGTGGGTCGGACCCTTAATCATTGCTGTAGCCGTAGTGATAGTTGGTGGTATTGGCAGCATTGCTGGCAGTATGGTTGCTGCCCATATTATTGGTATGCTGGAAACTATTACCACGACTATGATTGCTGCAGAGTTACGTGGTGTCACCACTATGTTGCTCATAATTATCGTACTGGTAGTCGCCCCCAAGGGCCTGTTCGGCAAGGCAGAGTTATGAGTTGTTGGCGCACCGCTACCGGTAAGGCTTTGATGGGCTGGGGTGCTTTTGCTCTGCTTATGTTGTTGCTACCCACTGTCGCCAGTACGGGAACATTGCGGGTTTTTATTTTCGCCCATTTCCTCGCCATGTTCGCTATAAGCTGGGACATTATGTCTGGCAAAACCGGTTATATTAGTTTTGGTCATCCTTTTTTAATTGGCATTGGTGGCTATACCACCGCAATGCTGACCTATCATCTGGACTGGCCGATAGCGATCACGATTCCAATTGCAGTGCTGGCTACCATGATTGCCGGTACGTTGTTTTTTCTACCAGCGCTACGCACCCGTGGAACCTATTTCGCTTTGGTTACACTGGCCTTTATGGAGCTTATGTATGGTTTGGTTCAGGTCATTGCTCCAAAGGTGACAGGTGGCACAAGAGGCCTTTCCGGTATTCCAAGTATCGTCACTGGTGCCTTACCCAACTATTATTTATCACTGGTTGTTTTGTTGATCCTGGCCTTCGGGTTATGGTTGTTAATTCGTACAAGACTGGGTACCGCATTGAGCGCCATCAGTATGGATGAAGATGCCATGCGCGCCAGTGGGCTGGATACAACTCGACTAAAATTGTTCGCCTTCATGGTCAGTGCTTTTGTGGCGGGTTTGGCTGGTGCGCTCTATATACATTACCTCGGCTCCATAGCACCCCGTAGTTTATTTGATATCAATTTTCTATTCACTATTTTGGTCGCCAGTTTACTAGGTGGTGCTGGAACTATTATCGGGCCAATAATCGGCGCCTTTTTCCTGACTTTTTTACTGGAATTTCTACGTCCCTATATTCCAGGTACAGAAAGATATCTGATTTATGGTGTAGTAGCTTTGGTGCTCTATGTTTATCAGCCCAAGGGTATTCTGCATATTTTGCAGACTTTCTATGCCTGGCTTATGCAACGCAAGGCGGCAGGTCGGTCCGGGTGACGGTGCTATTTGAAGCCCGTGATCTGGTCAAATCTTTCGGTGGCCTGTGTGCGACCAATCATGTGTCGTTGCATGTGAATGAAGGGGAAACGTTGGGTATTATTGGTCCAAATGGCGCAGGGAAAACGACGTTGTTTAACCTCTTCTCGAACGAAATTACAGCGGATGCCGGTGATGTGATTTTGCAGGGTAAGAGTCTGAAAAATGTTTCTACGGATAGAAGAGTTCGTGCCGGTTTAGTGAGAACCTATCAAGTGCCCAGGCCTTTTCATGGGCTGACAGTTCGTGAAAATATTCGCATTAGCATGCTGCCTGACAGTTTGAAGCTATTGTTGAGTGAACCGCCAGATCTGGATCGCGAAACCGAGCTTGCTCGAAGTGTTGGTCTTAGATTGGATCAGCTCGATGCATTACCTTCAGAGTTAGCTATGGGTGATTTGCGCAAACTAGAACTGGCGAGAACTCTGGCGACCAATCCCAAGCTGATCATGCTCGATGAGGTATTTGCCGGACTAACTTACGGCGAAATAGAGCAGATCTCTGAACTGCTGGCGGAACGAAAGAAGTCAGCGGGTATGACCTATATGATTGTTAGCCACGATTTAAAAGCCCTGGCGCCATTGGTGGATCGTGTAGTTGTCATCAATTTTGGTGAGGTCCTGATCGAAGGCAGTTTTAATGATGTAATCAATAACGCCGACGTACAAAGTGCTTATCTTGGTTCGGAATTTGATTTAGAGGCCGCATCCTGATGATCTTGTCGATTCAAGACCTAAAGGTGTACTACGGTAAGGCTCGTTCGTTGAACGGTGTATCATTACAAATTGAAACAGGACAGGTAATTTCTATAATTGGGCCAGTGGGTGCGGGTAAATCTACCTTGCTGGACGCAATCCTGGGACTTAATAATTCAACTGGTGTAAGACAGTTTGAAGAGCTCGACCTGTCTAAGTTAACTACAGCCGATATTGTTTCTAAGGGTATTGGCTATGCCCCTGAGCGTGGGCATTTGTTTACGCAAATGAGCGTTATGGAAAACCTGCTTGTAGGTGCCTATCGCGCCCGTGATCAGATCGAACGTAATCTCGAGTTAGTGTTCGAATTATTTCCGGTACTAAAACCCCGTAAGGATCAGGAAACCGGCACTCAAAGTGGCGGTGAACGTCAGATGGTATCTCTGGGCCGTGCACTCATGTCGAACCCACGACTTCTGTTGGTCGACGAACCGACAATAGGCTTGTCTCCCAAAGTGTGTCAGGACATTGCCCGAGCATTGAAGCGTTTAAATCAGGAGCATGGCATGTCGATTCTGATTGCAGAACAAAATGTCAATTTTGCTCTGAGTCTGGCTGAAAAAATTTATTTGTTAGAGTCCGGTGACATTGTCCGTGAAGGCACCCGGGAAGAATTACAGCAGGACGATACGATTCGCTCTGCGTACTTTGGGGGTAAGTCTTGATGCCCGGTATATTTGTTTTTACGAGTAATTGCGTCAATGTCTAATTTCAAAGCTATAGATACCTCGACGCGTTTGGCTGATGAAGTTTATCAGCAAGTCCTCAATGCAATAGCCGCAGGCAATATTGATCCGCATAAGCGTATTGTCCAGGAATGGTTGGCAGATCAATTACAGGTTAGTCGCACGCCGGTTCGTGAAGCATTGATCCGGTTGGAGAATGAAGGGGTATTGGCTCGAGTTGGTCGTAGTGGTTATCAAATTCGCTCAATTGATGACGAAGAAGTTCAGCAAATTTACGAGGCCAGAGAAGCTATTGAATGCCATGCGGTTGCCTACCTGACACGTGCTGGCGATCAGAGAGTAGTAGCTCGATTAAGAAAAGTGATCCAGTCGCTGGATGAAACGTCTAAGCAGAACACCAAAGATTATTTTGATGCCAATCAACGTGTTCACCGAGCATTTGTTGTTGAAACTAACAACCCTTTTTTACTGGAGATGTTCGACGCGTTGTGGAATCGCAGTATTTCGTTCTATTTGTTTTCCGAGATGGTCAACGTTGATTTGCCCGAATCTCTGGATGACCACTTACTTTTATGTGACGCGATTGAAAATGGCGACGATTCAGAAGCGGCCAGGACCATGCGCGAACATATCTCCCATGGTCTCGACCTGCAGCGTAACGCGATTGCGATAAATAGATCTGTTCGTGATGCGCAACAGATTGGGAGTGTGTAAATGTTTATTTTTAGAATATTGTTTAATGCAAATTTGGAGGGTATAAACCTATGTGTGGCATAGCAGGCAGAATTCTGCGCGAGTATGGCGCAGTTGGTAATGATCTGGTCGAATTGATGGATGCACAGTCTCACCGAGGTGCTGATTCTACCGGGTTCGCTATTTATACGCCCCCTTGTGAAAGAGGGTACAAGTTAAGACTGATGGGCTTTTCTCGTAAAAATATTGATAATGATCTGGATGATTTCAGACATATTCTGAAATCCTACGGTTCAGATTTTATCGAGGAGCCGACCGTGAATGATTCTGAGGCTGCACATTATTCGGTACGCATGTTAATCGACGAGCCTAAAGACCTGAATCGATGGATTCAGGAAGCCGATCTAATCTCAAATCGCATCGAAGTTCAGTCTCTGGGCAAGTGTCTTGAGATAATTAAAGATACTGGCGATGCCAGCTCAGTTGCTGACAAACATGGAGTGCGAGACATGATGGGCACCCATGGTCTAGGCCATGCACGTCTGGCTACGGAATCATCTGTCTTACCCAATGCAAGCCATCCGTTCTGGGCACGCCCGTTTCCTGATGTGGCTATTGTGCACAACGGGCAGATAACCGATTACTTCACGCAACGGGACCGTTTGCAACGCGAAGGTTATCGATTCATGACCGAAAACGACAGCGAACTTATTGCGGTTTGGATTTCTGATCAGATGAGTAAAGGTCTAAGCAAGGAAGAGGCTTTGAAAAAGTCTATCGGTGCTATAGACGGAGTGTTCACCTTTATGATTAGCGATGCCAGCACCATCGGTTTTGCCAAAGATCGTTTCGCTATGAAGCCACTGGTAACCGTTGAAGATTACGGCGAATTAGCTGCTGCAACTGAAGAGCAGGCGGTGCGAAGAGTCGTGCATGACGAAAGTCATGTAACTAACTATGACGGCCCGTCGCTGACAAATATTTGGGCTGTCGGGCAGCAGCAGGAGGCCGCATGAGTGAAATAATCATTCACGTTGGAGATCGTTCTATCCGCACAATTAATGAGGATATTCAGGCTGCCGTCGCCGAGGGTAATGAGGTCTGTGTTAAAAACACCTTAGCTCGGCATAATCTTGGTGTAGGATTGCCACCCGGTGCGAAGTTGCGCTTCGAGGGTAGTGTTGGATACTACTGCGGGGGACTAAATACCGGGGCTGTTATCGACATTGAACGCAACGCTGGTTGGGGCACAGGTGAGGCTATGTCCGACGGTCATATCACCGTAAATGGTTACGCCGGTATGTCTGCAGGGGCGGCCATGCTAGGAGGCACCATTCACATCAAAGGAGATTGTGGACCCCGTTGTGGAGTTGCCATGAAAGGTGGCGACATAATCGTAGAGGGAAAGTTAGGTTACCAGTCAGGTTTTATGGCCCACGCCGGTCGCATCATTGCCCTTGGCGGTGCCGGTGAGTCCTGTGCCGATGCCCTGTGGGAAGGTGAAGTCTGGGTATTGGGCGATATCGATTCACTCGGTGTCGATACGAATGTAGTCGAGCCACAAGCTGATGAAGTGGCTTCCGTTGAACAACTGTTGGCAAATTACGGTCTTGATGACAGCGCACATAACTGGCGCAAAATCATTTCCGGTCAACGTCTTTGGTACTTTGAAAGTCGGGATGCAAACGCATGGCTCATGATTTGACGAAACCCTATGAATACCCCTTTGATATGCCTACTGAAGAGGCTGTCAAATACACTGATGGTGCGATAGAGGGAAGACCTCCTGGCGTACCGTCCTCCTATGATGAAGGTGGCTCAACACGTTGGACACCAGATGCTATAGCGGAAGTTCAGGCGCTAGCTCAGTTGGGTCGCTATCAGGTGCGTGGTTACAACACCTTTAATAAACAGATGCCGACCTTTGATGACTTAACCTTTGTGCCAGCAACGATGACGCGTCTGCCACTGGAAGGCTATCGAGAAAGTTGTGATACCACGACTATTCTTGGCGGTGGTTCGGGACTGGTAGAGAAACCAATAGAACTCAAGATTCCGATCTATATTGCATCCATGTCGTTTGGCGCATTATCTGCTAGTGCCAAAGAGGCGTTGGGTCACGGCGCATCTAAAGTCGGTACGATGACCTGTACCGGTGAAGGTGGCATGCTGGAGGAAGAGCGAGCAGCAAGTCATCGATTGGTTTATCAGATGAGTCCAGCGCGTTATGGTCTGGATCTTGATCACTTACGCCGTGCCAATGGGCTTGAATTGGTTGTAGGGCAGGGTGCCAAACCGGGTACGGGTGGACTGTTGTTGGGTATGAAGGTATCGCCGCGTGTATCGAAGATGCGTACGTTGCCCGAGGGTGTTGATCAGCGTTCGACCATTCGTCACCCTGATTTTCTTGGCGCGGATGACCTTGCGGTAAAGATTGAAGAATTACGCATTGCAACCAATTACCAGGTACCAATTTTTATCAAGATGGGCGCAACCAGACCGCGTTTCGATGTCGCTATAGCGGCTAAGGCAGGTGCGGATGTCGTTGTTGTAGATGGTGCAGAAGGCGGTACAGGGGCCTCTCCGGAGATGTTGTTAAATCATACCGGCATTCCAACCATGTCGGCTATACGCGCTGCCAGAGAGTCTCTCGATGAGTGCGGTATGACCGGCAAGGTGACATTGGTAGCATCCGGCGGAATTCGCAGCGGAGTGGATGCAGCGAAATGTCTGGCACTAGGTGCTGATGCTGTGATGATTGGCAATGGCGCAATGATTGCATTGGGTTGTAACTCACCACGGTATGCTGAAGATTATGCAAAACTTGGCACATCGCCCGGTGCTTGTCATCATTGTCATACCGGTTTGTGCCCCGTTGGCGTGGCAACTCAGGATCCTGAACTTGAAAAGCGTATGGATGTATCTGCTGGAGCGGAACGAGTGGCGCGATATCTGACCGCGATGACTATGGAAATCACTTCACTGGCAAAGGCCTGTGGTAAGTCTACCGTGCATAACCTCGATCCTGAGGACTTGCGTGCCATGTCGTTTGAAGCGTCTGCCTTTACCGGCGTAAAAATGGCTGGCATAGATAAAGTATTTAGCTGGTAAATGTGCCACATACTGTGCTCCAGGCGGGTGCAGTATGTATTTACCTATAGCCTGACAAATGCTAACAAATTCCATCTCTGTAGTTGTTCCCACTTTTAATCGCCTGAAATTATTACAGCGTGCACTGACTTCTATCTTTAGTCAAACTCTGCTGCCTAGCGAGGTGTTGGTGGTGGATGATGGTTCTGACGACGGAACTTCTGACTGGATAAATCAATCGAATTACGATGTTAGGTTGCTAACTCAGAAAAACCTGGGTGTAAGCGCTGCAAGGAATCTGGGGATTCGTAATGCCAGTAGCAACTGGATTGCGTTGCTGGACTCCGACGATGAATGGTTGCCAGAAAAACTTACGAAACAGGTAGCCTCGTTATCAGAAAAAAGTGTGCTTTGTCATACCGATGAAATTTGGGTGCGGAATAATGTTCAAGTAAACGCTCACAATAAGCATCGCAAAAGGGGCGGGTTTATTTTTCAACATTGTTTGCCACTTTGTGCGATTTCTCCCTCCTCATCCTTGATTAAGCGCTCTTTGTTTGATGAGGTAGGCTTCTTTGATGAGTCATTGCCCGCTTGTGAAGACTATGATCTCTGGTTAAAAATCTGTTCGCGACATCCTGTTGATTATATTGATCAGCCACTATTGGTTAAGTATGGTGGTCATGATGATCAGTTATCCAGAAAACACTGGGGTATGGATCGTTTTCGTATTCAAGCTATGGAGAATCTGCTAATGACCGCACCGTTGACTGATGAGCAGAAAAATCAAACTCTAATGATGATGCGAAAAAAATTAAATGTCTTTTTAGGCGGTGCGAAAAAACGTGGTAATAAAGAAGCTGTGGCGAAGTGGACAGTCAAACTTAACTGGGTAGAAGATCAATTGACACATGAGAACGGTGACGGGTTTGAAAACTAAGTTATGTTTGGTGGTGGCATTGCCCTGTGAAGCACAACCACTTGTAGAGTCACTAAAACTGACTCGGCAGAAAAAATCTTTACCTTTACGCCTATACCAAAACGAATTTGTTGCGCTGATAATTAGTGGAATTGGTCAAACAGCTGTGGCCAGCGCTGTGGGCTATCTGGCAGGCCGACTAGAGTTTGGTCACCAGCCCCCAAACTGGCTAAACTTCGGCATAGCAGGTCACCCCACTGCTCAGCCTGGGAAGCTATTTCTCGTCGATCAGGTTAGTTCCAGTGGGTCGAGCTGGAATTATCGAGTAAAAAGTGACTGCTCTACAAATTTGCCACGTTGTAATTGTTTATCAGCAAACCAGATCGAGCAGGAATTTAACGAGCCTGTTTTGTATGATATGGAGTGTGCTGGGTTTTTTCAATCCGCGTTGAAATTTGCGAATGCAGAACATGTGTATAGTGCCAAGCTGGTTTCTGATAATCGTCAGAGCGGTACTGGGCGGCTGGACAAAAATTCGGTTGTAGACCTGGTGAGAGACGCTGTACCTGAATTGATGTCCAATCTAATTACGCCTTTAATAAACGAATCTGGAATTTAAATTGAATGCTGCGTTGAAAAGGGCTCTGGTTACCGGGGCCAGTTCTGGAATCGGTGAGTCGATTAGTCGTCGTCTGATGGGGCTAGGCTGGGAAGTGATTGGTGTAGCACGCCAATCTGGCATAGAAAAGCCATCTAAGTGCACTCACCTTCTGCAACAGGATTTGTCCAGGCTGGAAGAGCTAGCTGATTTTTTTAAGCGAGTGATGGTCGATTACGGCCCTATAGATGCCGTTATCGGCTGTGCGGGGCAGGGCAGTTTTGGTTCTCTTGAGGAAACGCGCTATAACGACATCAGCGCGTTGATAAACCTTAATTTGGTCTCACAAATTTATCTTGCCAAGGCGTTTATCGCGAAATTTAAGCAACAACGGCGTGGCGATCTCATTTTTATAGGCTCTGAAGCCGCTCACGAAGCAGGTCGGAAGGGATCTGTTTATTGTGCCTCCAAGTTCGGACTGCGGGGTTTCGCCAAAGCGCTGCGTATGGATACGGGTAATCGAGGCGTAAGGATCAGTATCATCAATCCTGGAATGGTCGAATCGCCATTCTATGATGACCTTGATTTTAAGCCCGGTGAAGAGCAGAGTCAGCACCTGAGTGTCGAGGACGTAGCCGATGCCGTGCAAATGGTGATAACAGCACCTGTGACCACGGTTTTTGACGAAATAAATCTTTCAGCTTTAAATAAAGTGATTGATTTCAAAAAGTAACAATTATATTTTAGGAAGTTCACAATGAGTGAAGTAGTAAAAACACCGCCCAGAGACGCTATGGCAGACCGATTTCTGGGTTGGCAGTGCCTTGTACGCCAGTATTGTGTCAGGCAGTTTGCTGGCAAGCCTCTACCCGGTATGCGCCCAACAATTAGTGTAACGGGGCATGATACCGGAGCTGAATTGAATGTGATTATGGTTCGAGCCGATCCAGCCCATTTGATTGAGCAGTTTAAGCACATGGTGCGTAGCATTCCTGACCCGAACCAGCGCTATGACAAGGCAGTTGAATTCTTTTCTGCTACTTATTATCAAAAGGCCAAAGAATTTTCTGATTTGTTAACGGCGTTATTTCCAATTGATTCGGTCTGGGCCGACAGACTTATTGCGGGTGACAGCTGTGACATGAGGTTTGAACAGGCTAATCAGTCTTATCATGTTGTCTGTAATGCAGTTGAGTTGACTGAAGACAACGAAGCATTTCAATTAACCTATTGGCACAATTATCTATTTAACGAAAAATTGCCAGGTAAGGTTCGTATTCTAGGATTTCAGCCAGACTGGTCTAAAAGTTCTGGCGGCGAAAGCCAAAATACTGGCGCAGGACGGGTTTAACGGAATAAACAGGCCAGATTTATATGATTAATACAAGATTTATAGTGAATAGTTTTTGTAGAATTTTCCTGGCCTGTTTGATGACAGCGCTTAGTCTGTCGGTGCTTGCTAATAGTAAGAGTGCAGGCAGTGGCGTTGATCTGGCAGCATCGCTACTTTCTGGTGGCTCCGCAAGTAATAGTGTATCTGTTGCGACACTCTCTGATCAGGAAGTCAGAGCACTGCTAATTAGTAAACTGGCAGAAGAAGAGTCTGCATCCGTTGCTAGCGTCGGAGCGAAAAGTTTGTCTGTTCAATTGTTGAATGGACTGCAGTCTTTTACCATGCGTTTACAGATAGAAACTGACAACTCCATTGCCGCTTTGTCGGATGCACCAATGCAAATGGAAAGTGTCTTGCGCAATTTAACTGGAGATCAGGGTTGGTCTGTGGTTGGTCATGCGGCCGGTGTTTTCTTATTGATGATTGCGCTGGCAGCAGCACTGGAATGGCTGGTTGAGCGCTGGTTAGGCGGGTTTCAAAAGCGGGTGCAGGAGAGTAATGTGGTCTCCGGCGGTTTTGGATTTCTGTTTATGGGAACCGTCTTTCGACTACTGGGCTTATTGGTATTTGTGTTAGCAGCCTATGTTGTATCGCTGGTATTTTTCGATCGTTTTGATCCATTGCGCGTATTGGTAACCACCTGGTTATTTATTCTGGCAGCTGGTCGTGGCGGGAAAATTCTTCTTGAGTGGCTATTGCCCTCGTCTGGTAGCAAGTGGATTGAAATAGATAGCGCTGACTCCCGCTTCCTGTGTCGGGCGGGTGTGATGTTAATTTCAGTAGCGGCCTTTGGAATATTGCATTGTTCTCTGTTTTCAATTTTGGGCGTGTCCGAACACCTGCATCGATTAATGTTGATATCCTCAGGAGTTATTACGGCTTTACTAAGTGTCAGCATTATCTGGATATCTCGCGATATGGTGGCCTCGTTCTGGTTTAAGAATTCCATGATTGACCCTGAATCAGCAACCGCCGTCTGGATAAAAAGCTGGCATGTGCCTCTGATGATGGTGGTGTTGTTTACCTGTGTCCTGTGGATTTTGAATACCATGATTGGCCGTGCATCTGGTGCCGGAGCCGCATTTAATTTAATGGCGGTTGTTGTAGTTGGATTATTTGTCCGAGCGGCCACGGATGTTCTGGAAAAACACATCAAAACTGGGCCCCCATCAGGGCTCATGTCTATCGCGACGCGAATGAAGACACCCAGGCGTGGTCTGTTGGTTATCGGTCTGGTTCTGATGATCGCTTTCCTTACCGAAGCACTCGGCCTGGGCACTTTTGGTATGGTCGGTGCCCAGCAGCGCACACTGGTTTTAAATTCTGCATTCAGCATTACCGGCACGCTGATTGTTGCGTGGATTACCTGGGAAATGATTCGCTCCTTTATCGATCGGTATTTGCCTGAAGATGCCTTTGCAGAAACCTCTTTGGAGTTCGATGGTGAGGGAGGCGAGGGTGCTCCTGCCAGCCGCGCAGAAACGCTATTACCCCTGTTGCGCGGGTTTTTGTTGGTAGTTGTTGTAGTAATCGCCGTGCTTACCGTGCTGTCTTCCATGGGGATCAATATTGCGCCACTGCTAGCGGGTGCCGGTGTAGTCGGTTTAGCGGTTGGTTTCGGTGCGCAAAAACTGGTGCAAGATGTTATTTCAGGAATCTTTTTTCTGGTTGATGATGCGTTTCGAACCGGCGAATATATAGAGACCGCTGGAATGCGTGGCACTGTAGAGAAAATATCCATTCGATCTATTCGATTGCGTCATCATCTGGGGCCAGTTCAAACAGTGCCTTACAGCGAGATGGCTACGGTTAAAAACCATAGTCGTGACTACATCATTATGAAGCTAAAATTTCGTTTGCGTTACGATGTGGATATTGAAAAGGTTCGTAAAATCATAAAGAAAATTGGCCAGCAAATGATGGCCGACGAAGAGTTGGGCCCCGGTTTTCTTGCGCCGTTGAAGTCTCAGGGTGTGTTAGAAATGGAGGACTCTGCCATGGTTATGCGTATGAAGTTCACCGCCAAGCCTGGTGAACAATGGGTCATTCGCCGAGAGGCCTATCGTCGTGTTCGTGATGCATTGAGAGCGGATGGCATTGAATTTGCCCATCGCCAGGTAACTGTACACTTGCCGGAAACGGATAAGGTGGACCCTGACAAATTAAAACAGATCGCAGGAGCCGCAGCGCAACTTGAGCAGGAACAAGAGAAGCCAGTAAACGAAGACACTCGATAGTTTAATAACGTATGAGGTATTAGTAATGACAAGAGAACCTGCAGTTCCAACAGTTCAACTGGACACCGATCGTGTATTGGTAACCGAGTGGCGTTTTGCACCGGGTGCTGAAACCACCTGGCATCGCCACCAATATGACTATGTAGTGGTGCCACAAACTACTGGGCAGCTACAGATAGAAACTACAGATGGAACGATATATTCCGACTTAGTTACCGGTATTTCCTATTCGCGAGATCTTGGTGTAGAACACAATGTTATAAATCCGAATGATTTCGAGTTCGTATTTGTGGAAGTAGAGATAAAGTAGCGCCTGAATTGTAAACACTCAAACTCGATAGTACGCTGGCCATAGGATTCATAGCAGTAATTCGGTATTCACTAAACTGATTCTTTGTAGTAATCACTCTTAGTGATATATCCAGCGACAGCTGTATACTTATTTCTGTTGAAAACTCGAAAATTAAAGATTGCCTTTTCTCTGACAACCACGATTCATTAGAAAGGCTGCCAACATGTATGTTATGAAACTGTAGCCGGACCCTCAGATCAAATATTTCAGAATGGAAAGTGATCTACCTTGTCAGATAAAGTATGGAGCCCTAGAGAGGCTTATATTTTTCAGTTAACTCAAAAATCGGATTTTTTCAATAGGATATACTCAAAGTAGTCATTGATGAATCGAGTAAACGCCATTGGGTACTGCACTGCATTTGGCGATACCCAGCCAGTTGCGGATTAGCAGGTTTGTACTTAAAGTGAAATAACACCTCTTTCTTATTCCGTAGTCTTTTCAATTCAAAAATACTAATACATTACTTGACTTAAACCTAAGTTTAGCTATTAAAATCGCTACTTTGTTTCATAAGTTGAGAAGATAATGAAAATAACCTAAATTAGTGTTTTTAAGAAATCCCTGCCTTACATTTCGGGAGAACTTGAGGTAGGAGATCGCTCCGCAGATCGTGGAGAGCTCTCGGATGATCTTTTCAACAGCACAGTCGTGGTTCTTGACACGGACGCCGGAATCAGTGGATGCGGCGAGTCATGCCCTTGGGGAACCAGCAATCTCGGCGGGCTCCCCGCTATGAAAGGGCTTGCAAAGGCTTTGTTAGGTAATGACCCGCGTCAACTCAACAGAATCGAACAGGTGATGGATTCGGCAATAGAAAGTCACCCCTACGCAAAGAGCCCCGTCGACCTTGCCTGCTGGGATATCTTCGGTAAAAGTGCTGGAGTACCCGTTTACATGCTGTTGGGTGGAAAATTGTGCGATGGAGCCCCGCTGTATCGTTGTGTCATGGAACAGTCACACGAAAAAATACTGACCGAGATCGAAGAGTACAGAGCTGCAGGATACAAATTCTTTAAGCTCAGGGTTGGCATTAATCCAGAAAGCGACATTGAGCTCATCCGTACCGCAGCAAGCGCCACCAAATCCGGAGAGTTCGTGTATGTCGATGCAAATTGCCGGTGGACTCTGCATGACGCATTGCGAGTGGTGAGAGCTGTTGAAGATCTTAATGTCATGATCGAACAACCATGCCTTACCTACGAAGAGTGTTTGCATGTGCGTTCACGCACGAATTTGTCGATGAAGCTTGACGAACTGGTGACTGATCAATCAATGGCAGAGCGAATGACACAAGACCTGATCGCTGACGTAGCCTGTGTGAAGATATCGCGACTTGGCGGATTAACGAAAGCTCGTCGAATTCGATACTACTTTGTCTATCACGGGGTAAAAGTAGTCTGTGAAGACATGTGGGGCGCTGAGATTGTTTCTGCGGCTGTGTCACATTTCGCAGCATCCACACCTAGGGAACTATTGTTCAATACTGCGGACTTGCATACTTACAATGCGGAGTCGACAGGAACCTCGGCGCCGCCGACATCAGTTGGGCGATTATTTTGCTCCGATGCACCTGGACTTGGTGTAGAGCCCGATTTCGAGAGCCTTGGGGATCCTGTGGCTGTCTATGAGTGAAAAGCAGTAGCCCAATAATTGACTTTGACTTCTTTTTAATCCGCACAGTCACCCTATATGAGCTGAAATTCGAAAAGTAGTTGAGCTAATCGAACCGTTCGATGCAATGAAACAGGCGTCTAAGATGGACGTACTCTCTTGGATAGATTCTGGCGTTGAATTATGTAGGCTGGAAAAACCTGCCGTTCCACCCAAACGTCTCCTTTCGTATTTTGCTGTTGTAGATAATGAACATATCCTTCTAGTTGATCACATCAATGTAGAACTGTGGCTGCCAACTGGAGGGCATGTAGAACCTGGAGAACATCCTGGAATTACTGTGTTGCGCGAAGCTAAAGAGGAACTATCCATGGAAGCAGATTTTCTGCACGATAAACCACTATTTTTAACTGTAACAGAAACTGTTGGCCACATAGACGTCTCAATTTGGTACACCTTACGAGGTGGTCGAACTGATGGTTTGTTTTTGATATGTCCGCATTTCTTGGTGCTCGTTGGTTTCACAAGAAGGATGTACCACTAGATCGAACAGATAAACACATGGCGCGATTTCTCAACAAACTCTATCTACAATATCACATTAAAGAGCATATCGACGAAGAAGGCCTGGCCAGATTTTTCGAAGCATTGTAACCGCTAAGTGAAAACTCTACGGGTAAATTACTGGCAATAGCTTATCCACATCATCATAGCTGGTCATATTAAGTAAGTCAGTAAACACCCGCTTAAGGTAAGCATAGATTTTGCTATGCATACGTCGCGATCTGCGCGGTTACGTCCAAATTACGATAGCTTTTGAAGCTCAGTCAAGGCCGCATCAATATCTTCACTACTATTATAAAGATGGGGTGAAAGGCGGAAGAAGTCTCGTCGTGGAGAGATAATTATGTTCGCGCGATTGAGATGCTTCACCACCTCTTGTGATGGAGTATTAGGCAGTTTGGCACTAATGATCGATGTGCGTTCATCCCCATTACGTGGAGATAATACTTCGGCACCAAGGTCGTCTAGTCCCGCTAGTAATCGATCCGCTAAAACTAAATTATGGGTCTGAATTTTTTCAACTCCTAAATCAGCCAGATATCCCACAGACTTTGCCAACCCCATCGCGCAGCCATAGGCCATGGTGCTAAATTCAAAACGATGGGCCGTATCAGGATAGTCCTGATATTCAATATCGAGTTTCCAGATGTCTTTATTGCTGCGAAAACCAATCAAGCCAGGGTCGAGGCTACGTTGTAAATGGGGTGCTACATACATTGTGGATGCACCAAACGGACCACAAAGCCACTTATAACCAGCGGAAATGATCGCATCCGCGCCTGATTCTGGAGCGTTGATAGGAATGGCCCCAGCAGACTGAGTAGCATCAACGATTAGTAGAGCGCCATGGGCATGACAGGCATCGGCAAATTGTCGAATGTTATATTGTTGTCCACTGCCAAATTCCACATGGGAGAGGCATACCACTGAGGTTTGCTCATCAATTGCATCCAATAATTTCTGTGGATCCGTATAGCCGTTTTCACCCGGAATAAATTTAACTTGAGCACCGGTGTGCCTGGCGACTCGCGCAAATGGGTAAATGGTGGTGGGGAAAACAATTCCTGTAGTTAAAATTTTACTGCCCGCAGGCGGCATTATTGCCCAGGCCAGCGTTGCCAATTGCTCTGTTGCACTGGAAGCCACAGCAATGTCTTCAGGCCTGGCCTGTATCAGTCGGGCATGTGCTGAATGTAATTCGTCAAAAATAGTTTGTTCCGCATGCTCGTTGAAATTAACGGTACCATTCTCTGCCAGATCTCGGTTCCAGTCGTCGATGGCGAGTTGGCAACCGCGATACATTAGAGCAACAGAAGCCGTATTGAGATAGGTTGACTGTTTGGCGGCGGGGAAATCCGTTGAGGGGGCTAGTGCTTGCATATTTTATGTGGGATTAGATTGGGTTAGAAACATATAGGCTAGGATAGATAATTTCTAGTGGGATTACTAATAATAAGAAACATCGGCGGGTTCTACAATTTCACTGTCTTCAATGGAACTCAAAAGCGCCGTTAGCTAATGCCATGGATCTTAAAAATAATGATACAACGCCAATTCGGCGCGCAGAAAATCCAAAAAAAGACGTTTCCGACCACTGGCGTGCCGCGGAGCGCTAGCATGCCGGTGGCAAGGCGAAGTCAGAATACGGGATTATCCAGCCAGAATTATGGAATGTAATAGGCACTCTGTATTGGCGCTTTAGAGAGTGCTGCAACTTGTCTTGCCATACAGTAGGGCAAGCTAACAACGAATAATCCATCAAGTACAAAATACAATGCTCCTAGCGTGGTTCGATCAGCTAATTTTCTTAACATGTACACGTATTTAATATACTCAACAAGCGGGCTACATTGTTGAGCATTAATTTTCAGCCCGATAATGCCGGTTTTCTGTTCGTAGTATTTCTTCGAAGGGTCATACTCATCACTGAAGCTGCTGTTTCCCTGAATAGACGAATCAAGAATGAATTAGCTCTCATCGGCATACAAGTCCCTGGCTGTGCATATTTTTTGGCTTCTGTGGAAAAATTATCCGACTGGACTAAGCCTAATTTTTCAATACCGAAACGAATATCTCCCATCAAAACATAATCGGCTCGTTGTCCCTGTGATTCGCATATCAGGTCTTTAATGCTTGCGACTGAACCCTTTTGCAAGAAAGGCGCGGTAGACTAGACTCCATTCCGTGGTTTGGTTTTATAACCTTTACCCGCCTGTAAACTGTTGTGGCATCCACGGTTAAACTTTTCTTTTAAATCAGGACTAAAGATGAAGTTTGAATCAAACCAGGCATCAACGGTTTGTTGCACGGTGGCCCACTAGTGGGCATGCTGGGTTCTACCGAGAAGGCGTCCGGGTGACTGGCTCCTCAACTTACTCTTCTGAAAATAAAAAACGTACCAAATCTAAGTTATTCGCCTAATTACAGTGTGCAGGCTTTGTTACTACTTCAGGATTAGTAGTTACGTTGCCAGTAACGTGATTAGTAACCGTAGGATCGGTGGTTGCTCCTGAGCTGCCCCACCAATTGTAAGTGGCATCAAGATTGGTGCTGGTAAAGTTCTCTATAGCTGGCGGTGTTGCTGCCGTATACGCCCCATAGGGAATATCAAAGCAATTGTTGAAAATAGCGCTAAAACTTCCGCCAGTCTGATTGGTTACGGCTCCAGTTAGAAAACTACCTACTTTGTTTTCTATCATAACGGTCGACTGACCAGAGTTGTTGACCCCAATGCCCTGGGCAACAAACGCTGCGCTAGAGCCAATAATTACGTTGTTCTGAATGACTGTGTCCTGGGCGGCGCTATCGATTTTAATTGCATCGCCGGTGCCTGGAAGCAATGGAGAGCCTGGGAACCAATTGATCATAGAAAAATTGTTGCCCATAATATTAGTGTACTTGCCTGAAACTCTGACCGCATCGGCAAGAGTCATCATTGAATTGCCGATAATGCTCGCGTTGTCGGTAAGCCCTGTGACCAGGATTCCGGTCTGATTCTGAATATGAAAATAGTTGAGTACGGCCTCTGATCCGTCTGTATCTCTCATGGTTATGCCAATCTCATTATTCGCTTGTTTATTGTGTGGTGTACGCCCGAATTCATTGTCGTTTATCTTAGCGTTGCTCTGTTCAACAAGAATGGCATTAGATGCGAAGTTGCCAAATGCTAGGTTGGTCGTCAAACTGCCGTGAGAACCACTTAAGAACTGCAATCCATCAATAACCTGATCCTGACTTTCCTTCGGTTGAAGATATATATTGGTGCCGAATCCGGGGTTAGCACTACCGAAGATTTAAACGGGTCTTGTTATTCCGGGTAATGGTGAGGTTAGGGTTATTTTCCAGTAGCCATACATCTTGTCAGTGTCCTGACTATCTGGCCATTGATAATCGGGGTCCGCCTGCGGCATATTAAATTGATGTCCGTTATTCCTACCGGATTGGCCATGCCGCAATATTCTGCAGATTGCTCTCCAGGTTCATTCAACTGGGTGATGGCATCGTGCAAGGTGCAGCCGATATAATTGCCCGCGTTGGTGACGATCAAATTACCGGGTTCACAAAATGGTTCGGGTTGAGTCAGGTCTGGCAGTGTCAGAATTCGACTGGTGTTTGAACCTAAGCCAGTGCCCGGACCCCACCAGTTGTATCTTGCATCGACTGGTATTTGGCCGCTACCGATTACGATTGGAGCCAAAATTGCGGGGTTGTTGCTAGTAAAACAATTATACTGAATTAACAAATCGTCCCCGTCTCCGGCAAAGATACCAGCAACTGAATATAGCGAACCATGATTATTTATAATGTTATAGCGGACATTGATACTCAGGCCATCATCAATACCAATTCCGTAGTCTATGTGATCCTCTATACGATTGCCGTAAATAGACACATTTTGATTTTCACCCTTAACTAGAATTCCTGTTTTTTGTTGTAGATAATTGGCTTGAGTATTGGATAAATTGTTAAACGAAATAGATGGGTTAAGGGCCTCTACCTGAATTCCAATAGGTTGATTATCATTAATTGTATTGCCGTGAATCTTAACTTCTAAACCAAGTGCCAGGATGCCGGTGTCGTAATTCGATTCAATGTGATTTTGGGCTACGATCACCTGATTGCTACCACTAGCGATAACGATGCCATGATTTCCAGAGCTGCTAAATGCAATGTACCTAATTTTCTAGCGGTTGCCGAGACCATCTGACATCGCTACCAATATTGTTATGTAGTAGTGCTACAAACCACTGGTCCGTGGATAATCAAGTCGGTCATTGGGACATAACACCAGTTATGGCTTTCCTACTCCTTGCAAATCATCTCTTGCTGCATATAAATGTGATGTCATAAAGCGAGCGGCGGAATCTGCATCTCTGGAGCGAATCGCATCATAGATTTCTCGATGAGTGTGGTTGTAACGCCGTATACGTTCCTCAGATAAAATTTTGTCTTTAACGTTTTTCCATTGTCGATGACGTCTAATGCTATTAATGTGCTGATACAGCCAGATCATTAGTGCATTGCCGGTGCATTCTGCCAGAGCCAAATGGAAGGCGGCATCCGCGGGAGTAAATGCTTCACTATTATTCGCGGTGCGCTCAACTTCTCGCAAGGTTGTTTCGAGTTTTTCCAAATCTCTTGGAGTTGCATTCAAAACGGCCAAACGTGCGATATGCGGCTCAATTGCTATACGTACTTCAATCAATTCAAGTGGGCTAACTACTCTCTCTATATCTTCGTGCTCGATAACGCCTCGATAGGTGACAAAGGTTCCACTACCAATACGCCTGCTAACCATGTTCTGCGCGTCAAGCTTTTGTAATGCAGAGCGTACAGTTCCTCTGGAGCTGCCAAATTCTACAGCCAGGTCGCGCTCCGGGGGTAAGCGTTCATTAAATGCATATTGCCCCTCAACAATAGCGGTTTTTAGCACGTTAGCGATATTTGCAGAGGAATTGCTTCCCTGCCGCCGGTAACCCGGTGTGCTTTGCTGGCGAGGGTCTGGATCAGTCATTGGCTTAAAGGCTCAAAATTGGTACATAATAAAATACCATTAAGATACCTTTTTATGCAAGTTTGATGTTTGGTCTTAAATTTCACATGTAAATTTATGTGGGTTTCCAGACAAAACTTTGCATGTGTAATTAAAAATATATAAAAAACAAATAGATATGAATAGTGTTGATCACTTTACTTTGAGTGAGGTGAAAAATTTTTGTACCAAATGGTACACACTATTTGGTTAAAATATTCATAATTGGTTTGACAAAGCAGTGCAAAGGTTCAAGAATAGCGCTCATAAAAAAGCTATATACCTGTAATTCCATTGTTTTGAATTACTGCCTTACAACATTCAACACTTAGGTGGATATGAGAAATGGCCATACCTAGCCATGCGAAATACGTCATTGTTGGCGCCGGCATTCACGGCCTCAGTACTGCTTATCATCTTGCTCTGGAACTTAAGGCCCGCGGAAAAGGCGATGGTCGAGATATCCTAATCGTAGATAAATCAGCTATTGCTGCAGGTGCCTCCGGCATAGCCTGTGGTGTCGTGCGTAATAATTACTTCCAGCCAGCCATGCGTGAGTTAATGGCTCATAGCGTTGGTGTTTGGGAAAGCGATACCGAAGCCTATAGCTATCATCCCGTTGGTTATATGCAAATAAGCCCTGAGCGTATGCACAGTGATGTGGCTTCAATCGCCGCTTCACAAAAAGCCATAGGCTATGAGTCGACTTTCATCGAAGGTGAAGACGACTGCATGAAATACATGAAGGGCCTGTTTCACGATTGGCGTGCACAAGGCATAACTTCTGTCCTTCACGAGAAGCGCGGTGGCTATTCGAATAATACCAAGGCTATGTATGGCCTGGCAGCTAAAGCCGAGGCAGAAGGTGTTCGCATTCTATCTGGTTGCGGTGTTACGGCGATTAATAAAGATGCCTCTGGTGCTGTGGTAAGTGTTGAAACTACCAATGGGACAATCGGTTGTGACTTTCTGGTGTTGGGTGCAGGTCCATGGGTGAAAAGTCTTTGGGAAATGCTCGAACTGCCTCGAACTGTTTCTATCAAGGGTGCTGATGGTCAGGTCCACGATAACATTCCTATGTGGGTATTCTGGTCATTGCAGGAGGGCACGCTGGGTGTCGATCCTGAAGTGCAGAAGACCAATGATGGCAAGTTTCCGCCAGTAATACATGTTGACTCTGATGCGCCACTTTATTCCTGCGTTGATGGATCATTGATTACCGATGAAATGTGGGGCATTTACTACAAGCCTGATTTTCACTTTGGCGGTATTCAGGGTGGTGCGGCACCTTTCAAAGTTGAGACCGATCCCGACCATGTCGCAGTAGATCCTTATGGGTCAGACTCGCCTGATTTTGTCGTTGGTGCGGAATTCGCCCATATGTGGGTTTCTGCATTGGCTCATTGTCAGGAAAGATTTGCAGACGCCATGCCAAAATACAAAGACGTACCATCTGGCGGTATCGGCGCATTCACACCAGATAGCTTCCCAATTTTTGATGTGTTCTGCGACAACTGTTATGTCATTGCAGACTCTAATCATGGTTATAAGATGCTCGGTGTAGGCAAGTTAGTTGCCCAGGAAATTTGTGGTGAATCATCTAGCCTGTTGACTCCATTCAGATTTGATCGTTATGCAAAAGGTGAAATGCATCCTGTATCTAATAGCCCATTTCCGTGGAGCTAAATTTTCAGTCTACTCGTTTAATGCGAGAAGTTTTTAAACACAACATGAGGAGATAATGTCATGACTGACCTAGAAGCCTATGTAGAAGCGCCAGGACGCGCGGAGCTTGTAAAACAAGTCCGCGAGAAAATTAACGAAACCGGCGTTGACTACATTTACTATCAGTTTATCTCGGTAACCGGGCGGATTATGGGTAAAGGTATACCTGCCGCACATTGGGAACGTACCGCAGAGAAAGGTTTTCAATTGGTGTACGGTTCTACTGCTAATTTGTTTGTTGATCGTCACGGCGATTATATTGGCTACGGACCAGAGTCATCTGAACTAGTTGGCATCGCCGACCCGGAAACATTCTGTCAACTGCCCTGGGACAAGCGCATTGGCCGCGTATTTTGCACACTGTTTCGCAATCGTGAAGAACGTGAAAACCCAGGTGCCTTTTTAACTTCAGATTGCCGCGGTAACCTGCGACGCATCCATCAGGAGTTTCAATCAAAGCACGGTCTCAACATGCGTTGCGGAACCGAGCCTGAAATGATGTGGCTGAAGCGTGGTGATGATGGCAAGCCTGACGGCGGTGTTACCAAACCACAGTGCTACCACATTGATCAGTTCGAAGAACTGCGTCCCACCTTCATGAAAGTTATTCAGTACGCCCAACAAATGGGTCTGGATATCATCCAGGGTGACCACGAAGATGCACCTGGCCAGTTGGAATTGAACACTCAGTACGATGACGTGTTGCGTAACTCGGATCGTTTGACCACTTACCGTCAAATTTGTGCGCAGGTCGCTCGTGAAGACAATCTGATTGCCTGTTTTATGTCGAAACCTTTTATGGGTGTGTCCGCCTCTGGTTGTCACCATAACATGTCGTTATGGCGTGGCGGTGAAGACAAGGTTAACCATCTGGGTATTGATTCATTGCCAGGTATGGACGGTTCTTTTACCTATATTGAAGGTGGTGAAAATACCTTTATGCCAGATCCATCCATTGATACGCGCGCTCCTGGCCCCATTGGCCTGCAGTCTATCGGTGGTGTTATTAAGCATCTTAGCGCACTGACTTCAATTGGCTCGTCTACTGTGAACTCTTATCGTCGCTTATGGGATACAGGTTTCTGGGCACCTATCTTCGCCGATTGGGGTTATCAGAATAGAACCTGTGCGCTGCGTGTATCCGCACCAGGTCGTTTTGAATACCGTTCTGTAGACTCTATGGTGAATCCGTATCTAATGGGATCAGCATTGCTGAAAGCCATGGATGACGGAATTGACAATAATCTTGATCCAGGTAAGGCCGAAGAACGTAACATCTATGCAGCTATCGATGCCGGTAAGCAAGTCAAGAAATTGCCGATGTCTCTTGGCGAAGCATTAAAAGAACTGAATGACGATGAAGTGATTCGTTCTGCAATGCCAGGTGAGATGTACAGGGTGTTCGAGCATTACAAGCGTGATGAGTGGGAAAGATTTAATCACACGGTTACCGATTGGGATCTGGACACCTATCTAGATTGCCTGCCATAACGGTTTGTAATTGAGGAATTTCTGTTTTCGCAGAGTTTCGCTTTATCAAGACCGGGTGTCTGTTCATTGCAGACACCCAAAGCCTTCTGAAAAGGGGCTCTGAAATTCAGGGTGCGGTCTTTGTCGTGCCTACTTTAAGACAATTAACATCATTGGAGACAAGCTAATGTGTGGAATTGCTGGACTTATCTGGAAAGGTGGTAACAGCAGTGACATCGGCTCCGAGATGACCCAGATGCTTCAGGCTTTGAAGCATCGTGGTCCTGACTCGACCGGTTTCGCGCTGTACGGAAAACCAGATGATGCAGTTAATATAATGCGCTTCAAGGTCGCAGAGCAGGAAGACCTTCGAACTGGTTTCGATATTCATCAACAAGTTAAAGATCGTAAGATCGCGGTAGATAGCCGTTTGGCTGAGATGGGTGTCGACGTTAAATCTGAAGAGCAGGCAACAGAATATGCCTATCGGTATCTTTTCAGCTACGACGGTGATCAAAAGCGATTAATTGACTACATCGAAGATCTGGAAGGAGTGGAAATCCTCTCTGTGGGCAATGGACTTGAATTAATCAAGGATCTGGGAGATGCCACGGTGGTAGCTGATCAGTATGCATTGAAGGGCTTTCAAGGGACTCACGCTATTGGTCATACCCGTATGGCTACAGAATCTGACGTCGACATCCGTTCGGCACATCCTTACTGGGCTTATCCCTTTAATGATGTTTCTGTAGTACACAACGGTCAGTTAACCAATTACTGGACATTTCGTCGAACGCTAGAACGCCGTGGCCATCGTTTCATGTCCAATTGTGACTCTGAGCTGATTGCAGTGTATATCGCTGATCGAATCGAGCAAGGCGAATCTCTAGAAGAAGCCATGACGCGATCCATTAATGAGCTGGATGGCGTGTTTACCTATCTGGTTGCTACCAGCGATCAACTGGGTATGGCTAAAGATGTTATGGCAGCGAAACCCATGGTGCTCTATGAGAGTGATGAGTTTGTTGGCCTGGCTTCTGAAGAAGTCGCAATTCGAAGTATTTTCCCACGTGAAATAGACACCTGGGATCCGTATGAAGGAGAGGTGAAAGTATGGCAGGCGTAGATGACGGACATAAGTCCCACGACATGGGGCTGCATACAGAGCAGCTGGCTGGTCGTACTCAACAACGTTTCTTTTCAGCATCTGCAGAAGAGAATTTTACTTATCCTTGGGCCTATGAAGTAGACATTGAAAAGTCTGCAGAATTCGATGCTGCGGATATGGAAATCTCGGACATCAATTTGCGTCTTCGTGATTTGATGAAAGCAGGCCATGGCACTATCACGGTTAAGAATCCACGCGCTAAACATTCTCTAGGTGTTGGAATCTTAAACCGAGTCAATCTTAACTTCGAAGGCAGTCTGGGTTACTTCGGTTGTGGTTTGGTTGACGGACCGAATATTCGCATCTCTGGCCGCGTAGGTTGGTCCTGCGCTGAGAATATGATGTCTGGTACTGTTGTAATCGAGAAGAATGCCGGCTCCCTGTTTGGTGCTGCTATTCGCGGTGGTGATCTAGTTTGTAAGGGCCGCGCCGGTGCTCGTGTTGGTATCGATCAGAAGGGCGGCACCATTATTGTTGGTGGCAGTGTTGGTTCTTTCACAGGCTTTATGATGCAACGTGGTCGAATGATCATCTTAGGCGACGCTGGCATCAACCTGGGCGATTCGATGTATGACGGAACCATTTATGTCGGTGGCAATATCAGCAGTTTGGGTGTTGATTGCGTTGAGACTGAGTTAACCGAACTGGATCAGAGATATTTATCTGGCAAGTTGAATTTGTACGGTATGGAGGCTCCAAATGGTGTCGCTAATATTAAGAAATTCACATCAGGTAAGCAGCTCTGGAACTATGACAATCTCGAGCCAAGCGAGAAGAAACTGGTGCTGTAAAGCATTAGGAGAAATTTATGACTAAAAGAGATACAAATCACCTTGGGCAGAGCTTTATGTTCCCGCCAGAGGTTATGGACGATATTCATGTCAAGGCTGAACTCGGACGTTACCGCATGCGCGGTTTCTCCCTGTTTAAGAAAATTCCAAGCTGGGATGACCTGACATTCATGCCTGGCACGCTGACTCGATTCGTAATCGAAGGCTACCGTGAGAAATGTTTAACCAAGACAGTGATTGGCCCCCGTGCCAAGCGACCACTGGTCTTGGATATTCCCGTTTATGTAACCGGAATGAGTTTTGGCGCGCTTAGTTATGAAGCCAAAACCGCACTGGCTCGCGGTGCCACAATGGCTGGAACCGCAACCTGTTCTGGTGAAGGCGGTATGATTCCTGACGAGCGTCGTTATTCTGAAAAGTGGTTCTACCAATGTATTCAGTCTCGTTACGGTTTTAATCCTAATCATCTACGATTGGCTGACGCCTGTGAGTTTTTCATTGGTCAAGGTTGTAAAGTGGGTTTGGGTGGCCACCTAATGGGTCAGAAAGTTACTGATCAGGTTGCAGAGATGCGTTCCTTGCCAGCTGGTATTGATCAACGCTCTCCTGCACGTCACCCTGACTGGATGGGCCCGGATGATCTGGCTCTGAAGATTCAGGAAATTCGTGAAGCAACCAATTGGGAAATTCCAATTCAGTTAAAACTGGGTGCGGCGCGTGTTTATGATGACGTACGTATGGCGGCTAAGACTGATCCGGATTCTATCTACATTGATGGTATGGAAGGCGGCACTGGTGCCGGACCGCATCTGGCAACAGAGGAAACTGGTGTTCCTGGTATCGCTGCAATTCGCCAGGCCCGTCAGGCTCTGGACGATGTTGGAAAATCTGGTGACATCTCGTTAGTTTATGCTGGTGGTATTCGAAATGGTGGTGACGTAGCCAAGGCTTTGGCTCTAGGTGCCGATGCGGTGGCCATAGGTCACTCTGTCATGATGGCGCTTAACTGTAATAAGGATATTGAAGAAGCCGACTTCGAAAAAGAGATGGGTGTTGAATCAGGTCATTGTTATCACTGTCATACTGGTCGCTGCCCGGTTGGTATTGCGACCCAGGATCCTGAGTTGCGCAAACGCCTGAACCCCGATGAAGCTGCAATACGTGTATATAACTTTCTGCACACGCTGACAATCGAAGCTCAGATGATGGCTCGTGCCTGTGGTAAAACCAATGTGCATTCACTGGAGCCTGAAGATCTGGCTGCTTTGACTATGGAGGCTTCAGCTTTAGCACAGGTTCCGTTGGCTGGTACTCAACACACTGTCGGTCGGCCCGAAATGAACCGTTTCTAAGGAAATAATCATGAGTGAAGAAAATCAAGATATTAACCATTTCATTGAAACAGATGGTCTCGATAGTGATCGAGAGAAAACTATCGGTCAACATATCGGTTATCGATACGATGTGAATCTGGTGCCGGATATGGATCGCTGTACGCCATTTTTGGCTAAGTATATGGAGGTCATGGGTTGGCAGGATCTGAACTGGCTGGAAGATGTTCACATGGGTTATGAAGAAGGTACACCTGCCGTGTTTGATCGTAATATCAATGGCTGGGTAACCGTGTCATCTGATATCGATCTGCCGGATAATCAACAAGATCGCGATATGATAGCGCGAGAACTGTTGGTTAAGTTTCAGATGGCTCGTAGCCATCCTATGGTAGACCTGCGTAACGCTTACGAGAAGTTTAACTAATCCTCCTCGTTGAAGGTTCGGTGGGTGCTGTTAGTTAGCCCACCGAACCTGATTTTTTGAGATTGTGTTGCATTTATCAGATGTCCAAATGTGAATAGTCTCAGTCTAACCACAATTTTCTGCGAATCTTTGCATTGATTCACTACCTCGCCTACGGTTCCAATTTACATCCCGAACGTTTACGACGCCGTGTGCCTTCCAGTCATGCACTGGGATACGTGCAGCTAAATGGATATCAGCTGACCTTTAATAAGCGTGGAATTGATGCTTCTGGTAAGTGTGATGCCTACTTTACGGGTAACTCAGCAGACTATCTGATCGGTGTCGTGTATTCCTTGCAGGCCGACGAACGAATTTTTCTGGATCGCGCTGAGGACCTCGGTAATTCGTATCAACTGTGCACTGAGCGGGTAATTTTCAATCAGAACGAAATGGAACTGTTTTTCTATGTCGCGAGCGCAGAATTTATTCAACCGGGCATAGCTCCCTACTACTGGTATAAAAGTTTTGTGACTGAAGGGGCAAAATTTCACAATTTACCAGCACACTACATCAGTAAATTATCTGCCACTCCTGCTAAATCAGACCCCGACCCTGATCGTCATCAGCTTCACCAGGAAATTCTGGATGCCCTTTAACTAGAGCAGTTTGAATATTTTATGGGTGCCTTCCAGACCTTTGAGCTGGACTTCACTGGGATCGCTGAAGTTCAATTCAGTGCTGCCACTAACCATTGCCCGCGTGGCATCGGAAACTACCACCTCACTCGCATTCGCCGCTGAAGCAAGTCTTGCTGTCTTATTTACAACAGTGCCGAGAAAGTCATTACTGGTCGCCACTACATCACCGGTATGAATGCCCATTCTTAACTCTAGGTGGGGTAGTCGGTCCGACTGTTCAAATTCTTTTCTGATCAGGTTTGCGGCGAGTAAGGCACTTCGCACAGACGGAAAGGTGGACATGGTCCCATCGCCAAGAGACTTAACCAGTGTGCCGCCCTGCGACTTGATGATTCCTGTAATTATGTCGTCATGCCACTTAATGGTCTCTGACCAGGGGCCATCACCAACTGTACTGGCAAGTAAGGTGGAGTCGACAATGTCTGTAAACATCACCGTGGTAGTGCCGCTCATCGTCAGGTTGTTTTTCTCTTTTTCTATAGAGGCAATAATTTCGTTAAACCCGCTAAGATCTCCACCGACTACTTCTACGTTTGGCTTAGGGAAGGACAGGTGAGCATGGGCAACTTTCCAGACTCCTTGTTCAAGTACAAACACGAAAGTAATTCTGGCGCCGGAGTCGAAATCCAATTGATTGAATTTACACATTCCCAACCATATAGCCCAACCGGTGCCACCATTTTCGTAAGCCTTGACTTCAGTGCATTGCATTTCGAATGCCGGGTAATTGAAAGCGTGCTCTGGGTAAACTTCTCTGACCAATTTGCCAGACCAAACCTCATCGATATCGGTTCCGATATAAACCAGGCATTCCGAATCACAGAAAAGATTTTTCAGTACATCACGATCCTTGTTGCAAAGCGATTCGGCCCATCGCCGGGCGATGGCCTTTAATTCCGCAGATTCCTTAATCATTTAAGATGCTCGGTTGTTTGGTGTTCGACTAATCGCAGTATACTATTCCCGGTCTCGCTATTGGAGAGCTTAAAGTTTTCAAGTAGATGTTTGGCCAGGGTGATGCTGGAAATACAGTTGGTGAGTGAATTCAGTTAAAATTGTTTTAACTGAGGTGTTTAATTTTGTGCAATAAACTCGATTCGTCGACACACTGACATTTATTAAGTCTCCAAGTAATATCTAATGAGTAAAAAATAGTTATGAATGGCGTTTCATTGGACAGAAAGCTGGTCACCATAATGGTTTGTGATTATGTTGGTTCAACAGCGGCTATGGAGTTAGATGAAGAAGAGAGCATACTGAAGATTGATAATTGCCTTAATCAGATTGAAGAAGTAGTCGGTGAGCATGGCGGCAGAGTGTTTAATCATGTTGGCGATGCGTTGCTTGCGGAGTTTCCAAGTGCTGTAAATGCCATAAAGTCTGCAATAGCCAGCCGCAGTAGTTTGGCAGGATTAGCGGATACCTCAAGTAGTAATATGAGATTTGGACTGCATATGGCTGATGTTGTTCAGATTGGTGACGATTTACGCGGTGACGGGGTTAATCTCGCATCGAGGATTCAGTCTGCCTCAGAGCCTGGGGAAATAGATGTGTCTGAGACTTTGGTGGCCCATATTGCAAGAAATTCGCCCTGTCGCTTTGACGACTTAGGGGAGTTTGCTTTTAAGGGGATATCTGACCCGATTCGGGTGTATCGAGTTCGAGAACAAGCGGATCGGCATAGGTTCCAGGTAGAGCCGACCCGTGTTAAGCCGGTTAAAAAGAGCATCAGGCCGAATTCTTTGGCTGTTTTGCCATTTAAAACAGCTACATCTGCTGATGAAGATCAGGCCTTTTTGGCAGAAGGTTTGACCGATGATTTGACTCTCGAGTTAAGTCGGTTGAGCAATCTGTTTGTTTCGTCTCGTTCGGCGACCTCCTCATTAATTTCCAATGACCCAGTTGAAATTGGTCGCACGCTGGGCGTGAAATATGTTCTCAGCGGCTCTGTGCGAAAAAGCGGTAACAGATTTCGTATGAATGTCTCGTTATCCAACACCAACGATGGAGAAATAATCTGGTCGGATAAAATCCAGCGAAGTTTTGATGATATTTTTGACATTCTTGATGAGTTGTCTATGAGAATTTCATCTACTGTTTCGGGCAGAATCGAACATGACGCGATATCAGCAGCTCGGCTAAAACGACCAGAAAATATGACGGCCTACGAATGCTATTTGCGTGGGCTGGATTTGCACCGTATGGGCGGGGTGACAGACGAGCATATTCACAATGCGAAGAAATGGTTCACAAAATCTATAGAAGAAGATCCTAACTTTGGTCGTCCTTATGCGATGTATGTTTGTTCAGACTCCGGTTTGCCAACCTTTGACATGGGCTTCGCAGAAACCTACCTGAGACGAGCCCTTGAACTTGACCCATCAGACCCCGAGGCCCATAGAATTATGGGGGTGCTCTTGATGAAGGTTTATGCCGATTATGAGACAAGCAGAATTCACCACGAGAAGGCGTTAAAACTGGCACCCAATGATGCCTATGTTATGGGTCGCTGTGCCGCTTTCTTCCTATATGTTGGGGAACTCGACCGTGCCGTTGAATTATTGGATCTGGCCGAAAGCCTTGACCCGTTTTTACACGTATGGGTTATGGAAGAAAGGATCGCTATTTTGCACTACGCGCAAAAGTATCGGGAAATGCTGTTGGCGTCAGAACAGTTGCCATTTCATACTCGTCGTTCCCGATGTTACCGGGCCTCCGCATTGCTTGCTTTGGGAGAGGAAGATAGAGCAAGGGGGGAGATAGAAAGATCGTTAGCTGAAAATCCTGATTTCACAACACAGTATGTAATTAGGAACGAGCCCTATCAGGATCGGGACGTACTAAAAGAACTTTTAAAAAGGTTACACCATTTGGGGCTGCCGGCTTCACGGGAAGAATAGTCATTTTGAATATGGGAAAAATTGTTCAGGAATATATAATCATGTTCTGTGCAGAATAAATTTAATCTCGGTAAAATACTTTAAGTGTGTGGGATTGCTGCAGTCTTAGAGTGAAATTGCTAATCTATTTTTGTCAGGTATTAATGTGTCGAAGCGATTTGAGAATAAAAGGGTTGTAATTACGGGTGGTGCAGGAGGCATAGGTCAGACTCTCGTCTCTTTGTTTTTAGAACAAGGTGCCCAGGTGCTATTCAGCGACATAGATGTGGACGCTTGCCAGAAGTTACAAACCTCCTATCTGGAGGCGGGTCGAAAAGTCGAATACCTGGCGGGTAATCTTCGCGAGAAAGCGTTCTGTGAAGCTTTGATCGATCAGTCTGTTAAACAGCTGGGTGGTTTGGATATTTTGCTAAATAACGCGGGAATCATCCCGAGAGGAGACATTCTCGATACAACTGATGATATGTGGTTTTCTGCACTGGATGTGAATTTAACTGCGGTATTTTTTCTATGCCGAGCAGCGATCCCTTATATGAAGCAGGCCGGCGGTGGGGCCATAGTCAATACCTCTTCCACCTGGGGAATTTATCCCGGGCCGGCTCATGTTGCGTACTGCACCAGCAAAGGCGCGGTCGCTGCACTAACCAGAAACCTTGGTAGAGATCATGCCGCAGACGGTATTCGGGTTAATGCGGTCTGTCCAAATGAGGTCAATACTCCCATGATGCGCAGTGGCTTCGAAAAGCGTGGGATTGATCCGGTAAATGCCATAGCTGATTTGGGAAAAACAGTACCACTGGGACATGTGGCGGAGCCAGAAGAGATTGCTGATGTTATTGCATTTTTGGCTTCCACCGAGGCACGCTATATTTGTGGTGAGTGCATAGAGATAACCGGGGCAAAGGCGGTATATGGCTAACAGAAATAATCCTTGCCAACTGAAAGTAGAGAAAATCAGGTAGCATGATTAATTTAATCAACAAGACCGCTGTCGTAACTGGCGGAGGGCAGGGCATTGGTCTGGGTATTAGTCAGGCCCTTTTGTCCGCGGGTGCGAAAGTTGCCGTCGTCCAACGTAGTCCTATACCAGCGGAGCTAGAAACAAATCCAAATGCCTGCTGGATTCAGGCTGATCTTGCTGAGTCAGATAGTTTTGATAAAGTGGCAGCTGAACTAGGGAAATTATTTGATTGCCTTCATGTTTTAGTCAATAACGCAGGAGTCATGTTTGAGAAAACTCTTGACGACATGAATCTGCAAGACTGGCAGAGCATGCTTGCAATTAATCTTACGGCACCCGTATTTTTATCCAAAAAATTGTTACCCTTGATGCGCGAAGCTGGCGCAGCGAGTATCATACATATTGGTTCGATAGAGGGGATAGCTGCGAATCCCGAACATGTGGCGTACTGTAGTAGTAAGGCCGCTGTACATGGATTGGCCAGGGCCATGGCGGTTGATTTGGGTAAAGACAATATTCGCGTCAATGCCATCGCTCCAGGCTGGATACGTTCGGCATTGAGTGATGACTACATAAATGCACAGGATAATGCCCAACAGGCCTGGCAGGATCTCTTTGCTTTGCATCCCGCAGGGCGCATTGGTGAGCCGGGTGATGTGGGTAATTTAGCGGCTTTTTTGGCCTCAGAAAATGCCGCCTTTGTCACAGGCCAGGTGTTCGTTATAGATGGGGGACGTACTAGTAAGCTCCCCCTGCCATTTTAAGTTTGTTTCACAATTAGTTTTTTGTAAGGAAGATGATGTCTCAAAAAGTTGCACTTATTACTGGAATTACCGGTCAGGATGGTTCCTACCTCGCCGAGTTTTTACTTGAAAAGGGCTATGAGGTTCATGGTGTCAAGCGACGTAGTTCGTCGTTGAATACTCAGCGTGTTGACCATATTTATGAAGATTCTCACATCGAGCATCAACGTTTCTTCCTTCACTATGGTGATCTGACTGATGCAACGAATCTGGTTCGTCTGGTACAAAGCATTCAGCCAGATGAAATCTATAATCTGGCTGCGCAAAGTCACGTGGCAGTTTCGTTCGAGGAACCAGAGTACACTGCTGATGTGAACGCCCTGGGCACTTTGAGACTGCTGGAATCCATTCGTATACTAGGCCTGGAAAACAAAACCCGTTTTTACCAGGCATCCACTTCAGAGCTTTATGGTCTTGTTTACGAAACCCCTCAAACCGAGAAAACACCTTTCTATCCTCGTTCGCCTTATGGTGTTGCCAAGCTTTATGCTTACTGGATAACTATTAATTATCGAGAGTCGTATGGCATCTATGGTTGTAACGGGATTCTGTTTAATCATGAATCACCACGGCGCGGTGAAACATTTGTTACTCGCAAAATAACTAGAAGCCTGGCTAACATTTCGCAGGGGCTTGAGAAGTGTTTATTTATTGGCAACATGAATGCACTACGAGACTGGGGTCATGCGCGAGATTATATTGAGATGCAGTGGATGATGTTGCAACAGGACGAGCCATCTGACTATGTTATAGCAACTGGCAGGCAGGTCTCGGTAAGGGAATTTATCTGCATCGCGGCTAGTAAGCTGGGTCTGGAAATTGAGTTCTCTGGTTCTGATCTGGAAGAAGTTGGTCGAGTCGTGAAAATATCGTCTTCTCAGGAAGCGACTGTTTCCAACATAAATATCGGTGACGTTATTGTTCGTGTCGATGCTAAATACTATAGACCAACAGAGGTTGAATCTTTGTTGGGTAACCCCAGTCTGGCCAAGAGTCAGCTAGGCTGGACTCCGAAAATCAGTCTCGATGAGTTAGTCGAAGAGATGGTTGCGCATGATTTGGGCGAGGCAAAAAAACGCCGACTGTTTCGAGATCACTCATTGAATGAGGAAAGGTCCCGTGACTAAGCGGATATACGTTGCGGGTCACAATGGTATGGTTGGGTCAGCCCTGGTGCGAAGTCTCCGCCAGGACCCAGCGAATGCGGTAATAACCGCCGGGCGGAACGAGTTGGATCTGCTCGATGTCTCTCGGGTAAGGGAATTTTTACAAACCTCAAAGCCCGATCAAATATATCTCGCTGCAGCGAAAGTTGGCGGTATTCACGCTAACTCTACTTTTCCTGCAGAGTTTATTTATCAAAATCTGCAAATCGAAACCAATATTATTCATGCGGCCTGGCAGAGCGGAATCACTAAGCTGCAGTTCCTGGGCTCATCGTGTATATATCCACGACAAGCAACTCAACCCATGAAAGAGTCAGAGCTGCTTAGTGGGCCTTTGGAACCGACTAACGAACCTTATGCGCTTGCGAAAATAGCCGGTATAAAGCTGTGTGAGTCCTATAACAGACAGTACGGTACAGATTATCGCAGCGTCATGCCAACTAATCTATACGGGCCAAACGACAATTTTCATGAAAAAAATAGTCATGTGGTACCCGCGTTATTAAAACGTTTTGATCATGCTGCCAAAAATCATGAGCCGGTTGTAACGATCTGGGGTAGCGGTCAACCAAAGAGAGAACTTTTACATGTTGATGATCTAGCCGAGGCCTGTATTTTCGTGATGAATCTGGATAGGGAGAGTCATATGGCCGTCACATCGCCCATGTTGTCGCACATTAATATTGGTACCGGAATGGATTGCAGTATTGCTGATTTGGCGGAATTGATTGCAGACATTTGTGGCTTTGAGGGCAGTATTAATTTTGATACCAGTAAGCCGGATGGGCCGCCACGAAAACTGCTCGACGTGGAACGAATTCATTCACTGGGTTGGTCTCATCGTATTGCACTTCGTGACGGCCTGACCCATGCTCTGCAGTGGTATCGAGAGCATATATTGGACCATCGAAAGTAATTCAGATCCTTGCTTTGTTTCACTTTGTTCAAGAGATGATATTTTTTTAAGTCTCGACCACTACAATTGTATAATCATCCAGGAATGCTAGATTTTTTGCAACTGGGTATAATTTGAGTTAAATGGGCTTCCCAAATCTATTTCTATTTACTCCGCAGGAGAATTTAAAACATGACCAGAGTAGCAGTGATTGGTGCAGGTCCTTGTGGTCTCGCCCAGCTAAGATCTTTTCAGTCTGCCAAAGAAAAGGGTGCAGACGTTCCTGAAGTTGTCTGTTATGAAAAGCAGAGCGATTGGGGTGGTTTGTGGAACTATACATGGCGTACCGGCACCGACGAGTATGGTGAGCCGGTGCATGGCAGTATGTATCGTTATCTATGGTCTAACGGGCCTAAAGAATGTCTGGAGTTCGCTGATTACACCTTTGAAGAACATTTTGGTAAGGCAATCGGCTCTTACCCGCCGCGAGCAGTTTTGTGGGACTACATTAAGGGTCGCGTTGAGAAGGCAGGTGTTCGAGATCAAATTCGATTTAGTACTGCGGTTAGAAATGTCGAATATTCAGAAGCTACGGAAAAATTCACCGTAACGGTTAACGAGCTGATCACAGATACCAACAGCTCCGAAGAATTTGACTATGTGGTCGTCAGTTCTGGGCATTTTTCAACACCGAATGTGCCACATTTCCCTGGTTCTGAATCTTACAACGGTCGTATATTGCATGGTCACGACTTCCGCGATGCGCTGGAGTTCAAGGGTAAAGATGTAATGGTTGTTGGTGCCAGCTATTCAGCTGAGGATATCGGTTCGCAGTGTTGGAAATATGGTGCCAAATCGATGACCGCCTGCTATAGAACCACTCCAATGGGATTTCACTGGCCGGATAACTGGGAAACCAAGCCATTGATTACCAGGCTAGAAGGCAAGACTGTCCACTTTAAGGACGGCACCAGTAAGGAGATTGATGCGATTATTCTTTGCACCGGCTACTTGCACCACTTTCCTTTCATGCCAGATTCACTGCGCCTTAAGACCGGTAATCGTCTATGGACGCAGAATCTGTATAAAGGCGTTGTCTGGGAGCAGAATCCAAAACTATTTTATCTCGGCATGCAGGATCAGTTTTACACATTTAACATGTTTGATGCACAGGCCTGGTATGCGCGAGATGTCATTATGGGTCGCGTAGAGCTCCCTGATCTTGATCAGATGCGCGCGAATAGTGCGATCTGGCAGGAACGTGAAGAGAAGTTGGAGGATGATGAACAGATGATCTGGTTCCAGGGCGACTACACCCAGGAACTGATTGATGCAACCGACTATCCAAGTTTTGATATCGAAGCGGTGAACAAGACGTTTATGGAGTGGGAGCACCATAAGCACGAAGATATTATGGGCTTTCGCAACAACGCCTATCGTTCGCTAATGACGGGTACCATGTCGCCAACCCATCATACCCCCTGGGTCGATGCAATGGATGATTCAATGGAAACCTATCTTGGCACCGGTTAGGCCTCCGTGCCAACAGTTAGTAATGTCTAGACATAATGCTGAAAACTCACAGCATCCCGGGCATCAACCCTGGGATGTTGGGCTAATGCCAGAGTTGAAAAATTTATGTTTGCAGGTTGATCCTGAAAGTATAGATTCCAGCATACCCGCGATTACGAATTCATTGCATTACTATGGCTTCGCCTTGCTTAACGGGCTTGGATCCGAAGCGGGAAAATCCATGATATCGCAACGTCTGATCAAACTTTCGAATCACCTGGGTCGTATCGTCCCACAGTCTCCTCGAGGAGAGCAGATCGAGGATGTGAGAGATTTTACCGATGTTGATATCTCAGACGATCGAGGCTATCGATCACCGGGTCGATTGTCACCTCATTCCGATCCGCCAACAATTATCCTGTTACATTGTCTTCAGTGTGCGCGTAGCGGCGGAGAGAGTGAGATAGTCAATGTGGGTTCTATCTATCGTGAAATGAATCGACGAGACCCTGATAGTGTCGAACAATTGTTTAACAAATTCCCTGTTTGGGAAGTAGAAGGTAGTCAGGGTAGGGCCGCTGCAGGACCGGCCGCCAGCCAACGTTCTATACTAGCCCGTCACAATGGGTTAATTAGTTGTGTTCTGTATCGCCCATTTACCGAGATGGCCGCTGATCATCTGGGTGTTCCATTAACCTCTGAGCAGGCTCAAGCGCTGGATCTTTTTGAATCCTGCGCCAACAATCGAGCTTTAGCATTGAAATTTACCTTGCAGCCCGGTGTTACCATGTTATTGCACAACAGGACCGTTTTGCATGCTCGTACCGAGTATACAGACTGGCCACAGCCGGAGAAGCGCAGACACTTACTCCGAACCTGGATAGATGCCCCTGACTTACTGCCGGTTGCACCGGAACATGAGTTAGGCGATATTTTTGGTGACGTTAAACTAAACTAGTTATTGCGGGGGGGATCCACCCTGTCTAGTTTTCCGATTAATAAAATCCTGCAAGGCTTCAACTCTGGCCTCATCCATTCTGGGTGGTTCAAAGTCTTTGAGAATATTCTTCCAGATTCCATTGGCTCGGACTGTGGCTGTTTTACTGCCATTATCGGTCCATTGTCCAAAGTTGCTCCAATCTGAGACGAGCGGTTCGTAGAAAGCAGTTTGGTAACGTGCCATGGTGTGGTCGCAGCCGAAAAAGTGGCTGCCTGGCTCCACACTGGCGATGGCTTCGAAGGCAAGTTCTTGTTCGTTTATTTCCAGTGGATGAAATATTTCTGCAAAGGTCTGTAGCATTTCAATATCGAGAATGAATTTCTCCATAGAGCCGGTGAGCCCACCTTCAAGCCAACCGGCAGCATGCAACATCATATTGACTCCGCCGAGTAAACTGCCCCACGCCGAATTCAGATATTCATAAACCGATTGTTCATCCGCCGCGTTTGATGCAGTGGCACCGGACCCCCGCCACGGCAAGCCAATATGCCTGGCTAATTGGCCTGCACCGAAGGCTGCTTTAACAAATTCAGGGGTGCCAAATGCCGGTGCACCTGATTTCATATCAACATTTGATGTGAACGATCCGTAGGTCACCGGTGCACCTGGATTGACTATCTGAGCCAGAGCAATACCGGACAAAGCCTCTGCGTGCTGCAAAACCAACGCGCCGGACATGGTTATCGGCGCCATCGCACCCGCCAATGTAAATGGTGTAATAACGGACATTTGACCCGCGCGGGCGAAATCAATTATTCCTTGACACATGGGAATATCAAGTTGCCGTGGTGAGTTGGTATTTATCACGGTGTAACACCAGACCTTTTCTGCAAACGCCGACTCAGTCACGCCGCGAGCGATACGCATCATCTCAAAGCAATCAGTCACCTGAGCATTGCCACGAGAAAATATAAAAGGTGGTTTGCTGCTTAAACTTAATTGGCTTTCTGTAGCTTGATAATGACGCAGGTGAAGTGGTATGTCCTGGGGCTCTACGTTTGGCGATGCCAGATGAATTACATCGAAATGCTCGCTCAACCTAATAATGTTACGCGTATCTTCAAGGGTGGCAGGGCGTTTCCCTCGGTCCAAATCAGAAACATGGGGTGCGCCACCTACACAGACAAAAGCCACATGATTTCCACCGAGAGTTACCCGTTGTTCCGGTGTAGCACCCTGCAGATCAAATTCAGTGGGTGATGTCTCGAGTACTGATGCGATCAGGCTTCGATCCAGCTTAACTAGCTGGGTAGCTTCATCTACCGTTGCTCCAGCGGCACTAAATAATTGCCTGGCTTCGGGGTGTAAAACTTTAATGCCGAGTTCTTCAATAACGCGTAAGGCCGTTTCATGAATGCTTTCTATTTGATCATCACTAAACGTCGCTTGCGGCGTTAAAGGGTTTCTTAAACGCTTGTAATTTACCTGGCGCTTGTTAGCGGGGCTCGCGGTATTTGTATTTCGTCTGGAGCGCCTGCTCATTGGTAAATGTCCGATTGATTGTTTTGTTACAGAGGATAATTGTGCCGGTGGGGCCCACAAGTTATTTCTTTCTGCGGCAACAAACAAGTAGAATTCAGCCTATTCCTGAGGCCAGCTGGTATTGATAGTATGGGTGAATCACAACAAAGTACATTAGTGTTTGCGTTGCGTTCGTCATGGGCATTGTTGTTAGGGTTCGGAATCCTCATGCTGGGCGACGGTTTGCAGGCGTCCTTGCTAGCGATTCGTGCGGATCTGGAAGGCTTCTCAACAACAATGACAGGCTTCATAATGTCTTCGTTTTATGCTGGGTTTCTGGTGGGATCGATTTCCACACCGAAAGTGTTAGCAAAGGTCGGGCATATAAGAGTATTCGCAGCATTGGCGGCACTGGCTTCAGCAGCCATATTGGTGCATGCTATTTTTATAGATCTGTGGGTATGGACAGGTCTTCGTTTGGTCAGTGGATTTTGTTTTGCCGGTTTATACGTTGTTGCGGAAAGCTGGTTAAATGATCGAGCCACCAATGAGTCCAGAGGTAAAGTACTATCTCTGTATATGGTGGTTACTTATATTGGTGTTGGTATCGGCCAGTTATTCCTCAATCTTGCCAGTCCAGAAAGTTTCGAATTGTTTGTACTGGTATCCATTCTGGTGTCCGTTGCTGTGTTGCCGCTGCTACTTGCAGCAGGTTCACCACCGCAGTTTAACGATGCGGTTTCTATTCGTGTTCGGGATATATTTCAATCATCACCGCTAGGAATTATAGGCACTTTTCTGGTCGGCATGGTCACGGCTACTTTCTTCGCACTGGCGCCGGTATACGCCCAACGTCAGGGGCTAGAGATCCGAGATATTTCCTATTTTATGACGGCGGCGGTTATCGGTGCTGTATTATTTCAATGGCCGATAGGCGCTTTGTCAGATCGTTTTGACCGCCGCAAGGTTCTCACTGCAGTAACCCTGTTAGCGTCCATTGCAGCCGTTTCCAATATCCCCCTCGGCCAGCTTTCGGGTTATTGGCCCTATGTTGCGATAGGTGTTTTTTGTGGCTTGTCCTTACCGTTGTATTCTATTTGCATTGCCTATACCAACGACCATTTGCAACCAGAGCAAATGATTGCGGCCAGCGGAAGTCTGGTAATGGTTGGAGGTATCGGCGCAGTATCGGGCCCACTGGTAGTCGCTGTGATGATGGACATATTAGGTGATGATTCATTTCTATGGTCGTTGGGGCTGGCACACTTATTATTGGCCCTGTTTTCCTTTTATCGTATGACTCGGCGCGAATTTATAACGCCAGAACACCAGGCAACTGTTACCCCAACCGCTATTCATGCCTCAAGTGCCGCTTTTGAGAGTGTTCAGCAGTCTGCTCAGGAGGATGTGCTTTCCGAGGACAATGCGGCGTGAATGGGACAATTTCTTACGGATTCTCGCTATTGGTAATGTGAATCGAGGATAAGCTAGGAGCCGTAGTTTCAGTTTTGGGTGTGCCTGGAGCACTGTTTTATAGACAGGGTGGCAAATATCTCTTTTGTGGTATATTGGAACCCGTTCGGTAAGACATTGCGTGGATTAGGGTATTTGTTGCCAATTCCTATTACGTGTCTGGACCTTATTTGCTGCAGGGAACCTGGTGCCCGCGGAGATAAAAAACCCAAAAGATTATTTTAATTAATTTATAAATATCAGTTGAGGAGTTTGTTTAATGAAAGATAAACCAAATCAAAAGTCCGCTTCCAGCGAGCTTCAATATAAGAATCTGGATCGCGCTGACAAGCACTTTCTGGATAAAATGGTCAGCAAGAAGGCATCCCGTCGAACTGTATTACAAGTGATGGCCGCTACCGGCGTTACTGCCGCTGCTGCACAGAATTTGCTTTCCGGTGCTAGTGAAGCCAGAGCAAGCACACCTAAAAAAGGTGGCACACCAAGATTTGCATCCAATCTACATGGACCTGATGATCAATTAGATCCGCCACAATTTACGTCGACCGTTGACTATTGCCGTGGTCGCGCTACTTATAACTCGTTGGTCCAACATTCTGATGATCTGGTTCCACAGCCAGAGTTGGCGGAAAGTTTTGAAGCCAGCGGTGATGCGATGAAGTGGAACTTCAAAATTCGTAAAGGGGTTAACTTCCATGATGGCAGCCCACTGACAGCGGATGATGTTGTTTACTCTATGAACCGTCATAAGGGCGACGATTCAACTTCTGTAATTAAATCAGTTTTATCATCTGTAACTGAGTGGAAGAAAACCGGCAGTCATGAAGTTCAAGCGGTATTGAATACGCCAAATGCCGATCTTCCTGTACTGATGGGACTGTTCCAGACCAAGATTGTCAAGAATGGCACTATTGGTGATGGCAATGGTACCGGCCCATTTACCATGGAAGCATTTGAACCTGGTGTGAAGTCAGTACATAAGCGTAATGAGAACTACTGGCGTGAAGGCGCAAACTTCGATGGTATCGAAATTACCGCCATTACCGATCCAGTAGCTCGCGTTAATGCATTGATTTCTGGTGATGTGCAGTTAATTTCGACCGTTGACCCCAAGGCTTTCCGTCAGATCGAAGCTGCCGGCGGCGTCAATCTGCTTTCAACACCTGCCGCATTGCAGGTTGGTATTTGCATGTTGAAAACCTCAGCACCCGGTGACAACGCCGACTTCGTGAAGGGCTTTCAATATATTCAGGATCGCGAACGTATCGTTAAGCGTATCCTGAAAGGTAAGGGGTCTGTTGGTAACGACACGCCTATTATGTCTGCCCATGGTCCCGATTTCTGTAACGAGTTACCCCAGCGGGGATTCGATCCAGATAAAGCCAAGCATCACTTTGAAAAAGCTGGAATCAGCAGTGCCGAGATTTATGTGGCTCCTGTTGCTCCTGGTATAGAAGACGTAGCTCTGTTGGCTCAGGTTAACTGTGCAAAAATTGGTTTTGATTTGCAAATCAAAAAAGTACCCACCGATGGATACTGGGGTGCAATTTGGATGAAGCAACCAATTAACGTGGTCACCTGGAATATGCGTCCTACGGCTAACTCTCAGATGGCTATTCAGTTTGCACCTGGTGCAGCCTGGAATGATACTTTCTGGAATAACGATCGCATGGGTGTATTGTTGAGTGAGTCTCTGGCAGAACTGGATCCGGCCAAGCGTCACGATATGTATTGTGAAATGCAGACTTTGATTCATGAAGGCAGCGGTATGTGTATTCCGGCTTTCTCCAACATCAACGACGCTATCGCTGATAACGTTATGGGTGTGCCGAAAGTTCCGTTGGGTCAATTAGGTGCTCTGGAATGGCCAGAGTTTGCATGGCTCGCGTAAGCGTCAGCTAGGCATAATTAGGACCTGAGAAATAGAGGGTCTGCATCCTTAGGATTGCAGACCCTTTTTCGTTTAGATTTATCGTGCACAAAATGTATGTTTAATCGTATTTATCTGCACGGAACAATTCAACTATTAGTGATGTATGGTTACTAAAAACTCTATGAGAACCAGCTTATGATGACGCAAATGGTTCTACGCCGTATAGCCATAGGCGTGGCGACACTTTTTGTCGTTTCAATTATCGTGTTTGTTGGTACAAGTATTCTGCCTGGCGATGTGGCACAGATTTTATTAGGCCAGGCCGCAACTGAAGAAACCCTCGCAGCACTACGCGCGAAACTGGGTCTGGATCAGCCAGCCTATGTCCAATACTTTAGTTGGCTCGGCAATATGGCCAGCGGCGATCTGGGTATTTCCAAAGCTGGTGGTGCGTCAATTTCAAGCATGATTGGCGGTCGGTTGGGTAATACCATGTTTCTGGCGGGGATGGTTGCATTAATTGCCGTGCCTATGTCGGTTGTGCTAGGACTCTATGCAGCAATGCATCCTGGTACGTGGCTGGATAGGATCGTAACTTTCGGAACCTTGGCAACAATCTCAGTACCTGAATTTTTTATTGCTACGGTATTGGTGTTAATTCTGGCCGTAGAATTGCACTGGTTACCCGCGATAGCCTACTTGAGCGGTGATGAATCAGGCTGGCAACTTATGCGGGCGCTGGCAATGCCAATGACCACTCTGATTATTGTGGTGTCTGCACAAATGATTCGCATGACCCGGGCGGGCATACTAAATGTTATGAGCTCGCCCTATATCGAAATGGCCATTCTCAAAGGTGTGCCACGCACACGGATAATTCTTCGCCATGCGCTATTCAATGCTATCGGACCTATCGTTAATGTCATTGCACTAAACCTTGCTTATCTGGTCAGTGGAGTTGTTATCGTCGAAACGATATTTGCCTATCCTGGTTTGGCAAAACTTATGATTGATGGTGTTCAGACCAGAGATCTGCCATTGGTTCAAGCTTGCGCCATGATCTTTTGTGGTGTGTATGTTGTACTTATATTGCTCGCAGACGTGGCATCGATATTGTCGAACCCGCGTCTAAGACACCCGAAGTAGGATTGAAAAATGACTGAAGAAACGAAAAAATCTGCTGACGATGTTATTGCGGAAATTGACAAGTTTGATGAGCTTCCTGATGCTCCGCCAAAGCGTCGGCTAAAATTAACATGGCTTGGCAAAATATCAGTTGCAATAGTGGCTTTCTGGCTAGTAATTGCAGTTATTGGACCCTGGATTGCCCCCTACCATGAAATGGATATGGATGGTGACGACAGCTTTCTCGACGCCTATGACAATTTCTATCTGGGCACTGATTCCATTGGTCGAGATACCTTTTCGCGCATAATCTGGGGCGCGCGCATGACGATAGGAATTTCACTAGCTGCAACAATTATGGCTTATATGATTGGCATAACTCTGGGCATTGCAGCTGCAGTTAAAGGTGGCTGGGTAGATATGGGTATCAGTCGTGTCAATGATGCAATCCTGGCTCTGCCTTCTATTATGTTAGGCCTAATTGCCATAGCAGCCTTTGGGTCTTCTATTCCGATACTGGTGAGCATTGCAGCCCTGATTTATGCATCCAGTGTGTTTCGAATAGCGCGAGCTCTAGCTCAGGACATTATAGTGCAAGACTATGTTGAGGCAGCCAAGGCCCGTGGGGAGGGTCTCTGGTACATTATCAGAGCGGAGGTTTTGCCAAATGCGGCCATGCCACTAGCAACTGATTTTGGCCTTCGTTTGGTGTTTGTTGTGCTATTTATTTCAAGTCTGAGTTTTCTTGGTCTGGGGGTTCAGCCACCCCAGGCAGATTGGGGTAGCATGGTGAGAGAGAACTTGCAAGGACTGACTTATGGCTCCTATGCAGCCATCTGGCCAGCAATTGCTATCGCCACATTCACAATCGCTGTCAACTTGATCGTTGATGATATCTCAGCTAAGTCGGGTGGAAGCCTGGCTAAGAAGATGGTGTAGTGCAATGAAAAAAATACTAGAAGTTAAAGGCCTAAGAATTAGCGCTTACAATGATGAGAAAAAGGAAATACCCATTGTTAAGGGCGTAAGTTTCGATATTTATGAGGGGCAGGTAGTCGCCCTGATTGGTGAATCGGGTTCCGGCAAGACGACGATTTCATTAGCGTCACTTTCTTATACTAAACCTGGATTGGAGTTCTCCGGTGGTGAGGTACTTTTAAAGGGCGAAGATGTGTTGACTATGCCGCCTTTGCGCAAGCGTGAGATTCGCGGACAGAATGTTGCGTATCTAGCGCAAAGTGCCGCGGCGACATTTAATCCAGCAATTACTATCGGCGAACAGGTTACTGAGTCATCTGTTCTACATGGCATACTGGATCAGGACGAAGCCACGGAACGTGCCACTGCATTATATAAGGCATTGGAGTTACCTGATCCCGATCGTCTGGGTAAGCGTTATCCTCATCAGGTGTCCGGTGGTCAGTTACAACGCCTAATGGCTGCAATGGCGTTATGCGGTAAACCAGATTTGTTGGTTCTGGATGAACCGACCACGGCTTTGGATGTTACGACACAGATCGAAGTGCTAAAGGCGTTTAAGAAAGTAATTAAAGAAGAAAACGCAGCAGCTATTTACGTGACCCATGATCTCGCAGTTGTCGCGCAAATAGCTGATTATATTGTTGTGCTGTACAGCGGTGAGGTTATGGAGCAAGGGCCTGCGGAGCAGATTATAAATAACCCTTCTCATGCCTATACTAAACGACTCATGGAAGCAGTACGTCCGAAACCTGCCGCCGGCCAGGGAGTTGAAGTAACAGGCAAGCATGACCAGGACAACTCTGCTATTTCTGTGAAAAATATGACCGCAGGTTATGGTCGTATTCTAAATGGAGAGCCTGCAGTTACCGTATTGAGGGATATTAATGTCGAGGTAAAAAACGGTCATGTGGTTGGTGTAATTGGTGAGTCCGGTTGTGGTAAATCCACTATGGCTAGGGTAATGGCAGGCCTTTTACCGCCCGCAAAAGGCGAACTGACACTTGATGGCGAAAAACTCAATGGTGCATTGGATGATCGAAAATTAGAAGAATTACAGAAAATTCAATTCGTTTTTCAAATGGCCGACACGGCTCTAAATCCCAAGCAAACCATAAGTGAGATTCTTGGCCGTCCACTGCAGTTTTATCATGGCTTAAGTGGTAAGGAGAAGTATAAGCGTGTAACAGATATTCTGGAAATGGTTGAATTACCGGCGGAGTTTGCCAGTCGATACCCCATGGAGTTATCTGGTGGTCAGAAGCAGCGGGTCAATATGGCACGGTCTTTGGCAGCAAACCCGGAAGTCATGTTATGTGATGAGGTAACTTCGGCACTGGATAGTATTGTGGGTGCTAATGTAATCAAATTGTTGACCGCGTTACGAGACAAAACCGGAGTATCGTTCGTTTTCATAAGTCATGATCTTTCTACGGTCTCCTCTTTTGCGGATGAAATTGTTGTCCTCTACGCAGGCAGGGTTGTCGAACAAGGTCCTACTGACGAGGTTTTGGAACCACCATTTCATCCCTATACACGTTTATTAATTAGTTCTGTGCCCGAGCTTCGTATTGGGTGGTTAGAAGAATCAATGAAGAAACGGGAAATGGCGGCCGGTATTGCTCGTGGAGTAGAGATAAAAGCGGTTGGTTGTCCATTTTACAATCGGTGCCCGATGGCTATCGAGGGCACCTGTGAGTCTACGGATGCTCCTGTTCGGAAATTAGACAATGGTCATGAAATTGCCTGCCATTTATCAATTAAGGAACTGCAGGAATCGGAGAGTAGTACACAGCAAATTCTTCAAGGACATGAGAAGACTGACGATCACGCAGTTGTCAGACCAGGCTAATTTGTAGGAATATTCAGACCGGTGTAAACCGGTCTGAATAAATGAAACTATCTATCAAAATTAAGTTTGCTAACTGGGACTTTGTCGCCTCCGATCAGGCCGAATGTCATTGTCTTCGTTCCATGAGGTTTATAACGAGTGGGTTTACGCAAAAATCCTCGATCTTTTTATGGACCCGGAAGCTTCAGCTTGTTAGTTCCTCTGATTCTTAACGGATTCACTCGGTGAATTCTGAAACACCCGTCAGGATGGAAGACTTAGTTGATCTTCGAGCCTATCCCCTGGATCAACTCGAGACTGCTTCAGGTGAAGAACTGGTGCAATGGTGCCAATCGCAGCTGGACTGTCATGGGGCCTGTGTTTTAGATGGATTTCTTAAGCCTCAGGCGATAATTGATTCGCTGGCTGAAGCAGAGAGACTGCTGCCCAATGCCCATCAGGTAGACCACTACTTTGCTTATGATGATGTTGATGACAAAACCCTGGGCAAATCCCGCGAAGAATTACCAGAGAATCACCCCGGACGTTATTCGTCGTTAACTAAGATTCGTTTCATTGCACAGGATTATATTTCTGTAACAAATCCGGTTATGCTGATTCACGCCTGGCCACAAATGAGTGAGTTTATTGGTAAAGTCATGAAAATGACTGCAGCTCATACATCTGATTGCCCGTTGTCCGGTTGTGTCTTTACTGTTGCTGAAGAGTATGAATTACAAGATTGGCATTTTGATGGTGCAGATTTCATCGTTACTTTGATGTTGCAGGACGCAGAGCGCGGTGGCAGTTTTAACTATGCTCCCGGCCTTCGCAGTCAGGGTGGCGAAGACGACTACGAAAATATCTCCCAGGTTTTTTCGGGCCAAAGCGAACTGGTTCAAACACTATCCATAAAGCCTGGCACTTTAACTTTGTTTAAAGGGAAATATAATTTGCACAAGGCAGCACCGGTTGGAGCTAACAGCAGACGGGTGATGGCAATTCTTTCTTTCGCCGATAAACCCGGACTAACAGGCGACAAAGAGTTTTTAAAACTTTTTTACGGACGATCTCTTAAAGATTTATAGAATCTGTATATTTAGACAGTAAGCTGATGAAACGCTCACAATCTATAGTGATGTTTCACTAAGTCTGGTAGGGTAGGTTAGTAATTAAGTTAGAATTATCCAGGGTGAAGCTCCGGCAAAGACTCTGTTGCGAGAGTCTTTGCCGGCTGAAGAATCATTAACTAACTTTCCTCAAGCAGGGCATCCACGCGTTGGATCATATCTTCCTTGTTATACATGTCATAATAAACCGACTGCATGATGATGGGCGGTCCAAAAAAGAAGCGCTCATATAACATTTGGCGGTTGCCAAATCCTGATACTGCGACGTCATGGGCCAGTCTGAATAGCGCCACTCGGTCGCGGGAGTCCAGATTAGCAACCTGAAAGTACTGTGCTACATCGTCAGCTAACTCATTGGAAAAGTCTGCCTCTGCTGGAGTCGCCATAAGCGAAGAGGCGCCCAGCAGTTGTAGTATTTCTACCATACGCGGATACATTTTCGGGAACATGTTGCGCGAAGTGTCCAGCGGGCGACGCAATGGAACGAAGTTACCCCGCTCATCCGCATGCGCCTCTGCTTCTGCATGATAAAGAAATGCTCGCACAGACTCGACCATAAACATAGCTTCCGATATGAGTCCCTTGGTGAACAGATCCTTATCACGTCCTGTGGCCTTGGCTATGGCGCACATAATACCGACTAGAAACTCGGCTTTGGCTAGCTTGCCGGCTGCCACCTGATGTGCCATATGCACCACAGCGTTGGTGGCTCCAAACGCCTGATTGCATAATTCTGGTTGCCCATACATGAAGATGCGTTCCCATGGAACCAGAACATTATCAAAAATGACGACAGCGTCCATTTCCTCGTATCTTGATGCCAAAGGTGCATCAAAATGTGATTTGCCATGATCATAGGTATCTCTGCATATCAAACGCATGCCAGGAGTGTTGATTGGCAGTGCAAATGCGAATGCAAATGGAATGTTTTCGTCAGATGCACGAAGAACTGTTGAGGGGAAGACCTCAATCTCATCGGCGAAAGGCCCTAATGTGGCAAGCAAGCGTGCGCCATTGACGATAATTCCAGCATCAGTTTCCTTGACTACATGGAGCGCGACCTTATCGCTAAACTTACCCTGAATCGCCTGTTCGTGAGATACTGAGGGATTAACCAGCGTGTGGGTTAGAATTTTGTCGTTGCTACGAACATAGTCGTAAAACGCGTTCATATTGGCAGCAAAGTCAGCTTGTCCTTTGGTGCCCTGAGCGAGAAAATCAGGCGCGGCGGCGAATGCCATCAGCGAAGCATTTTTATAGTCTGGCGTGCGGCCAAACATACCATTCGACCATTTCGCCCATTCATAATAAGCGCTGCCCCGCTCTTTAATATCCTGGGCCGATTTGGGAATTTTGTGAGCCATGGCGCACCGAGTGCCATTATCGTCGACATAGGTCACTGAATTCTGGTATTCAGTCTGATGTTGTCGATCCATAAACGAGGCCAGTGTCGCCGCGCCTCGGGCCATGCCGGGTTCTTTAGTTACATCGACAACACGATTGCCCTGGGTCCATACATCGCGGTCATCTTGTAGCCCCCGTAGATATTGCTCTCCTGTGCGGATTCCTGAACCGTTACTGTACTGATTTTGACTCATCTGCTGGTTTCTCCTGCATTTGTTAATTTGCGATAAACCTAGCGTGTTCCAGTGACCGTAACACCTGGGGAGAGGGTGATTAACGTTTTTTAGATAATTGGAAACTAGCTATTGGTGATTTGTGAAACTGATCTGTCTATTTTATCTTCATCTTAGGTTTATTCCCATAATGAATTAATGTTTTTGATGTCCTGGACATGGCTGACTTGATTCCTGGTGCTCGCCCGCTATTATTTCTATAGGACTTAAGTGCCCACAGTAACTTATATCCTTTGATATAATTGGTTCCCCTAAAACCCTCTGTAGCAGAAACTTCCCAATCGGTGGGCCCTGGCTTTTAAATCCATATGAAATATTTTCAAAGGGTTATTCTGCCCAGCGAGACTGAGGATGCTGTCAGAATAAAGCGGTCACTGGCCAAGTTGATTGTAGAGAAAGTAGATTGATGATGTTTAAACCACAAGTTAATTGGCTTTTTTTGAGGGTTGCGTGACCATAAACTCTCCGCTTACGGTTCTCTTTTGTCCTGTTCATAGTACATCACTTCAGGAAATGCGGGCGATCGCACTGCGTCTTGAAACGAGTAATTCTGGACGAGCTATTTTTTTGTTATCTAGTAAGAATGCGGCTAAATTTGGGGCAATACTTGAGTCGGATAATATCCAGTACATAGTTCTCGAAAATGCTGATGATCTACGTCAGGATAGGCCCACATCCCTGTTACATCGTTTTACAGTGTGGTTAATTATCCGTGGTATTCAACCTCATGTCTTGTTGTTGCGGTGGGTGTTTAAAGAATTTAGAGCGCTTGAATTCTTACGTGAAAAAGCGCATGAGCTAATCTCCAGACTAAACCCTGCTGGGGTTGCAGTTCCAGATGATAGAAGTTTTTCCGGAGGGTTGATTCCTGCAGTATTGGATGCCTGTCGAGTAAATTCCATCGCATCTGTAATCGTCCCAATTTCTTATGGGGGTGGTCCGGATAATTTGATTTTTCAGCCGTCCAGAAGAAATCGAAAAATTGGTCGAGATCATTGGTTGTGTGAAAAATACCCCGAACAATTGTATTTTCCGAGTCAAGGTTCAATTGGTTATAGCTTCTATCCTCTGGTTGAGACGACATTGCTGGCAGCACTTGATTTATTGCCGCAAAACCCCTGGGTAATGGGAGGTAGTAATAGCGAATGGCTAATGGCAGACGGATTAGAGGCCAGCCAAAGATTTCAACAGCAGGGCTGTATTGAGGAAAAAATTATTCTGACTGGCCATTGTTCGCATGACGAGCTTTACAATTGGTATTTGAAGCGAAATGAAATGGCAGTAAATATATGTCAGGAACTGGGCAGAAAATCACCCTTGATAACGGTTGCACTTCCTCAGCTCGGTGAACATGGTTTGCTACCCTGGGACGAACACTGGCAGGAAATTCACTATCTTTGTGGTGTGCTCCAAAATTGGTCGGATAATATAGTTATTTCGCTGCATCCGAAGATGGATCTGGATCAGTATAAATTTATCGAAACCGATTATGAATTACAAATTAGTCCAAAATCACTGCGCGATATATTGCCGGCTTCGGACCTGTTCATTGCTGGTTTCTCATCAACGGTAAAATGGGCTGTAGTATGCCAGGTACCTTCTCTTGTCGTAGACTTTAACGGGTTAAACTATAGTGATTTTGATGATTTCGGTGGCGTTGAAATTTTTAAAAATAAGCGCAAGTTTGAGTCGCGCCTGGAGAATTTAATATCCAATACCGGGCACCGACAAAAACTGGCTGATGACACTCTGGAAACTGCCAGGTTGATATCACCATTTGATGGACAGTGTAGTGATCGAATCGTCAGGTTTTTGACCGCCAGCCCGGAGAAACGCAGAGAAATAGCAGGCAGGGAAACTGCAGAACAATCGGCCAGTTAACTACAGATTCCTTTTGATCTTATGCCCGGACCCTACTCTTGTCAGGGTCATAAAATGGGAATGAGACAACAGTTGCTGGGATACGTTTCTGGTGGCCATCAAGCTTACCCACTTCAACTTTTGTACCGGGTTGACTATGCGCTATATCTATCCGGCAAAGGGCAATGTTTTTGTTTAAAATCGGCGACCGGGTTGCTGATGTTACAACGCCGATTTGCGGTCGTCCAACATGCACACAATCGCCATGAACTCCCGGCTCATTGCCATTCAGTTCAAGGCCAACTAATTTACGCATCGGATTAGCCTTGCGTCGAATCAGCGCTTCCCGCCCAAGAAAATCTTCCTCTTTGGATTTTAGCGGTACAGTGAAACCAACACCGGCTTCAAATGGATCTGTCTCGTCAGTAAATTCGTAGTCAGCGAAAATGAGTCCAGCTTCAATACGTAACACATCGAGGGCGTCCAGTCCCAGCGGTGAAACATCGAACTCTGCACCGGCATCAAAAACGGCGTTCCAGACAGTCTCAGCATGAGATGGATGACACCAAATCTCATAACCCAATTCCCCGGTATACCCGGTTCGGGAAACCATTACTGATATTCCATTAAATTCGTGAAGTCGGCCGACTGAAAATCTAAACCAACCGAGTTCGTCCATATTGGGTTGAGCAGGTGGAGTCCAGATTATTTTTTTCAGCAACTCTCGGCTGCGTGGCCCCTGTACGGAAATATTATGGATCTGATCCGTAGATGACTTTACAGTCACCCGATCAAGTCCTCTTTCCCGGGCTTGTTCCCGTAACCATTCACCACCAAACTCATCACCACCGATCCAGCGAAAATTGTTCTGCCCCATGCGCAACAGTGTGCCGTCATCAAACATGCCGCCGTGTTCGTAACAGGCTGTGGAATAAACCACCTGACCCTGAGCCAGTTTGCGTACATTGCGGGTTAATGTCCAGTTGAGCAGTGATTCTGCATCTTGACCTGTGACTTCGAATTTCCGAAGGGCGGATAGATCGATAACCGCAGCGCGTTCCCGACAGGCATAGTACTCCTGTTCTTTGCCGAGATTGTTGTAATGACTGGCTAGCCAGAAGCCCTTGTATTCAACAAAGTTTCGCGTGAGTTTTTCAGCAGCCGGATGAAAGCCGGTTTCTTTAGTGAGTTTCATGTCATCATCTGGTTTGTTTCTGAAGGCGATGGCGCGTTTAAACGGTTCGTTTTCAGCATAGATTCGTATGTGGATATCAGTGGGGTTCCAACCATTGGCAGCAGTCGTGTCGTCAGGACAGGCAGACGAGGCACATACAATATCAGTCATGGCTTTCAATAACACATAATCACCCGGGCGCGAACAAGGTTCATCCAGATACATTACATTGGTAGCGTCGATATTGGTATTGTAGAAAAAATTGGTTGCCTCCCAGCCTTTGCGTGGTTGAATTCCATACTCTGCTAATGCATGGTTAAAATTGTCCGAGCAGTTGGCGTGACCAAAATAGCCCTGGTCCTGATAATACTTAGCAGTACAGGCATAACCAAATGTGTCATGCCGGCCTACTGTATCTTGTATTACCTCTACAAGAGGCTCCATTTCAGCATTTAAATACTTGGAATGCAGGCCTGGCAGGGGATATCCGCAGCTCATTAAGGTGCGGGTGCCAGTTATGTCGATCGGTCGCTCTATGCCCTTGTCGAGGCGCCGCCGATCGAAGGCCTGAAAATCTGTACACTCGCGTCCAGCAACGTCAATTACCTGGATGTATTGGCCAGCTTTAACGGTATAGGCGCGCCCGGTTCTTGCTGCAATCCGAATTTCTTCCAGGGGTTCTGCCAGTGGGTCAGGTAATGGCATGTCATTTAACGCCACTGGTGTTAAACGCGACACCACAGCCTGCAGGTCAGTAGGGGCGTTGTGCTGGTCAACTTGCATATTTTCACCCACTGATGCAATTAGGCAACAGCAGGTTTCGCTGGCGGTTAACTTTAATAAACTTTCTTTGTGCTGATCAAAGAATCGGTGACATGGCAACTTATCGGTACTAATTTGTCTGGTTTTTAATCCGAGACGCACCCTTCTTTCAGATGGACCTTGGCCATTCAAGACTGTCTGCACCGCATTGCCATCGGAATTGACTGTTAATCCCAGTAAGCCGGGGTCAGCTAGCCCGGCTGTGTTAAATGCTGTAATCTCACCAGGTTGGGGTCCTTCAGGATCCGTAATAACTACTACGTCGCCTGGGTGAAGGTTAATGATAATAAGACCTTGTGCTGGCACTCGATAAATCTCGGTTCCAGGCTGGATTCGACTCAACCCTGGCTGTAGTAGCCGTGGTTCGATAAATGGAAGGTTCATTTCTATATCAATTTCGGTTTAAGTAGTAAGCTCTTAATTATGCAACTAGAATTCAATTCGGTAGTGGTCATAAAAGGGATTGAAATTATCGTCTGTAACGATCGAATGATTAGTGCTTTCGAGAAGCCTTTTCTCATAAAATACACCTCATTTCAGAATAGTCTTCTACGCACGAAACCTGGCATCCTGATAACGACAAACATACACTATCAGACAATCTGTGAAAGGGTCTGTTTGTACGAAATTGTTAATATTTTTACCGATCAATTAATTCGTAAACCCGTAGCTGCATTGTAATTGGCGTGACCGGTTTTAGACGCCTGGCAAGACCCGAGCGCGAGTTATTGCTGGCTTTTTGCGTCTTAATGAAGGAACATATTATATATTCAATCTGGCCATTAACAAAATAATTCAATCATGAGCCTAAATTGCCACTTACTACTCGTTGAAGACGAACCTGTCACCCGGCGTCGTATGGCTGAGTACTTTCGAAATGAAGGTTTTCTAGTCAGTGAGGCGACTGATGGCAACGATATGCGTCGTATGCTGAGCGGGCGGAAAATAGATTTGGTTTTGCTGGATCTAAATTTACCAGGAGAAGATGGGCTTTCACTGGCGAGAAGCCTGCGGGTTGTGGAAGATATTGCCATTATTATGGTAACTGGCAGGAATGACGATGTCGATAGAATTGTCGGGCTCGAAATCGGTGCTGACGACTATGTTACCAAACCCTTTAATCCCCGTGAACTTCTAGCCCGAGTAAAAAATGTCCTGCGCAGAACAAGAGAGCAGAATAATAGTATAGAAGCTACCGGCACCTGGTGTTTTTCTGGCTGGACACTAAACCTTGAATTGCGTCAATTGACTAAACCAGATGGACAACTAGTCGAGCTGACACGATCGGAGTTGGATTTATTATCTATATTTGTGAGGGAATCGAATAGAACTCAGTCCCGTGAACGCTTGATGCCCAGAGTGGCCCACAGAGAATGGTCGCCTCAGGATCGAACCATTGACGTTCTGGTAAGAAGGTTAAGAAAAAAGCTAGAAGATGATCCGGCAAATCCTCAGGTGATTCAAACAATTCATGGTGAAGGATATCGATTTGGGGTCGACGTGAAAGAAGTTGTCTAATCAAATTATCAGTTGGTTCCCGATGCATCTTCGATTGTTGGTAGGGCGGAGATACTTGTCCAATGCACTAGCAGTGCATTTGTGGATTTTTCGATCAGTTCTAATAATAGTTGATCAGAATTTTCGATAAGCTCAGTCTGATTGTGAGATTGCTCCAACCTCGCTGACAAATTATGCAACTGGTCCAGACCAATGCTACCTGCGGCACTCTTGACACGATGGGCAGCCGCCGCAGCCTGCTTGTGATCGGTAATGCTGAATGCCAGCGTATAGTCTTGTAGGCATTTTTTACTTGATTGCAAATATAGGTCGACAATTTCCTGTATCGCAGAAGTACCCAGAATATCGTGGTCGCGTTCCAGCGAAGAACGGTCTAACAGCCTGACTGTTACAGTTTTTTCGGTTAAAGAAACTGTTTGTGGTTCGTCGTCCATCACCCGTGCCAGTGTGTCAAGCAGGATGTCAGGATTAAACGGCTTGCCCAGATAACCGTTCATACCGGCATTTAAGTATTCATCAATCTCCTCTCTGAAAATATGCGCTGACATGGCGATAATTGGCAACTTGCACAATTGCTTGTTTTGGTCAGCTCGAATTCTGCGTGTGGTTTCAACGCCATCTAAACCTGGCAGACCAATGTCCATCAACACCACATCCGGTAACTTACTGCTATTTTTGAGCTTGTTAATTGCCTCAAAACCAGAGCTTGCCGGTTCAACCGAGTGTCCAGTATTTTCCAGATAACGTCGGGTTACCATCGCATTGACCGGGTCGTCTTCCACTACTAACAACTTAAGTGGTCTCTGCGGTCTTTGATGGATTACGGGGGTATGGTATTCACTAAATGGCGTTGTGGTTTTTTTCAGTTGAAGATCAACTTGAAACTCCGTGTGTTTGTTCGGAGTGCTGTCTACACTTATCTTGCCACCCATAGCCTGCACCAGTCGCCGGCTTATTGCGAGGCCGAGCCCAGTACCACCCTGTTTGCGAGCAATGGAGGCGTCTACCTGGGTAAATGGTTCAAAAATATTGTCGAGTAATGCCTTCGGAATGCCCACACCTGTATCGGATACCGTGAATCGTATATCGCAACTGTTATCGGCATTGTCATTTAATAGTTCAATTATTAATTCAATTTGCCCCTTGTCGGTGAACTTGATGGCATTGTTCAGCAGGTTAGTTAATACCTGTCTAATTCGTTCTCCGTCCCCTTCTAGATAGCTGTCTATGTCCGGGTCGATTGCAAAAGAAAGTTCCAGACCTTTGTCAGTGGCTGGAGACTTCATTAGGGCAATTAGATCCAGAGCCATAGTCGCCAGGTCGAATGGACGATACTCAAGCCGAACTTCGCCACTTTCAAACTTGGCTAGATCAAGTATATCGTTCACAATGTTTAGCAAAGAACCACCGGCGGTTCGTAAGGCATGGATATATTCGCTCTGATCATCGCTACTGCCACCTTGTTCCAGCAACTGAGTAGTGCCGAGCATGCCGCTTACCGGTGTCCTCAACTCATGGCTCATAGTGGCGAGAAAAGTTGTTTTGGCGCGATTGGCGCGCTCGGCCTTCTCTCGTGCCAGCTCATGTTGCGAGACTGAATCGGCTAGTCTGGTATTGGTTTGTTCCAGTTCAGTTGTGCGCTCACTGACGAGTTGTTCAAGATGCTGTTGATAATCCTTAATTTCAACTTCAAGTTGTTCCCGCGCCAGGGCATTATCGCGGAATACATTCAGGGCAGAGGCCATACTGGCCAGTTCATCATTGCCATCCAGCTGTAGAGAACTGGATAAATCGCCTGAGGCGATATTTCGTGTTGTTTGTTCAAGTTCTTTCAAACGTCGAATCACGCGGCGCTGCAAAAACCACCAGAACAGTATTAATACCGCTAGAGCCGTGATAACGGCGATTGCCAGAAATGTCGAACGACTCGATTTTAACGAACGTTCTGCCCGATCGGTGGAGCGGTCAATCATACGACTCGCATCATTAACCAGTTTAGAAGTGCTGATAGTCAGATTGCTTGCAAGCGTGTTATTGAGTGCAACAAGGTCATCAATTGCACTGTTACTTTCCAGAGCCTGGACACGCAAATTGAATAAACTTTCAGGGTTGCTGTGATAGGTGGCTTCGTCAATTTGATTGAGTAGATGAGTTGCCTGAGATTTACGGCCGGGGTCCACAACATCCGCCAGACGGCGTCGAAGAATTCGTAAATCGAGACGCAATCGGCGTTCAAGCTCCTGTATCTGAGACAACCTTACTTCGCGATTAGCCTGGGCCAGGTAAGAGCCCAGTCGCGCGCTACGTAGCCGCAACTCGAACATCCGCTCAAGACCATCCAGATCTACCTCTACGAGCCTGTCCAGAGCGTTGAATGCACTGTCACTTGAGTCGCTTGTCTCGATTAAATCATAAAGACCGGCCGAAGTCGCAGTGGCACCAGAGGCAGCATTTGCCACCAGCGATTCGGAGAGCTCGGTTAACTCATCTGCGGCCCTAATTAGGCGGGAAGATAGCTTTCCGGCCTCGTCCTGTAATCTGATTCGTTTGCCGACCAACTCATTCTGGAAAATTAAATTATCACGAATTTCCTGGACAATGTTTTGCAGCAGGCGTATCGATTCCGCATCGAAACCGCTTTGTTGTAAAGTATCAACGAGCATTAAAAGTCGATAGGATTGCCCATCAAGAAATTCGTTAACCAGGGCGCGGTCAGCTTCCGATGTACTTTTTGCCAGCCGACCTGCAGATGCCACGATTCCTGCGTTAATCTCAGCCAGTTGTTGCGCTTCACGCATAGTGGGGATAGCATTGCCAATAACAGACTGCTGGCTGATGGCGATATTTTCAAAGCCATACCAGGCGGTAACCGCGATAATTATCGCTAGCGTAAACGTCCCGCCAAATGCGAGCAGCAGTTTGGCACTGATACTGAGTCGACTAAGCATGTATGAAGACTACACCAAACCAATAGCTTTTTGTGTAAGCAAGCAATTCTTCGTGTTGCTTTTGTTGCTTGGAATGCACAGTGTTTGTTTATCTGAGCCTCGGGCCACCTGGACGCTGACTGAATGGGTGCCGGCTTTTGACTATTCCGGACAATCTAAGCCCATCGAATATCTCCCAGCCAGTCCAGCCAAAGCATCATGGACTTTATGTGTTTCTTATCCCCACTTAAAGGATGCCTACTGGCTGAGTGTTAATTACGGAATGGTGGAGGAGGCGAGTCGCCTTGGAGTCGGCTTAAAGCTGGTTGAAGCAGGTGGCTATCCGAATTTGCAACGACAGATTGATCAAGTTAATCAGTGCGTCAATGAAGGTGCCGACGCACTGATTCTTGGCACAGTATCTTTTCACGGCATGACGCCAACCGTGTTATCAGTAGCGAAATCTATGCCAGTATTGGCTACGGTGAATGATATTTCGGATCATGGTATTAGTGCCAAGGCTGGAGTTTCCTGGTACGAGATGTCCGCGGTAGTTGGTCGTTGGTTAGCCAAGCGTCATCCCAGCGGCAGCAAGCCGGTTAATGTGGCCTGGTTTCCTGGTCCATCCGGCGCAGGCTGGGTCGGCTTTCACGATCGAGGATTTCGTGAAAGTATCAGTAATAGCGCGATTAATATTCTGGAGACTTACTGGGGCGATACGGGTAAGGAAATACAGCGCACACTGGTACAACAGGCATTAGATAACCATAGCAAGATCGACTACATCGTTGGAAATGCGCTTATGGCCGAGGCCGCCATTAGTGTGTTAAGAAAACGCGAATTGTCAAATCAGGTTTCAATCATCAGCACCTACTTTACTCATGGCGTGTCCAGAGGAATCAAACGCGGAAAGATTCTGTTGGCTCCGACCGATGCACCCGTAGTGCAGGGACGACTGAGCATTAATCAGGCGGTGCGAATACTCGAAGGCAGACCGTTTACCCGACACGCCGGGCCTGAAATTCGATTGTTAAACAGTGACAATATTTCGGATCAATTGCTGGGAGAATCCCTGGCACCACCAACATTTCTGCCCATGTTTAAAATTGATGCGAAGTTTGGTTATGAAAATTAGCCTACACAAATTGCAATAAGAATATCTTGTCAGCATGCGGTTTAAAGCTACAGCTGCAGTATAAAACGGGTTCGAAACTCCCGATTTATAAGTACCATTAAGACAAGTCCGGTAGAAATAATAAAAAGCCTGGCATCGAGGAACCATGACAATTCTGCCAGGGCAAAGAAATAGGCTCGTATCCCACGGTTGAAATGATTTGAAGATAGCCGGTTTAGGCGCGTTGCCTTATCCACATAATCATTGGCTGTGACATCATCAGTGCCGATTGGCGGAGCGGCGCCGAACAGAATGGAATTCCAGTTGGCGAGTCGAAAAGCCCAGGCGAATTTGAAGAACGCATAGATGAAGATCAATACCAATAACAGAATTTTAAATTCCCACTGAACCCGGTTGTTGGTCTCCATATACGGCAGGTCTTCCATAACAAGAATGGCCTGATCGGTGGCCCCTAACAGTGCCAATGACCCACCAATGGCCAGTATCGTTGTAGTCGCAAAAAAACCGATGTTGTGAAGCATATTGCTATGCAGCTGTGCGTCGATAATACGTATCTCTCGCCGCAGCATTTGCTGTATCCACTCACGACGATATTTAGCCATGGTCGTACTGATGCTGTACTGGTTTAGTCTGGTTTGATCAGCGATGAGTGAATAGCCAATCCAGCTGAGCAGGAACCAGCCAAAGGCATAGCGGTCTAGCAAAGTAAATTGCTCAATCAGTTCATGCATGGGTTCTTATCTTTCCCTGTAGGCGATATTAGCAAACCGCTAATTAGCCATAGAAGAGGTGTGAAATCTTTTAGCCGCCCGTAGTTTTACTCTTGCAGCTTCAATTTCCCGGTCTTTAGCTGGCGCCGATGTGCTAAGACTTAAAAGTAATTCTTGCACGCACTCAAAAATTTTCTCAACTGCTGTGTCGTAGGCTACGGCATTGGCTTTTGAAGGTTTGGTGCTGCCTGCTACCTTGCGCACAAACTGCAGCGAAGCATCATGAATTTCCAATTCGGTTGCGGGTGGTTCAAAGTTGAACAGGGGTTTAATGTTTCTACACACGATAAGAACCTCGAGTTAATGACCAATAGTGAAATTATTGCTCTCAGATATGTCCCTGCCACGTACCAGGTACAATGGCCTCTGACCATAGTCATGGGCCATGTGCGGGGTTGCCATGCCCTGTCCCTTTTTATGATTATAAATGCAGCTGGCTGGCATCAACCTTACAATGAACGCGGCTCGTCGATGTGGCGTCGTATTCGCCATGGATCCATGAATCATATACACATCGTGGAGTGAGATCTGACCGGCTTTTAGAATCAGCGGTTCAGCAGTCTGTGCATTAAAATGTTCGCTATCACAAACCTGATTAATAACCAGTTGTGAATCTTCCTCCCAGTGGTGGCTGAAAATCTGCCTGGATTTATGCGAGCCGGGAATCATTGTCATGGGCCCGTTATCAAGGGTGACATCATCCAGTGCAATCCAGATGCTTAAAGTCTCCAGTGGTTCAATGGGATAGTAGTCGCCGTCCTGGTGCCACGGAGTCTGTTTACCATCCTTAGCCGGTTTGCCGAATATTGTCGTGCCCCACAAAATTATATCATCGCCGATTAACTGAGCAGCCATGTCGAGAAGGTCTGGGTGGCTGGCAATTTCTAAAAATCCTCGCGAACCCTTAACGCCCTGTGCACCAGGTTTTTCTAGATGAGGCCCAAGCATTATGTCAGATCGTATTTCCGGGTTGCGCAGCAACAGCGCGGCATACTCGGCACGAAGATTTTCCAATACGGGGTCGGATAATTGGTAGTCGGGGACAACGTATCCTTTCTGCCTGTAGTTTTCGATCTGATCTGTTGTGAGTTTTGTCATGGAACTAAATCTTTAATCATCCATTAGTATATGTTTGCTGAATTGATTATTGTAACGATTTTTTCTGCCTGGAAAACCCTCGAATCTATGATTATTTACATCGTTGACTTTATTGAGAGATTCGACTGAATTAGAATGACCATTCCTGAATATTAGTTTATCTGACGAGACTATTTACCTATGGGCAATTCGAGCCTTATTGAAAGCGAAGTTGATCTGGACCTGGACGGTTATCAGCATGGCTATTTGCGATTGCCCCATTCTGTTCATCGTTCAGCCTATGGTTGGATTCCCATCCCCATTGTTTCGGTCAAAAATGGTAATGGACCGGTAGTTTTGTTGCTGGCCGGTGTCCATGGCGACGAATTTGAAGGCCAAGTTGCATTAACTGATCTGGTGCAGTCGCTTAAACCAGAAAAAATAAGCGGGCAGGTGATCATACTTCCCATGGCGAATTTTCCAGCAGCCCAGGCCGGATTACGAACATCGCCAATTGACGAGGGTAATTTAAATCGTTCATTCCCTGGTGATCCGCAGGGTGGGCCAACCAGTGCAATCGCCCACTATATTGAATCTGAATTGCTTATACGGGCAGATTATTTGCTGGATATCCACTCTGGTGGCAGTTCATTACGCTACGAGACTACACTGTTAATGGCCAGTCATGAGAATGCCGAGAAGCAATCTGAAGCAGTAGGTCTATTGCAAAGTCTGGGCTTTTCCAAAGCAGTTTTATTTCCCGAAACACCTAATGGTAGTTTTTCTTCTTCAGCAGCAAGACGAAATAATGTAATAGGTATTACCGCGGAGGTGGCTGGTGGCGGCAATGTGGACACCCAGTCATTAAATATTTTACGTGAAGGTTTGTTGAGATATTTGCATAAGGCTGATGTGTTACACGACGAGTATTGCCCTGAAATGCCAAACAAGGCAATGCGGATCTTGAAAATTGAATCACGGGATTGCTATGTATTTGCCAGAGAGGCGGGGTTATTTGAATCACTGGTAAAAATAGGTGAGCAGGTAAGTGTGGGGCAGATTGCAGGCTATATTCATCATCCTGACACGCCCTGGAAAGTTTCTGATGAGGTTAAAGTATTAACCCAGGGTGAGGTTGTATGCATGCGATTTCCTGCCTTGACCCGGTGTGGCGACTGTCTATTTGAGGTAGCAGAAAACAGCTATTAATAGACTGGTAATGACCCGAGTCGGGTTCCCTATGTTACTGATTGCAGCTAATAACCGAGTTCACGATCTACTTCATGCAATAGAGTTTGCCCAGCAGTAATTCTTCGATAGTTTTCAACTATATCCCTGAAGCCACTTTCGATATTCCAGCCAGAGATATGTGGGGTGACTCTTACGGCGGGATGATGCCAAAGTGCGCTATTTTTATCCAATGGCTCCTGCTCGAAAACATCAAGAACGGCACCGCTGAGACGGCCGCTATCGAGAGAGTTTAATAATGCAGGGGTATCGATCAGATCGCCCCGCCCAGCATTGATCAATATGGCGCCGGGCTTGAATTGACTTAATCTCCTGGCATCGATCAAATGTAGGGTTTTCGGGGTGGATGGCAAAATGCTAACAACATAGTCAGATTGTGAAAGTACTTGCTCTAATCCGTCCGTGCCACTGTAGCTTTCGACCCCGGGTATAGATTTTTGGGAACGACTCCAGCCGGTAACCTTGAAACCAAAGCTCGCTATAAGTTCCGCTGTGCAGCTGCCGATATGCCCGAGACCAAGAATGCCAACAGTAGTTTCATTATTATGCCGTGGTTCAAACTGCTTCCAGATTCGCTGCCTGGCCTGATCTTCATAGGTGAAAAGGTGACGTTGGTAACCTAAAATGTAGAGTAGGCTATATTCCGCTATTTCACGGGCCTGGCTGGTTGGAGCGAGACGAGTAATCCTAATGTGCTCAGGCAGAAGTGGGTCATCAAGAATTAAATTAACACCAGCGCCAAGTTTTTGTACCAATTGCAGATTAGGTAACAGATCCCATAATTCTGCCGGTGAATAAGTAATCGCCAGCATGCGCACATCTGGCAGTGCTTGCTCTGGAATTCCACAATATATGGTGACATCCGGCATAAGTACTGAAAGTTTTTGTTGCAGCTCTTCATCCGGAATCCAGTCCTGATTTCCTGTATATACAAGCAATGACATTAGAGAATAATAAAGTAGTGTGTTTCGATAACTAGTTGATGAGCTCTAATATAATTTAGCCTGACGGTCTTTGCATGTAATATGATCGAAAAATCAAACAAATATAGCTTCAAAGCCTGTTACTGATTAATATAATAATGCAAAAGAAGACTCATATAGATACCTTTGGTGCAACGACGCTGATTGTCTTCTCTGCAGTGTTGGGTCTGAATCAGGTGATGGTTAAGATGGTCAATGCCGGGATGCACCCAGTATTTCAGGCCGGACTACGATCATTGTTTGCATTCGGACCGGTGCTCTTATTTGCCTGGTTGGCCCGTAAGAAACTCTCTGTCACGGATGGTAGTTTGCTGCCCGGTATAGCAATAGGGGTTTTATTCGCCGTAGAGTTCCTGATGTTATTTATCGGGTTAGATCTAACCAGCGTGGCCCGGGCGTCTATTTTTATGTACACCATGCCATTTTGGGCGGCTATAGGAGCACATTTTCTGATACCTGGTGAGCGCCTGACTAAAAACAAATTATTTGGCTTGTCGTTGGCAATATTTGGGGTGGTTATTGCCTTTTCTGATAACGCCACACCTGTTACAAATAGCAGTTTGCTGGGCGATTTCCTTAGTCTTATGGCGGCGATTTGCTGGACGGGAATCTTGCTGCTGGCTCGCACTACAAAGCTATCGCAAAGCTCACCGGAGTCTCAACTGCTCTATCAACTCGGTGTGTCGGCTGTTCTACTAATGCCTATCGCACTCTTCATGGGAGATCCTTTTCGAGTTATGACAACGGAACTTTGGGCGATATTCTCCATCCAGGTTTTACTGGTAGTCTGCGTTGGGTTTTTAACCTGGTTCTGGATTCTGTCGATTTACCCAGCGTCATCTATGGCATCATTCAGTTTTCTTGCACCAGTTTTTGGTGTTATTTTTGGCTGGCTCATCCTTGGCGAACCAATTTCAGTCAATATAGTATTTGCGCTTGTGCTGGTAAGTGCCGGAATTATGCTGGTGAATCGGCGGACCAAAAAGATTCGGTAAAAGTGCGCAAATGAATAGCGTGATGTGGGATCTTCAATGTTGCTCAGAATTGGCTCAAGAAGTGCTGGGTAATCTCAGAGAATATACTTACGGTCTGCTTCTTGGTCTTATACCGAGAAATTGAGTCATCCATCAATCCTGGGCTACACAGAACATTCCTACCAGTTAGGCAGAATGTGTGGATAGTACAGAAGTTCAAAACCTGGAATTGGAGAAGTGTTTGTCTAGGGTGGGAAATGACCAGGCAATGCATAAAATTAGGGCAAAAAAACGGGGCGCTTACGCGCCCCGTTGGGTCTTTATTGTTTTTCAAAGCGCCCCGCTTTGTACTTTCATCAATCACCTAATATGGGCCACATAGTAGCACAAAATAAACTTTGCGCTTTCGTTTAACCGTAAATAACGACCGTAAGTCTGTTGTAACTTACCGTTCGTCGGAAAATTTAAAAATCATAAAAGAACAAAACAAAATAGGTCCTGAACTTTACGCAATTCGCACCGCATTGGATTCTGCAGGATTAAGCATATTAGTAGTTTCCAGAAACGCCATTAGTCAGATGTTCACTTGATAACTAAGTATCAGGTCTTTGCTGTATTAAGTTGTCGGGGTAGTAGGTAAACCGCGAAAAGGATAAGTGCCGCAGCTATAGCAAGGACGGTAAATAATTTCGAAAATCCCCAGTTGCCATGGATCCACGCGATAAACGGGATTGTTGAGGCCATCACGGAAAACGTAACAATGTATCTGGCGGCAAAGGCTCTGCTTCTCCAACCGCTTTTTGCAATTCGGCCGATCAAAACATCGTTAATCGGTATTTGACCAAATACTGCCAACATGAAAACCACAGCCACCAGTAACGCGAATATGCCAGTAACGTTTATCATGGTTGCAAAAGCCAGGGCCTGTATCAGAGCAACAATAATAAATACCTGTCGTATAGAGTGATTATCAACAAAATATCCCACCACCAACTGGGCCAGCGCGGCCAGGGAAAATACGATGAACGCATACCAACCAATCATAGTGGCAGAATCAGTAATGGAGATCAGTTGCTCAGACAAAATTTTGGGTAAGGCAAATGTGGTGCTTTGAAAAATTAACCCACCCAATGCTGTACTGAAAATAATAATCGAGAAAATTCGAATCAACAGAGATCTACTGATGGTTGCAGAATTTTCCGGTTTGTTTGTCGTCGAATTTGCTGTCTGTTGAGAAATATTTTTGAGATCAGCTCTTGCTACGAAAATATAAGATATACCAAGCGCAATAGAGGCGATGCCTGGTAGAACGAAGGCGCTTTGCCAACCGATGTTATCCACCAGATAGCCAGTTAATAATGCAGCACAGGCAACACCCAGATTGCCGAAAACACCGTTAATTGCTAGTGGCATGCCGGTTTTGTCACGTCCACGAATAACCATCGCCAATCCGACAGGATGGTAGATTGCTGCAAAGACACCAATTAGGCTTAGATAAAAAGCTATTTCCAGCGGCGTAGTTGCCAAAGTGACCAGAATTGAGCTGATGCCTGCCCCGAGAAAAAATATACACATCATTCCTTCACGGCTCCAACGATCAGCCAGCCAGCCTGCCGGTAACGCACAGACTCCAAATGCAATAAATCCCGGGGTCGCATAGGGAATTAGCTCTGCATAACTCATGTTCCATTCGGTTGTTAAACGAAGTGCGGCAACAGATGCAAATATCAACATGAACAGGTGATCGAAAAAATGTCCTGTATTTAAATACAGGAAGTGCAGTCTGCTTATTGGCATTAGGGTTGGCTCATAATTTAGATAGGCGAAACATTCGGTTGCAAATCAGAATTTAAAATTCTTCCGGGGATAGACCGCTTTGGAACCAACTGATAAAACTAAAAATAGTATAAACTGGTACACCGGTGGCGCGTCGGATATCAGCCGCATAGGGAACCATATTAGTACATTCAAGCACAATGGCACCGGTTTCTGGATGCTTTCTCATGAGTCGCTCTGCGGCTTCTATATTGTCCAGTCGGGCAAGACCGATATCCATCTCGAGCTCATTATCCAGTATAGCCCGGCTAAACTCCTTGCCGCCTTCAGTCGATTCGACAGGCGTATCTAATTTACAACCAGCGCATGACAAATGACGTTCGGTAAGTGAGCTTGAAGAGATAGTGAGAATTGAGACTCTTTTAGTTTCAGGCAGAGTGCTTTGTATGAGTGGAACCTGCATGAGAGAAGAAGTTGCCACTGGAACTTGCAACGCAAAAGATAGTTCCTTCTGGAACAGTGACAGAAATCCACAGTTAGTGGTTACGCCATCAGCCCCGTTTCTAACTAATTCCTTGCCTGCCAGAATGAATTGTTCTAGTAAACCCTGAGCACTATTTCTTACGACGAGATTCGGTGAAGCTCCTTCTACAACCTTATACAGGACGGGGAAGGGCCAGCTTTGTGCATTGCCCATATCGCCTAAAATACGAGGAAAACGGGCTTCCAGCATTAATATGCCAACTGAGGCACCATAAACGGTTTTTCCGCCGCTGACTTTTTCTGAATTTGTGCGCATAACAAGAATGTTTTTCTGCAAGAATAGTATGAAGATCTTTAAAGACGGTTTGTTTTAGTCCAGACTTGAACTATAACCACCAGGAAATGTGATAAATCGATGTTGAATATAACTAATTGTTTGGCTGTGAGTAAGACAGTATGAGTGAAATAGACGGAAAACAATCATTAAGTGGCGCGGAAGCTCTGGTGAAGATGCTCGAGGCTTTTTCGGTGGATACCATCTTTGGGCTATGCGGCGATACCACTTTACCGTTCTATGATGCCATGGCCAGGCTGGATCATGGAATTAGTCATTTTCTGACCAGAGATGAACGACACGCAGCCTATATGGCGGACGCTTATGCAAGAATTAGTGGCAAAGTTGGCGTGTGTGAAGGGCCTTCCGGCGGCGGAGCTACCTATATTGCACCGGGTATCGTGGAAGCAAATGATTCCTCTGTACCTGTGCTGGCTATTACCACTGATGTAGCGACCACTTCGCGTGGCAAATTTCCCCTCACCGAGTTGGATCAGAGAGCGCTTTTTGCTCCATTGAGTAAATTCAACGATATGCTTGACGATTCAGCCACATTGCCTGCCCAGATTAGAAACACGTTTGAGCAAATGACCACCGGTCGTCCAGGCTCGGCTCACCTTGGTCTGCCTTTTGATACCCAGAAAGGCCTGGTAGATATCGATGAAGTGTGGGCTGATCCGCAGTTTGGTCAGTACCCAGCTTGCCGTAGGTCCGCCAATGAACAGGAAGCAGAAAAACTCCTGAATCTACTCATAGATGCAGAGCAACCAATCATAATCTGTGGTGGGGGTGTAGTGCTATCTGGCGCAGAGGCCGAACTTAAGGTCCTGGCTCACAATCTGGATATTCCAGTGGCAACCACCGTATCGGGTCAAGGCAGCCTGGCGGAGACTGATTCTCTATGTGTTGGTGTTGTGGGTTCTAATGGCGGTGTGGTTCAGACTCGCAAATTGGTAGAGGAAGCTGATCTGGTATTTTTCATTGGCTGCCGGGCAGGCTCGGTTACTACGGAACGCTGGCGGGTTCCTTCAACCAGTAAACGTATCGTTCATCTGGATAACGATGAGAAAGTTCTAAATGCCATTTATAAAACCGAAGTGGCATTGTATTGTGATGCTTTACTGGGTCTACAGACCATTAATGCTCTTTGGGGAGATCGTCAATCATTAATCAGAAACTCCGCTGATAAGGTCAGTGCAGTCGTGGCGGAGAAATTTGCTATTTTTAATCAAATAGCCAACCAGGATAGTCGACCTGTTCGACCGGAACGCGTCGTGTCAGAATTGCAATCTATATTGCCGGACGACGTCATTATCTGCGTGGACCCCGGTACGCCATGCCCTTACTTTTCAGCTTATTATCAATGGCAACGTCCGGGCAGGCACTTTATTGCTAACCGTGCCCACGGTGCATTGGGCTTTGCCCTGGCCGCTGCGATGGGAGCCCATGTCGCCGCCCCTGAAAAGACCGTAATAGCCGCCATGGGAGACGGTTCTTTTGGCTTCTGTTGTGGTGAATTCGAGACCCTACTTCGTTACAACATACCGATAACCATTATCGTATTCTCAAACTCTGGTTATGGCTGGATCAAGGCTGGTCAAAAGACCAGTTTCGAATCTCGATTCCATAACGTAGACTTCTCATGCACCGATCATGCTGCAGTCGCAAGAGCCTTTGGTATGCAAGCCTGGACGGTTGACGACCCAACTCAACTTCGTTCATCACTGGAGGCAGCTATTGCCTGCGAAGGGCCAACTCTGGTGGACGTCATTTCTCAACCACTGCAGGAAGCCAATGCACCAGTTAGTGAATGGATTTCCTGATGCTGGAACCCGGCATAGAAAATTATATTGAAGAGTTGCAGGATAGAATCATTGCCCTGGATGTCTGGCATGTTGCATTGCCAGTAGTTTCCCGCCGTGATCACGGTATCGGCACAGTTGCGGATAAGATGGAGGTTGTTGTTCTTCGATTGACAACTGAAAGTGGTGTTACAGGTCATGGCGAAGCATCGCCTTGGTCGGTGTTTACCGGCACTCCAGAGGCCAGCTACGCGGCGATCAATCGGTATTTTCGACCATTGGTGGTGAATGCGCGCGTGGCTGACTTTGAATCGATCATGGCAAAGCTTGAGAAGATCGTTATTCATTGCACCGAAGCCAAAGCAGCGATGGAAATGGCCTGGCTGGATGTGGTAGGAAAACTGGTCGGCAAGCCCGTGTGGGCATTGCTAGGTAAGCAATGCCGGCAGGAAATTCCATTATCTGTATCGCTGGCTAATCCCGACTTTGACCAGGATCTACAATTGCTCTCCAGACTGCAAGAGGATGGCGTTGGTATAGTAAAGCTTAAAACGGGTTTCAGGGATGATCAGTTTGATGAAATGCGCGTTTCAACTATACGCAAAAAATTTCCCGATTTTAAGTTGCGTATAGACTATAACCAGGGCCTGGAAAGCAGTACCGCTCTAGCAAGTGTTGCTAAGCTTGATGTCTACCAACCCGACTTTATTGAACAACCCGTAGCCGCTCATGATTTTGATAGCATGGCCCGAATTCGCAAAACTATTTCGGCTCCATTATTGGCTGACGAAAGTGTCTTCTCTCCACAGGACATGCGTCGTGCAATAAAGGAAGAGATTTGTGATGGCGTTTCAATAAAAATAATGAAATCGTCAGGAATTCGCCACGGACTGACTATCGCAGAAATTGCCGCTTCTGCAAAGCTGCCTGCCTATGGTGGGGATATGTTTGAAACCGGCCTGGCACATATGGCGGGAATACATATGATTTCCGTGGCAGCTAATATTTCCCTTGGCTGTGAGTTTTATCATGCAAAATATTATCTCGTTGACGATATCCTCAATGAGCCGTTGCCCATAGAACAAGGTAGCTTGCTGGTTCCGAATAAGCCGGGTCTCGGTGTTGAGGTCAATGAGGATGTGCTAAATAAATACTCAGTAGGTAATCAATGATAGAAAAGAAGCATGTAGTGGTTATTGGCTGTGGCATTGTGGGTGTATCTGCAGCCATATGGCTGCAACGTGATGGTCACAAAGTAACTTTAATAGATAGAGTAGGCCCTGCTGGGGGGACCGCCTATGGTAATGCAGGTGTATTAGCCGCCAGCTCGGTTGTACCCGTAACTGTTCCGGGGCTGATCGGTAAGGTTCCGCGGATGTTATTGAATAGTGCCAGCCCTTTTTTTCTGATCTGGTCCTATCTTCCGAAAATGCTACCCTGGCTATTTAAGTACCTAAGTCATACAAATATTGAATCCAATCGGCGTATCGCAAAGGCTCTATTTCCATTGTTGAATGATAGCTTGCTTCAACACCAGGCCCTGTCTTTGGGTACCGGTGCGGAAAGATTTGTTGTGCCCGGAAATTTTCATGTTGCTTACCAAAACAAGGCAGCGTTCCTGGCGGATAAGCTGGTTTGGCAACTTCGCAGGGAGCTAGGCTATGAGTGGGAGGAGTTGGGTAGCAAGGCATTGCAGGCGGCTGTTCCAATTTTGCAGGAGGGGTCAGGTTTCGGTGTGAGGTTAAATAATCATGGTCGAATCAGCGATCCCGGTGAGTATGTTCGGACCTTAGCCAAACATGTTGTTCAGCAAGGTGGAGAACTGAGAGTAGGCGATGTTAGTGATGTGATAGTAGAACAGGGTGCAGTCAATGCGGTTAAATGCAACGATAAAATAATACTCTGCGATGCCGCTGTTGTTGCCACTGGAGCCTGGTCTGGTCCATTAACTCAACGCCTGGGTTTTCGAGTACCGTTGGAAACTGAACGAGGCTACCATATAGAATTTATCAACCCATCGGCTATGCCGGACGGGCCAATATTAATCGCTTCAGGTAAGTTTATTGTGGCTCCTATGGAAGGCCGGATTCGTTGCGCCGGCATAGTGGAGTTCGGTGGCTTAACCGCGGCCGCAAGTCGCAAGCCACTGGAGCTACTTAAACAGAGTGCGAAGAGTCTGATGCCGGATCTCAAGTATGACCGTATCGATGAATGGATGGGCCACCGACCCGCTCCTGCAGATTCCATACCCTATATTGGCGAAGTCCCCTCAGCATCTGGAGCCTTTGTGGCATTTGGGCATCACCATGTCGGCTTAACCGCAGGTGCTAAGACGGGTCGAATAGTGGCTGATCTTATTGCAAATAGAAATACAGACCTAAATCTTGTACCCTATGCTATCTTGAGATCCTGTTAATAATCAGTATCAGTAAAACTATCTGGAGGATAATATGAAACTAAAGCCACCTAAGGCTCAACTGGCCATTTCAGCCCTGGCCGCTACCCTGGCTTTTTCTGCACCTGCTATGGCAGAAAAATGGGACATGCCCATGGCATACTCTGCGACTAACTTCCATTCCGCAACGGGTGCCGAGTTTGCCAAATGCGTGACAACCGGCACGGGTGGTGACATCGAAATTGTCACCCATCCTTCTGGTTCGTTATTTAAGGGCGGTGAAATTAAGCGTGCAGTTCAAACCGGACAGGCGCCAATTGGTGAACGCCTGCTGTCTGGTCATCAAAACGAAAACGCGCTGTTTGGTTTTGACTCAATTCCATTTCTCGCCACCTCGTTTGATGATTCAGTAAAACTGTGGAAGGCTGCAAAACCCTCTATTGTGAAGCTGCTTGATTCTCAAAACCTGGTGCTATTGTATGCCGTTCCATGGCCACCACAGGGACTCTACTTCAAGAAAGAAGTGAACTCTGTTGCAGACATGAAGGGTATAAAATTTCGCTCCTATAACTCTGCTACGGCCCGACTAGCCGAGCTTACCGGAATGTTGCCCGTGCAGATTGAAGCAGCGGAAATTTCCCAGGCATTCGCAACCGGTGTTGCAGAATCAATGGTGTCTTCCGGGTCCACCGGCTATGACCGCAAAGTATGGGAAAGCCTGACTCACTTCTATGAGGTAGACGCCTGGTTGCCACGTAACTATGTAATGGTTAACAAAGGTGTTTGGAATGATACCAGCGATGCCAGTAAGAATATTATCCAGGGCTGCGCCAGCCTGGCTGAGTACACGGGTTTCTATCGTTCCAAAGAGTACACAGGCTTTACTCTGAACGGTCTGCGTGCAGGTGGCATGACAGTTGGTCCTGCTGGCGATCAGCTGGTTGCTGAACTAAAGAAAATTGGCGAAACCATGACTGCAGAATGGCTAGCTAATGCAGGTGACGAAGGCAAAGCTATCGTCGATGCATTTAGAGCGATGCAATAAGTTCAACATTTGTTGAAACTGCAACCACCTCGAGTAGCGTTACTCGAGGTGGTTAATTAACCTTTTACTTTTTGGCTGAATGGATACGTCGCCCATGACGTTTTTCACAACGTTACGAAAAATGCTGGATCGCCTGTATGTTGCTGGAGGTGTGATAGCAGCACTCTTTCTGATTGCCATACTGGTGCTTATCGTTCTGCAGATGCTTGCACGATGGACAGGAGAAGTGTTTCCCGGTGCCCCCGATTACGCCGGCTACTGTATGGCAGGCGCATCCTTTTTCTCCTTTGCTTATGCGTTGAATAATGGCGCACATATAAGAGTCAGCATTGTTCTAAATGCCCTCGGTCGGTGGCGTCGATGGGGTGAAGTCTGGTGTTTCTCAATTGGTGCACTGCTGGCCACATATTTTGCATGGTATGCCGTAAAAGCGACTTACTGGTCCAAATTACTTAATGACGTTAGTCAAGGACAAGACGCTACACCGATCTGGATACCGCAACTGTCAATGTCTATAGGCTCCGTGATACTGGCCATTTGCTTTTGGGACAACCTGGCTCGGTTATTATTTATGGGCTCGCATGCCATCAAGAACACCCAGATTGAAGAGTCGGAGCAGGAATAGGCTATGGAACAGTTAGCACCAATTGCTATTTTTCTCTGTGTACTATTCCTGTTATTAGGTAGTGGTATCTGGGTTGGCCTGGCACTCATGGGAGTCGCCTTCGTGGGCATGGAACTGTTTACTTCCAGACCACCTGGGGATGCCATGATAACGACTATCTGGACTGCATCCTCCTCCTGGACGCTAACCGCCTTACCGCTATTTATCTGGATGGGCGAGATATTATTTCGAACCCGCCTTTCACAAGATATGTTTCGTGGCCTTTCTCCCTGGATGGCCAGATTGCCTGGTGGCCTGGTGCATACAAACATTGTCGGCTGCACAGTTTTTGCCGCCGTGTCTGGATCTTCTGCTGCGACATTAACAACGGTTGGCAAGATGTCTATACCGGAGCTTCGCAAGCGAGATTATCCAGAAACCATGATTATTGGCACGTTGGCGGGAGCCGCTACGTTGGGGCTAATGATCCCGCCTTCACTGACCCTGATTGTGTATGGTGTAACCATCAATGAATCAATAACAAAGTTATTCATCGCTGGCATTTTGCCTGGTTTAGTGTTAGCCAGTATGTTTATGGGTTATGTCGCAATTTACTCCAGGCTGTCGAGTAAGTTTGCTCCCAAGCCGGAACCCGTGATGAGTTTTGCCGAGAAGGTTAAAAATTCCAGATTCCTGATTCCGGTTATTTTGTTAATTCTGCTTGTTATTGGCTCAATGTATCTTGGCTTAGCCACTGCCACAGAGGCCGCCGCCTTTGGTGTAATTGGTTCTCTGCTACTTGCCGCAGGGCAGGGCTCACTGTCGTGGCCGACTTTTACTCAAAGTTTGATGGGCGCAACACGAACCTCCGCAATGATTGCGCTGATACTAGCCGGCGCAGCTTTTCTGTCCCTTTCTATGGGCTTTACTGGGCTGCCCAGGGGGCTGGCTGATTTTATTGCCAGCATAGACCTAAGCACGTTTGAGCTGCTTATGGTCTTGCTTGTCTTCTACATCGTGTTGGGATGTTTTCTCGATGGAATCTCTTCTGTCGTATTAACTATGGCGGTTGTAGAGCCAATGATCCGACAGGCAGGAATTGATGTCATCTGGTTTGGAATATTTATTGTAGTAGTCATAGAAATGGCGCAGATTACCCCGCCAATAGGATTCAATCTTTTTGTCCTGCAGGGCATGACTCATCACGAGATGAATTTTATTGCCAAAGCCGCAATCCCGATGTTCCTGATCATGGTGTTGATGGTATTCGTTTTGATAGCAGTGCCTGAGCTTGCTACGTGGCTGCCTGAAAATATGCGTTCACGACCCAGCGGATAGTTTTAGTTTTATAACTCGAGTCTAAATTCCCCCTGTGCTGCGCAAACACTGGCACAGTGTGAAATTTGGTGCATTATTTAGAATAACGTTTTTAGTATCGACAGGGGTTGTTACCTGGCAGGCTATGCAAGTCTGCTATTTGCGTTCTCCTGGTTTTGTGGACGGGAAAACCCCGCCACTAAACTTTCTCCAGAATTATCAATCATCAAACTACCGTCAGGCGGGTTATTTGCTAAAAAACTGCCGGCTCTCTCTACCCATTGAACGGAATCATGAACAACATCGGTTGATTGTACAACCCGTACCTTGTTTGCAACGTTATCCATTTTCGGTTTTTTGCAGGCAGAATAAATATCGGAATCTGCAGCAAAGTTGCTAATGTCTCTGTCAAAAAGTGGAAGTTGTGTAGCCTTTCCCTGATGCATCATCCAGGTAAGTGACAAGTGGGAGCGTTTATGATTTTTATTACCTCCACCGACATCAGAATGATAACCACGAAACCACAATTCATGCACATCGCATTTGGCCCTGTCCGTGGTTGCATTCTTGCTTACTCGGGTCAATGGAAAGGTGCTTCTGCGCTCATCCAGGGCGATCGCATGGCAACATCTGCCCAAATTACTGGGTAGAGTTAATTTATGGCCGAGGTTAACTTTATTGCCTGGAAAGCCAAAGGATGCCACTGTGTCCCAAATGCCAAGAAATCGAACGGGCACATTTTTGTCTCTCTTAATGCCATCGTCTTTGATTTTATTAGCAAATTCTATGGCAAGTGCTGCCCCACGACTAAAGCCTATAATGTCGATTATCTGATCACCTTTGACAAAGTTTTCCTCGCATTGTTTGTAGGCTTCTTTGAGACGTTTTCTGCCACCTAGTCCAAAGATTGAACCGAAAAACATACCTAAAAAAGACCACCGCGTGCCAACGCCAGAAACATAGAAGCACTTGCCGGGTTGTCCGGTCTGCTCATAGTTATTTTGATAAGTTTCATAGAACTTAACAACGTTAGTATCTTTGCCGATGTCGTCGTTATCTTTATTACCCGTTCCATCAAAAGCGTATAGGGCCATAGTCAGTTCTCGTCGGTAAGATGTTAGTAAGGAAGCAACTTGAGTGCATAGTTCTGCACGCACGTTATCACCAGACTAAATGTTTTCCAATAATTTTATGCGAATCTAAAAGGAAAAGTAATTTTGTATCCTACTTGTGCGTAAATTGCTTATTCTTTTGGTTTTGTAAGTGGTGTGGATTTACAAGGTACAGGGTAGGTAAGTCGTAGTTCGCTAGTGGTCCATTTTTTGTCAGCGCTATAGCAAGTAACTTTACCTATGCCATCGAACCAGAAAAAGTGTGGATTCAGCGGCTTTAGCTTCTGGATCAACCCGTCTTTTAATAACAGTTGGGTTTCAAAGTGTAGGTGAGGGTTGGGTGCCAGGACACCGCTTCCACCCAGTGTGCCTATTTGTTGACCACGCGTAATCTCGGCACCTTTTTTAACCAGTCTTTTGCCGAGATGAAAATAGCGAGTTTTTATATGCCTGCCTTTAGCGTCAGTACCGTGACCGATCTGCAGTTGATTGCCATACATGGGTCCCCAGAATGAGCGCTCGACTAACCCATTCGCTGGAGCAATAATTGGCGTGCCACGTTTGGCGATAATATCTATGCCCTCGTGTCCTTTTTCGATGGCGTCACCGGACTTTCCCACCATAACCGGTTGATAGCGCTGACTAATTGAAGGCGCATTCTCCGGTATGCTTACGGACGTACCGGTATTGTAAACATCCTCACCGTTGAAGGCGATATAGCCATACCGATATTGCTTTGAAATAAGCACGCAACTTTGTAGAACAAAGAGTAGTGATAGCCAGACGGCTGACTTTATCAATGGTTGGGCGCAACGGTGCATCTAGTGTAGAGCTGGTAGTGGTGAATTGGACTTTACTATTGGTTAAATTAAGGGCAATCTGTGCCTACGAATTCTAGTTTATTGCTCGGCAGTTTACTCACAAACGATGAAAAAATTATTCCAACCGGCGGATGCCTCACCTTCAATCCGCAAAATGTTAGCCATGTCCCGGTTTAAGCAGTTTCGTGCGGGGCAGATTATTGTCCATCAAGGCACAATTTCCGAAGAAGTGTATTTGGTAATAAAAGGTTCGGTAACGGTTGAAAGCTACGATGACCAGGGGCAGCGACTGGTGTTCCACTATATTCGCCCCGGAGAGTTTTTTGGCGAAATGGGTATGTTTGACGATGATTTACGACGCAGTGCCACAGTGGTAGCCAGAGCACACTGTGAAATTGCTGTGGTAGAAATCGGAGTTTTCAGATCGCTGATTGAAGAAGATGCTTCATTGCTTATGGAGTTGGCCAGGCAGTTGGCGGAACGTGTTCGAAAAACTACAGAAAAATTGACTAATCTGGCATTTCTGGATGTAACCGGGCGGGTTGCCAGAACCGTGCTTGAGCTAGCTGAGGATGAAGAAGCCATGAGTCATCCGGATGGTACTTTGATCAGTATTACCCGGGAGGAGTTGGGTCGAATGGTAAATTGCTCGAGGGAAATGGCAGGGCAGGTATTAAAAACCCTGGAAGAGCGAGGCCTGATAAATCTTGAAGGAAGGAAAATCGTAGTTTTAAGTACCCGCTCTACAGTCGCCTGGTAAAAGCATACTAATATTTTATGGCTGGATAAGATCTAAATTCTGGCTTCTAAATCCAGGGAATAACGGAAAAAAGTTTCTTAATGTGAACTGGTTCACATTTCATCTTTCTGTTTTGCGGGGTACCTCACGGTGTCAAACACATTTAGCCTGCATAATCTGTCCCACACTAACGCACTAGAGTAGAGACAGGCACCCCAAATGACACACGCAACTTCTTATCAGGACCGATTCAATTACCAAATGCAGGATTTTTTAGCTGGTCTCGTGGTTGTTGGTTTTGCCTTTATGGTTCTGTCTCTGTTTTAAAAGTTTTTAAGTCCCCTCCTCGAATTTGCGGCCGTCTAGTTTAGACGGCCTTTTTTTTGCTAGTACGCATTACGCCTTGTGCCCAGGGTTTACGGGAACTCTGAATGTCACAGGATATGAGGCGGGGTAAGCTGGTGTGAACTGGTTCACAATTTATCTTTCTCTATTGTGGGGTGCCTCACGGAATCTAACGATGTGAGTTGCCATAATCTGTTCCACACCCAAAGCAAAGACAGGCACCCCAAATGACACAATTTACCGCTTATCAGGATCGACTCAATTGCCAGATACAAGATTTCTTGGCTGGTTTCATGGTCGTAGGTTTCGCCTTTATGGTGATGACCTTGATCTAACAGCTTTAACTCTGCTCCTCGATTTTCGGCCGTCTTTTATAGATGGTCTTTTTTTGATTCGATTTTTTGAGATTAATGGTGAGTTTTCACTTTTCCATAAACCAAATTTACGGCTACACTCTGCGATCTAATTTCATCGTGCTTTATGAGGCCGGTTATGTTCAACAAGGTTGCGGTTATTGGTGCAGGTACCATGGGTGCCGGAATAGCAGGTCAGGTGGCCAACGCAGGTATTGAGGTTTTACTGCTGGATCTGCCTGGTGATGGCGAGGATGTTAATGCTACTGCCAGACGCGGACTAGAGCGTCTTAAAAACCCCGATCAACCGGGTCTAATGAGTGCAGACGTAGAAAATTTAATTGTAGTCGGCAATATCCGAGACGATCTGGCGCGAGTGTCTGAGTGCGACTGGATTGCCGAGGCGGTTGTCGAGCGACTTGATATAAAACATGCTCTGTATGCTGATATTGCCAAGCATATAAAGAGTGATGCCATTTTAACCTCTAATACGTCGACTATACCCATCAGGTTGCTAACCGAAGGGATGTCGGACGATTTGCGTAAGCGTTTTGCCATTACCCACTTCTTCAACCCGGTTCGCTTCATGCGATTGCTGGAACTAGTTCGAGGTGAGGATACCGACCCTGAAATCATGCAGAGGCTGGGTAGTTTTAGTGAAGAAATGCTCGGTAAAGGTGTTGTTGATTGCGCAGACACGCCGGGTTTTCTAGCCAATCGTGTGGGTTGTTTTGCCATTCAATGTGCATTGAATGAAGCGTTTAAGATGAACCTTTCACCGCAATTGGCAGATGCTGTTTTTGGTCGACCAATGGGTATACCGAAGACCGGTGTATTTGGTCTTTATGATCTGATCGGTATCGACTTGATGGCCGATGTGGCTATTAGCCTTACGTCAATTTTACCTGCGGGCGACGCATTTTTCGATGTCGCGCAGCCGCTGCCTCTTATGACGAAAATGATCGAGAATGATCAACGCGGCAATAAGAGTGGGCAGGGTTTTTATAAAGAATCCGCTAGCGGTGAAAAACTGGTAATGGATCTGCAATCAGGTCAGTACCAGTTATTTGATCGACCGAGTATTCCTGTGGCGGATCAGGCTGAGCGAGAGGGTATTCGCTGTTTGATGGATAGCACAGATCAATACGGTCAATATGCCTGGAATGTTATGTCGCGTACATTGTGCTACGCCGCATCTCTTATCCCTGAAGTAGGCAATGATCCGGGTTCTATCGATGATGCCATGAAACTCGGCTACAACTGGATTAAGGGTCCTTTTGAATTGATCGATGAATATGGCGCCGAAGATTTCGTCGCACGGCTGCATGCAGAAGGTCGGCAGGTTCCTGAATTTTTAGTCGCAGGTGCTGATGACAGCGACGGCTTCTACCGAGTAGCTAATAGTCAGTATCAACGACGAATTTATTCCCAGGAGAATACGCCGAACTGGTTGTCCATAGATCATGGCGCAGGCGTTAACCGATTTACAGAAACCCGCAATACGCTTCAGGTAGAAGCTGAGAACGAGGCCGCCAGCTGGTTTGTTTATCGAGATATAGCACTTGTCGAGTTTCATACTAAGGCCAATGCTTTAGATGGCGATTCCATGGCCATACTCGAGCAGGCGCTGGATGCCGCTCCAGAGCGCGGTTTGAAAGGATTAATAGTACATAACGATGCCCAACACTTTTCCTGTGGCGTAAATCTCGGTGCAGTACGTGGATTTTATGAACAGGAAGATTACGATGGTCTGGATAATTTCCTTAATCATTTTCAGCAAACCTGCCTGCGCCTGTCCAGGGCACCTTTTCCTGTGGTTGTAGCACCAGTAGGCATGTCTATTGGTGGCGGATTCGAAGTGGTTCTGCATGGCCAGTATGTGGTAGCCCACTCCAATGCTGTAATGGGTCTGGTTGAGAGCCTGGTTGGCTTACTACCTGGCGGCGGCGGTTGTAAAGAGATGTTATATCGCTGGGTTGAGAAGCTTGGTTGTTCCCATAAGAATATAGAGAAGGCCGCCTGGAAAGCGTTTATGAATACCGGCTACGGCCGCACAGCTACCTCACCCGTGCTGGCCAAAGACCTGGCTATGCTCCGCGATAGGGATAGCTACGAGATGAATAGAGATCGTGTTCTGGAAAGTGCCGTAGCGCTCATAGAAAGTGGTGCAGAGTCTGTTCAACCTTCAAGACCCCAACTGACTATGCCCGGCAGAGATGTCTATAAAGCCATGGGTGTGTGGCTGGATAACGCCCACGAAAAGGGCATGCTAACACCTCATGATACCGTCGTTGGCCGTGCGATTGCTGCGGTTATGAGTGGTGGAGACATAGACCCGGGCACTGTTTGGACTGAACAGGATCTGTATGATGAAGAGCGTCGACAGTTTTTAATACTGACGAAAACTGAAGCAACCAGAGCCAGAATTGCCAGTATGCTGGACCTGGGGAAAACGCTTCGAAATTAATGCAGTGAGCTGCGGTCTGATCTCGTTTAAAATTCGGCGAAGTGTGTAACTGAACCCATCTTTATTCAGATGGGTTCAGTGATCACCGATTAGATTAAACTATGGCTTTCATGCCAGTCATATAACCACGTAGTTTCTTGCCGACAACTTCTACCGAGTGGCTGCGTAAAGCATCGTTGATCTGTACTAGCTGACGGTTATCAACACTACCATCTGCGTTACCCAAACCCTTGCCAATAACATCTGCTTTGATTGATGGCATGAATTCCTTTTCAAGGAAAGGGCGGGCGCTATGATCGAAAAGATAGCAGCCATATTCTGCGGTATCAGAAATCACCACATTCATCTCATAGAGTTTTTTACGAGCGACCAGATTAGCGATAAGCGGGGTTTCGTGTAGTGACTCGTAGTAGGCAGACTCTTCAATAATACCTGCCTCAACCATCGTTTCGTAAGCCAGTTCCACACCGGCGCGAACGAAGGCAACCATCAGAATGCCATTATCAAAATATTCCTGCTCGGAGATTTCCTGGTCCGTAATTGTTTGCTGTTCAAACGCCGTATCAGCAGTTGCCGCACGCCATCTCAGTAGATCAGCATCGCCAGCATCCCAGTCAGCCATCATGCCACTGGAAAACTTGCCGGACATAATGTCGTCCTGATGTTTTTGAAACAGTGGACGTAAAAGATCTTTCAATTGCTCGGACAATTCGAAGGCGCGAACTTTCGCAGGGTTGCTAAGTCGATCCATCATGTTGGTCACGCCACCGTGCTTGAGGGCTTCGGTAACGGTTTCCCAACCAGACTGAACCAGCTTGCCCGCATAGGCTGCATCAACACCTTCTTCGATCATCTTGTCGAAGCACAGAATGGAACCGGTCTGTAGCACGCCACACAAAATGGTCTGCTCACCCATCAGGTCGGATTTAACCTCTGCAATAGGAGAAGATTCCAGTACGCCAGCACGATGACCGCCGGTGCCAACAGCCAAAGCCTTGGCAATCTTCAGGCCATCGCCATTAGGATCGTTTTCACGGTGAACGGCGATTAGGGTCGGCACACCAAAGCCGCGTACGTATTCTGCGCGAACTTCAGAGCCCGGGCATTTTGGGCACATCATCACAACCGTAATATTCTTATCGACTTGCATGCCTTCTTCTACCAAATTAAAGCCATGGGCATAATCCAGTGTAGAACCAGCCTTCATCAAAGGCATAACCGCACTGACAACCGCACTGTGTTGTTTGTCTGGTGTCAGGTTCATCACGATGTCAGCATCAGGAATTAATTCCTCATAGGTGCCAACTGTGAAGCCATTTTCGCTGGCATTCTTAAACGACTGACGTTTCTCAGCAATGGCTGCAGCACGTAAGGTATAGCTGACATTTAGTCCAGAATCTCGCAGATTAAGACCTTGGTTCAGGCCTTGTGCGCCACAACCAATGATGACAATTTTTTTGCCACGAATGTAATCGACGCCTTCAGAAAACTCTTCAGCTTCCATAAAACGACATTTGGCCAACTCTTCGAGTTGCAGCCGTAATGGCAGAGTGTTGAAATAATTTTGACGCATGCAGGGTTCCTCAGACGGAATTTCGGAAAAGTGCGCAATGATAGCGAGATTTTAAATTGCGTCTAGTGAAATAATTGATATATTATGTTGCAATTATTGCAACATAGATTGTCATTATGGATCTTAAGTCCTGTCAGGTTTATCTTGAACTGGCGAAAAGCCTGCATTTTGGTCGAACCGCTGAGCTGTGCAATTTGAGTCCATCAGCTGTAAGCCGGCTGATTCAACGACTGGAAGAGCAGGTGGGACAGGCACTGGTCGAGCGGGATAATCGCCATGTAAGTTTGACTCAGGCCGGACGTCATTTCCTGGAATATGCCCGTAAGTCAGTAGATGACTGGCAGCAATTGAGAAGTGATTTCAGTCGTAATGATGCTGAATTATCTGGTGAAATCAGCGTATTCGGCTCAGTTACGGCCAGCTACAGCATGCTGACGCAGATTCTTCCCCGATTAAGAGAGTCGTTTCCCGGGGTTGAAATTAAGCTTCGCACCGGTGATCAAGCCGATGGCATTGAACGAGTTCTGGCAGGCTCAGAGGAATGTGCCATTATCGCACTGCCTGATAGCTTGCCGGCGCGACTAGAATTTTTGCCACTTCGAACTACACCACTAAAACTGGTTGGTCCCAGTATGCCCAGTTCCATTTCCAGGCTGCTGGACCAATGTTTGGCGGACTCCCAGGAACCGGACTGGTCTAGCATCCCCATGGTTCTGGCAGAACGGGGCCTTGCCAGGGAAAGATTGCTGGAGCATTTAAACAAATTAAATCAACAGCCGCATATCTACGCCCAGGTGGCTGGCCACGAGGCAGTTGTTTCCATGGTAAGCCTGGGACTCGGTGTGGCCCTGTTGCCTGAGCTGGTTATTCAGCACAGCCCGATAAAACATACCATTAGAGAATTGCCCTGGATGGTTGGTCTGCCGGCATTTCGGCTAGGCCTCTGCGCCCTGCAGGAACGACTGAATGATCCACTTCTAAAAGCCTTTTGGGAATGTTCTGCCGAGACCCATCCACAAAACTAAGGCCTTTGCACAGACGCCTCGGTAGGGGATAATCCCGCGCTTTTAATCTCAGCTGTATTTATGTCACATATTTCCCTGCAAAACCTCACCGTTCAATTTGACGAGCATTTTTGTGTTCACGATATTAACTGGAGTATTAAACAAGGTCAGCACTGGGCGCTCTGCGGTGGTAATGGATCCGGTAAATCGGCACTTTCTGCCGTGTTACATGGGCAAGGGGAAATCCTGCAAGGGACCATTGCCGGTGTTCCCAGTAAAGTTGCAGTGGTATCTTTTGAGGCTCAGGCGGGACTCATTGAAGCCGAACGCAAGAAGGATGACGCTGACCTGCTCGATGTTATTTCTGAGGGTACGCCGGTGCTGGATCTGCTTAATGAGACTTGCGATAACTTAAAGCTGCAACAAGCACTAATAGAAGCATTTAATTTTCGGCCTTTGCTGCAACAGGGTTTTCGCAAGCTGTCTTCTGGCGAGACCAGAAAATTGATGTTAATTCGAGCTCTTACTCAAGACTCGGAGATGTTAGTTCTCGACGAGCCATTTGAAGGACTCGACACAGAGTCTTACGAGTACTTGCAGCAACTACTCGGTGATTTATCCCAATCCAGGCAAATTATTCTGGTGTTAAATCGGTTTGATGAAATACCACAATTTGCGAGCCATATAGCTTATCTCGACGATGGTCGCATCGTGCACCAGGTGGCCTGTTCTGATACCGCTGCCGTGGAGAATCTGAGCCAGTTAATGCATCTTAAGACTACGGACCTGAGTATTCCCGTAGCTGATCCCGCAAACAGGGTGCCTGCACTTGATGCTGTTAATCCACTGGTACGCATGCGCGATTTACGCATCGCTTATGGTGAGACGATTATTTTTAGTGGTTTAAACTGGTGTATCGAAGCCGGGCAACATTGGCAGGTCAGTGGACCTAATGGCAGTGGCAAAACTTGTTTGCTGAATTTAATCACCGGAGATCATCCACAGTGCTATGTCAACGATATATTCGTTTTCGGTATGCAGCGTGGTAGTGGTGAGAGTATCTGGGAAATTAAGCAATATCTGGGTTATGTGTCCAGTGCCTTGCAGTGGGAATACAACGTAAGCGTTAGTGTGCGTAATGCCATAATTTCTGGCTTTTACGACAGCATCGGTATCTATCAAAAATATACCGAAATACAGGCAGATATTGCGGATCAATGGCTAAAACTGCTGGGCATGCATGACAGAGCCAATCAGCCTTTTAGTCAGCTATCTTTTGGTGATCAACGTCTTGTCCTAATCGCTCGAGCGATGGTTAAACACCCGTCACTATTAATTCTAGATGAACCTTGTCTTGGGCTTGATGATCTCAACCGCCAATTGGTGCTGGCATTAATAGAAAGAATTTGTACAGGCAGCGAAACCACAGTTCTGTATGTTAATCACCGCATAAAGGACAGCGTTTCCGGCATTCAAAATCATCTCGAAATGAAGTTGCGTGCATAGGTCGTTTTGCTCAGTCAGGAAATCTTCAATAAAGTTTTTAAAAAATAGTAAATAATTTAACCCCTGTTTCGATTTGAGACGTTTGTAGTGTGTAGAAGCTTATCAACCACCAAACAGGGGAAGTGCTATGCACCACCAAATTACAAGGAAAACACTCGTCGCACTGGCTGTGCTGAATCTAACCGCATGTAGCGGACTCGCTGGAAAACAGGATGATGGATACCTGACAGATATCAGTAAACCAAAAACTCAAAACCACAACCGCACTTCGCTAGAAAGACACAGTACGGATGTATCCCTGGCGACGAGTAGTCAGGCTCGACCTCAGTTAGTTGAAGAGCATCGCGCATTCAACGTGCCTAAAGAACTGAAGGAAGCCGAGAGTGACAGTGTTCAGCGCATACGTGCAACAGCGCTTGCACCAGCGCCGGCCTCAATTGCCGCTCATAAAAAGAAGCGTGAGATGGGTCTGGTCACAACAGCTGCTATACAGCAGCATTACACGACAATCCCCAGTGGCATACTGCAGGGAGAAAAATATCAGTCCATTGAGCAGAATCTGGTCACGCTGGTCAGCGAACAACCGGTATCCACATTTAGCATAGATGTAGATACTGGCTCCTATAGTAATGTCAGGCGCTTGTTAAACAGCGGCCACCTGCCGCCACGAGATGCCGTTCGTGTAGAAGAAATGGTGAATTATTTTGATTATCAGTACGCGCTAAATGATGATGCTGAACAACCTTTTTCAGTGGTGACCGAGGTAGGCCCTTCGCCCTGGAATGACCACAAACACCTGTTTCATATTGGTATTAAGGCGGGCCAGGTTAGTGAGATTCCAGCAGCCAATCTGGTGTTCCTGATTGATGTGTCCGGTTCAATGCGTTCAGCTGACAAACTTGGCTTACTGGTGTCTTCTCTAAAGATGCTTGCCGGTCGTATGGCGGCGGCAGATCGTTTATCAATTGTAGTGTATGCCGGAGCCTCCGGTGTAGTTCTTGAACCGGTTGGTGGTGATCAACAGTCGAAAATTCATTCTGCACTGAGTAGTCTGGCAGCGGGTGGTTCAACTAACGGCGGAGCTGGCATTCAACTTGCCTATAAACTAGCTGGAGATGCCTTTATCAAAGATGGAATCAATCGTATTATTCTGGCAACGGATGGCGACTTCAACGTGGGCACCACCAATACAGATAGCTTACTTGAGCTGATTGAGAAAAAGAGAAAGAGTGGCATATCACTTACGACCCTGGGTTTTGGTGCCGGCAACTATAATGATCATCTACTTGAACAATTGGCCGATGCTGGTAATGGTAACTACGCGTATGTTGATACTCTTAACGAAGCTCAGAAAGTATTAGTAGACGAAATGGCATCGACACTGAATACTGTGGCAAGTGATGTTAAAATTCAGGTGGAGTTTAATCCCGCTGTCGTATCTGAATATCGACTAATAGGCTACGAGAACAGAAAGCTTAATCGTGAAGACTTCAATAACGATAAGGTCGATGCCGGCGAAGTTGGCTCTGGCCATAGTGTTACAGCGTTGTATGAAATTACACTAAGGGACAGTAACGGGAACTCAATTGATGCGTTACGATATGCCGAAAAGAAAGCTACTTCAGAAGAAATTTCAAACGAATTAGCACATTTAAAAATCCGCTATAAAACGGATATAGATAACAGTAGCGAACTGTTCCAGATGCCCGTATATAAGTCAGAGATGCTTGCAGATATAGATGCAACCAGCGATCGTTTTCGTTTTTCTGCAGCAG
>JBLHGU010000002.1:0-111702 GCA_047615875.1 Parasphingorhabdus sp.
GATCTATCCTCGGTTTCGCCCGGGGACGCCAGGCAGTACTCTCCCATGGCAAAGACATTCTCCTTTCCGTCAATCCGGTAGCGATATCGCCATAGTTTTGAACCCGAAGGCTGCACCATCAGATACAGACCGTGACTATCGGTCAGTTTTTGGGCTTTCGGCGAGGATTTGGAAGTGCGAATCTTGGTATCGGTGAGGGGCATTTGCGGGTATCGAGTAAATATACCCGCAATGATACCCGCTTTTATGCTGGATTACTATGGACGAACTTGGACTACAATGTTCACAAACTATTGATTTTTATTGCTTACAATCTTAGCAATGGACAAGATTGGGCTACTCTGGACGGTAATGCCTATTATCGATCATTAAAATCATGATTCCTCCAATGCGCTAAGATCTAGACCAGCTTTGGCCATCGATGCGGCTCGGAATACGGCCCTTGCCTTATTCATGGTTTCGTCCCACTCATTTGCTGGGACAGAATCTGCCACAATACCAGCGCCAGCCTGTATGTATAGAGTTTTATCTTTGATTACCGCAGTACGAATAGCAATGGCCGTATCCATGTTGCCATTCCAACCGATATAGCCGACAGCGCCAGAATAAATGCCACGTTTTTCCTGTTCAAATTCATCAATAATTTCCAAAGCTCGAACCTTAGGTGCACCGGAAAGTGTGCCGGCGGGAAATGTTGCCCTTAACACGTCAATAGCATCCAGATCTTGTTGTATCTGACCGGTAACATTGGAGACAATATGCATAACATGGGAATAGCGTTCGATGCTCATGCGATCTGTAACCTTCACTGTTCCAATCTTGGCGACACGACCAACATCGTTACGACCAAGGTCAACCAACATCAGATGCTCGGCCAGCTCCTTGGGGTCTGCCATCAAATCCTGTGCCAGCGCCTCGTCCTCAGCTACTGTAGCACCACGCTTCCTGGTGCCGGCAATGGGTCGTACAGTCACTTCACCATTTTCAAGTCGAACCAGAATTTCCGGCGAGGAACCCACCACGAAAGTATCATCAAGATGAAGATAAAACATGTACGGTGAGGGATTTACGGTACGAAGTGCTCTGTATAAATCCAGCGGCGGCACATCAAAGGGAACGCTTAAACGTTGCGAAAGCACAACCTGAAAAATATCACCGTTTTTAATATAGTCCAGACACTCCTCTACTGCCCATTCAAATTTTTCCTGACTAAAGGAAGAAACAAATTCTGACTCCTCCACGCGCCCGGCAGATTGGTGTATCGGATTGTTATTGGGCAGTTGCAATCCACTAATTATCTGAGAAACTCTATTTACGCCAGTCTCATAGGCGTTATCCTGTTCTGGATCAACCAGAACAATAGCAAATAAACGACCGCCAAGATTATCAAATACCACTACCTCCTCAGATAACATAAGCAGAATATCTGGAGCCTGAATGGGGTCTGGCTTATTACTTGTGCCTAGATGGGGCTCGATATAGCGTATCGTGTCGTACCCAAAATACCCTACCAGACCGCCAATAAAAAGTGGCATGCCATCGATTTCCGGCACTTTGAACTGAGCCTGTATTTCAGCAATTTCCGCCAACGGATCGTCGGTGGTTTTTTGCAACAAAACTTTATCTCCACGCAGCACCGAAAAATCTTCACCACGCACCACCACACGAGTGGGGGACGCCAGGCCGATGATGGAGTACCTACCCCACTTCTCTCCACCCTGTACTGACTCGAATAGATAAGAATAGGGAACATTAGCCAGCTTCAGGTAGGTACTTACTGGCGTATCCAGATCAGCTAGCACTTCCCGTATTATGGGTATGCGATTGTAGCCTTGATCGTGAAAACGATCGAAATCGGATTGGGTTATCATTTTTTGACTCTTATGGTTGTTAATTAAAAATTGCCGAATGGGTTGAGTGCAATCTTTACCATCGAAAAAAGTAATTGGGTTCAGTCAAAAAATGCATTTTGGAAATCTACAGTTTACTGGTTTGGGTTAGTACAGGCTAAATAACTTGCCGCAGCACAATCTCGACTGCTGCATCAAAGTCATTAACCATGTGATCGGGTTTGAACTCCGAGAGATCAAACCCCTGATTATATCCATAGGTTACTACTATGGATTGAAATGTCGCCGCCTGCGCCGCCTTTATATCACTGACAGAGTCACCGATTAAAGTACACTCAGACGGATTCTGCCGCAATTCGTTAGCGATGTGAAGTAATGGTGCCGGATGGGGTTTTTTTTCCGCTAATGTATCGCCTGATACTACCAGTTCAAATGCGTCAATAATGCCCATCTGCTCAAGCAAGGGTAATGTAAATGCAGCAGATTTATTGGTTACACAGGCCAGCATCAAACCGGCTTCTGCCAACCTTCCCAGGCCCTCTTCAACACCAGGATAGCAGCAACTCAAATCGCAAACGTTGTTCTTATAAGATTGAAAGAACAGCGGCAACCCCTGTTCAAAACGTTGCTGATCGGGTATGCCATCAAAACTACCTGTCAAAACCCTCTCAACCAGTCGCGGAATGCCATTACCCACCCATTTTCTAACATCCTGCTCGGCGCATGCAGGTTCATCCATTTGCTCCAGCATACTATTTGCAGCCTGGGTTAAATCCGGCACAGAATCAATTAACGTGCCATCAAGGTCTATAGCCACGCAAGGTGTAGATCTCATCGATCAACCGTGGCCAGTTCGGCCCGCATTGCATCGATTGCAGTCTTATAATCCGTAGTTCCAAAGATCGCAGAACCTGCAACAAATGTATCAGCCCCGGCTTCCGCGATACTTTTTATGTTGTCGATTTTCACACCACCATCGATTTCTAGCCGGATGTCCCTACCACTGCTATCTATTAACTGTCTTGCCTGTGCAGTTTTCTCTAACACCGATTGGATAAAACTCTGACCGCCAAAACCAGGATTTACCGACATCAATAAAACCATATCTATTTTATCCAGCACATATTCCAGATAATGCAATGGTGTAGCGGGATTAAAGACTAGACCGGGCTTGCAACCTTCATCGCGGATAAGTTGAATTGTACGATCAATATGATCGCTCGCCTCGGGATGGAAAGTGATATAGGTGGCGCCAGCCCTGGCAAAATCGGGCACAATTCGATCCACAGGTTTGATCATCAGGTGCACATCTATAGGCGCTGTAACACCATGTTTGCGTAAGGCGTCACAAACCAGCGGACCAATAGTAAGATTTGGCACATAGTGATTATCCATCACATCAAAATGAACGATATCCGCACCTGACTCAAGCACATTATCAACTTCCTCGCCTAAACGGGCAAAGTTAGCCGACAATATGGAAGGCGCAATGGCATATTCTTGCATGCTGGAACTCCGGAAATATCAAAGTTAAAAATAGAAAGTGATGTTGCTACTACTGGCAATTTCAGGATTCCTAATACCAGTCCAGACTCGATGCTAAACCAAATATCGTGGAACCGTATAACATCATGTCTTATGCAGGTATCAGCTAACCAATCTCAATTCTGATTTGCGACACCGTGTGGAACATGCCCCGTGGGCACATGTTGCCTGGTTGAATCGCAATGTCCGCGTTGATCATCAAAAAATATATCTGCACCAAACGTATTTAAAAATTCACCTTTTGGTAGGCCGCCTAGAAAAACTGCCTCGTCAATGCGAATATCCCAGGCCCGTAAGGTACGAATAACACGCTCATGCGCCGGTGCGGCACGTGCCGTTATAAGCGCAGTTCTAATAGGTGATTGTTTAGCGGGGAAGTCCGATTGTATTTGATGGAGAGCCGCCAAAACCGATTTAAATGGGCCACCCGGCAATGGGGTGTGGGCAGCATCCTGCTCTGCTTTAGTAAACTCTTCAAGACCCTTTTCCCGGTAGATACGTTCTGCTGCATCAGAAAAAAGAACGGCATCGCCATCGAAAGCTATACGCAGCTGCCCTTCAACATTGTTTTCGCTGTGTGAAGGCAAGATGGTCGCTGCAGCAATTCCAGCATCCAGAGCATTTACGACATCCAATGGATCTGCTGACAAGAATAAATTTGCACTAAAAGGTCGTACATATCTATACGGACTTTCACCTCCAGAAAATGCTGCCCGGGAAATATCAAGTTTATAATGATTTATAGAATTAAAAACTCTAAGGCCGGTATCCGCGCTATTGCGCGATATCAGCACAACTTCTACTCGCCGACCCTGCTTAACATCATTGTTCAGTGACAAAAGTTTTGTTACCAGCGGAAAAGCGACTCCTGGCTGCAACAATTCACTCTCGCGTTCAATCTGATAACGACAATAAGCATCCACACCCTGTTGTTCGAAAACCTGATGGCTCTCTTCAAGATCGAACAAGGTTCGGGATGATATGGCAACTTTTAATGTCACGTTGGGATTATTCATTGTTCAATTCTATCAGTTTGCTAACTCGTAGAATTCTTAAAGAAGCGATTCAGATACTTTTTTCTGGCCCATTTCTTTCGCCAAGTTTCTACTATAACTATAAAGTTTTTAATAATTTAGACTTGTCACTGCTCTGAACTTAGTTAAACTTGCGAATTAAGGAGTTTATGTGGAGTTTTTAATCCGGCAATATTCGAATGAACAACAATGTGGGCAAGAATATTCACAACGTAAAGCAGCTGGCGCAGATAGGTTTGATACCAGCTTCGTGCGCTGACATTGAGCATGCAGGAAACTAACTGGACCATCTATGGCGGTAACTAATGGCAATGGACAACTAATTCGTAGTCAGGCTTCTTCTCGGCCTGCCATGCTATTCGGCTGGAGTTTGCTACTGATTGCCCTTTGTACAACTGCAATACTGGTCTGGCTTTCTCGCGAATCGTTATTAAACACACATGGACCCACGGTTGTTGAATTGCAGCAACAATCTACCAATATCTCCCAGCTTAATTCTGATTTACAGGTCATAGGTAAGGCTATAATGGTTGAGCGGATCAATTCCTCAGCCAATTTCGAGCTGGCTAACTCTATCCGTCAGGCACGATCCAGGATCAAAGAATTATCCGAAAAACATGAACTTTCCAAAGTAGACGCCAGCCGCCTTACCAGACATTCACTGAACTTATCCAATAAACAGGTTAGTCGATTGGAGCAATTGATAGCTGGATCTTCCAAGATTAGTGATGACGACTACGATCAATTATCTACCTTGACTGAAACTCTTCAGAATCTGTTTGTAGAATCACGTTATCAGACTCAATTAGCCATTCAACGGCAATCCTCACAGTTAGATAATCTACGCTTATTTATACGCATTTATTTTGCTGTGCTGTTGGTATTCACCATAGGGGTAGTTAGCCTGTTAATCAGGCGGCGCAGTAGCGAAACACGATTGAGCATGATGCGACAACGTCTGGTCGAATCAATTGAAACCATCCGTGAAGGCTTCGTTCTGTTCGACCAAAAAGATCAATTAATTCTATGTAACGGCAGATTTCGTCAATTGTTTCCGAAAGAGGTGCAAGATAATCTATATAAAATGCCCTATCCGGATCTGGCCTTTTCCCTAATCCAGCATGACACTTACTCAGTTTCCGGGTTTTATTTTCGCGAAAGACTAGAGAAATTTGTTAATTGGCACCAAGCTCCTCAGGGAGTTTTTGAATTGGAACACGCCTCCGGACTGGTTTTTCAGATTAGTGAGTACACTACTCCGAGCGGTGATACAGTGGGCATTTACCATGATGTTACAGATCTTATGGAAGCGCATAAAAAACTTGAGCATCTGGCGCAACATGATCATGTTACTGGGCTGTTTAGTCGCGCGTATTTCGAAAATCTGATTCCGGCTTCGCTGGAGAAACATCATAGATGCGGCTGGCCAGCCGCTCTCATCTTTATTGATCTAGATCGATTCAAGATCATAAATGACAGCTTTGGCCATCCCACCGGTGATGTAGTTCTAAATCATGTAGCCGGGGCACTGCGAAAGTATTCCTCGGTTAAAAATGTTTTTTCTCGGTACGGAGGTGATGAGTTTGCGTTGTTTGTTAGCAACTTAAACTTTGAAGACAACCCCCAGTCAGTCGCCAGAGTGTTGGCTGAAAATATTCTTAAGTCAGTATCAGGAAATATTAGCGTTGGCCCTGCAGAAGCATACATAACCGCTTCCATTGGTATAGCGATCTTCCCTGAGCATGGCCATAACCTGAAGACTTTGATTCAAAGTGCAGATACCGCTGCGTACTACGCGAAATCTCTGGGTGGTAGCAATGTTCAAGTGTTCAGCAACGAAATGCAATTGGCTGCACACCGTAAAGTAGATTTAGAACGTCATCTGAGAATGGCTTTAAACCACCGTGAAATGTATATGGAGTTTCAGCCACAAATAGATCTCCGATCGGGGAGAATCTCTGGCTTTGAAGCTCTGGCGCGTTGGAATTCAAAAGCACTCGGTCAAGTATCTCCATCAGAATTTATCCCGTTGGCAGAAGAAACGGGGTTGATTTTCCCTATCAGCAACTGGATATTACGTGAAGTTTGCAGGCATATTGCAGCCTGGCGTGCAAATAACATACCGACCGTTCCGGTCTCTATAAATTTATCTGCTCGCCAGTTTCGCGATAAAAACCTGAATATGCGCATCAGTGGAACACTTTCAGAATTTAATTTGGAACCCCAGGCCATAATAGTTGAGGTGACCGAAACTACCGTACTAGAAAATATCGAGACTGCGACTGAAACCCTCAATTGGCTTACGGATCTGGGTATCAAGCTTGCAATTGACGATTTTGGCACTGATTACTCGTCCATGTCAGCCATAAAACGCTTTCCTGTCAATATCATCAAGATCGATTATTCATTCATTCATGATATGGAGGATGACCCTGATACTCTGCAAATTGTTATTGCAATTATTACTATGGCCAAAAATATCGGGATCACAGTTGTTGCGGAAGGCGTCGAAAACGAACGCCAATTGAGTCTGCTACAGGCTCGTGATTGCGATGTTGTGCAGGGTTATTTCTTCAGCAAAGCAGTACCGGCTAACGATGTTCCAGTGCTAATAAGCCGCAATACAACTAAACCGCTGCAACTGAGTCGTGTCGAATAATCTGCGCGATATCGTTGGGTAGAAACCACACTCCAGGATTCGCTCAAATTCCGCTATCCTAGGCTGAAGTCCGATTTTTCCGAGCACACTAATAAACTGTTCGTCGTGAATCGTCAGAACCACCTGGCCAGTGCAACTGTTCTAGCTACACTGTTAACAGAGGACGCAATTTACCTGATGCTCGATGTAGCAAACAGCAGACCGATTGATTTTTATCCATTAACGCCAAGCGCGGAGTCGCCGACAGCTTCCAGTGTTATAACCTGATTTCCGCTTCTGTAATAGATGAAACAGATATTTTTTGGGGCTGTATTTCTATCGACGACTTTGTAGATGTAATTCAGGAAACAGCCAACCATACAGTAATGATAAGGGAGGGGTTAGCGGCTTTCTAGTAGTCGGTTTTGTTAGTCTTTATGCGATGTGGCTTTATCAATAGATAGCCAATAATGCACAGAATCAAAAGCAACACTGGCCAGTCTCGCCAATTCGTGTAGGGTGTCATACCACTGCGAGGTTGCACTTCAGCATTAAGTACATATTCCTCAAATTGTGGCGAAACCTGTAATAACCGACCCTTATGATCAATGGCGGCCGACAGACCTGTATTGCTCACGCGCAGCATGGGTCGCTCAACTTCTATGCTGCGCATACGCGCCATTTGCAGACGTTGGTGAGGCCCAAAGGAATTACCAAACCAGGCATCTTCACTAATATTCATCAGCAGTTCGGCATCCGGCATAGTTCTTAGCACATCATAAGGAAAAGCATCTTCATAACAAATGCCCATACCAACATTGCGTCCTGCAACTATCATATTCTTCTGATCGCCTGTCCAGGCACTCATCTCGGACATGGGAATTTCAAAATATTCTGCAATTGAACCAAACAACCAGAGAAATGGTGTGTATTCACCAAATGGCACCAGGTGTTGCTTTCTATAGATAGCTGGCTGCTGGTCAAACAGAACCGCAGCATTAAAGTACTCTACGCCACCCTGACGATGCCTACGCTCCAGAAAACCACTAATTAGTGGCCGTCCCAGATTTTTTATATCTCGATGGAACTCGCTATCGAGCTGATCAACAAAAGCTGGAATCGACGACTCTGGCCATACAACCACATCCGAGTCATTATCATTAGCCTGGCTTATATTAAGATATTTATCTATCAAATTACGCCGTTGTTGAATACTCCATTTGGTTGTTAACGGCACATTCAGCTGTACCAGGTCGGCGCGAAAATGATCTCCATGGGGCTTTCCCCAATCGATATTTTGAATAACAAATCCAGCAACAAATAATGCAGTGGCAGCAATAGTTGACTGCAAGCCATAGCGTCGAAAATCAGTACCGATCAAGGCAATACAGCCTGCCAATATCGCCACTGCCAGGGTAACGCCGTGAATTCCTATGACGCTGCCTAACGCGCCAAGCCAGCTATCTGTTTGACTATAACCGAGTTCAAGCCATGAAAACCCCGTTAGTATATGATTGCGTACGTATTCAAATAGAGTCCAGATGACAGGTATAACTAACAGTAAGCGAATGTGAATACTGGTGTGTATAAATCGCGCCTGAAACCAGCCGGCAAGCATGGGAAACAAAGACAGTACCGCGATAAAACCGGCGACACAAATTATGGCTAACGGCAAAGGCATATCACCATAGGTGTTTAAACTGATAAAAACCCAGGATGTGCCGACACAATGCATGGAGAATGCAAAACAAAAACCGGCTTTTCCGGAGTCAACCGCAGACTGCTGCGACCAGATCAAAAACAGCCCAACCAACAAGATGGGGGGCAATACATAAATATTAAATGGCGCAAAGCCGAACGGCATTGCAGCACCAAAAATACTGCTAAAAATTAGCGGATGTTTTACAAGTGGGGCTGGCAGATTCAATCCGGTTCCGAAGTAGAATTATTTCCAGTCAGTTTACGCACCTGAAGTAAATGAACCCTTCGGCTATCGGCATTCAGCACTTTAAACTCAAAGCCAGCGAAGGAAACCATTTCTTCACGTTGGGGAACATAACCAAACCGACTGACCACAGCGCCGCCAAGTGTGCGAAATTCATCCTCAGAGAGATTGGCACCAACCAGTTCATTAAAGTCCTCCATAGGGATGACTGCCTTTACCATGTACTCCGTATCGCTGCGCCGCATAACCATAGCAGCTTCTTCATCGATGTCGTGCTCATCTTCAATTTCGCCAACAATTTGCTCAAGCACATCTTCGATTGTCACCAGGCCGGCAGTGCCGCCATATTCATCGACCACAATCGCCATATGATTTCTACTGTCGCGAAATTCTTTTAACAGAACATTTAGACGCTTACTTTCCGGAATCAACACGGCCGGCCGCAATAGATCACGCCAGAGAAATTCCCCGTTTGGCTTGTGGAAGTAATTGAGCAAGTCTTTAGCCAGTAGAATACCTTCAACCTTGTCCAGATCACCCTCTACAACAGGAAAACGTGAATGAGCAGATTCAATGATTATTGGTAACATTTCTTTAGGAGATTGGGCCTTGTCGATCACCACCATTTGCGAACGAGGCAACATGATATCCCGCACCTTTAATTCTGAAATCTGGATTACACGTTCAATTGTGTCCATTGCATCCTGACCCAACACACCTTGTTGTTGGGCCTTACCGAGAAAATCAAACAAGTCATCCCGGGTTAGTCCCCTGGCAATGACACGCTTGACGAGACGTCGTAAACCAGTAAACCCCGAGGGTGATGGATCGCTCATATCACTACCACCGTATCATTTGATACACGGTCCGAACTATAGGGATTGGGAAATCCCAAATCTGACAGCAATCTGATTTCTAACCTCTCCATCTCAACAGCCTGATCTTCCTGAACATGATCATAGCCTTTTAAATGCAATGTTCCGTGCACTACCATATGTGCCCAATGTGACAGTGCCGATTTATCCTGTTCTGCCGCCTCATTGCCAACAACGTCAGCACAGATGGCTATATCGCCAATAATGCCAGCATCAATACCGGGCGGGTTCTCAAAAGGAAATGACAAGACGTTTGTTACACCTGGTTTGCCACGATAGGACTCATTAAGAGAGGTCATTTCTTGCTGGTCTACAATCCGTATAGTTAGTTCACGCTGGTCGTCGTCGAGTTGTTTAAGCACCGCAAAGGCCCAATCGGAAATGATTTCCGAATCTGGCACTGAACTGTTGTCAACTTCAGATTGAATAACAATATTACTCATCTGCCAACTTCGGGTCATCCGGGTGTCTACTATCGACGTCGTAAGCTTCGACAATTCGTTGTACTAACCGATGTCGAACTACGTCGGATGAGTAGAATCGATTGATACTAATACCATCCACCTTGTTCAAAATACCCAGCGCATGTATTAATCCTGATGAGGACCTCGAAGGTAGATCGATTTGTGAAGGGTCGCCAGTGATCACTGCTCGCGAACCGAAACCTATGCGAGTTAAAAACATTTTCATTTGCTCGCGTGTCGTATTCTGCGCTTCATCGAGAATAATAAAGGCATCATTAAGTGTTCGTCCACGCATATAAGCCAATGGTGCGAGTTCAATGATTCCGCGCTCAATTAGCTTTCCTACCCGCTCAAAACCCAACATGTCATAGAGAGCATCATAAAGAGGTCGAACATAGGGATCAACTTTCTGTCCAATATCACCAGGCAGAAAACCTAATTTCTCACCCGCTTCAACTGCTGGCCTTACCAATATTATGCGCTCAACTTCATTATCGGTCAGTGCCTGAACCGCACATGCTACGGCGAGATAGGTTTTACCCGTTCCAGCAGGCCCCACCCCAAAACAGGCATCATGAAGCATTATGTTTTTTACATATCGCCTCTGATGATCATTCATAGCCCGAACGGTAGTTTTTCGAACCTTTATTGTCAGATCCTTCGGCTCATCTGACTTTTGAAGTGATGCTTCAGTTTCCGGATTTCGGGTCATCGCTAGATGTACATCCTCTTTTGTAATAGTTGCCCTGTTCTTGGTGTCCTGATACAAATTTCTTATCACCTGCTCGGCTCGTTGGATGTTTTTGCGATGTCCGTCGATATAAAACAAATTACCACGATGTGTAATTTGCACGGTAAATCGTTCTTCCATCAATTTCAGATTGGCGCCATATTCTCCACACAGCCCAGCCAACCGCTGATTGTTTTCGGGAGTCAACAGGAATGAAACAGGATCAGTTCGGGTTTTCAATTCAACGTGAGCAAAAGCAGATGATGAGACACAGTGCCGTCATCCAGAGAACCTGGGGGGGATAATTATAAACAGGACGTTGTGCTAAACCTGTTTGTTGAAAAATAGTATGCAAAAGTTATTCACGTTCACGCGTTACAGATCAGTCTATGCAGAACTATCTATAAATGCAAATCATTAGCCGAGTGCGAACTGATAACAGCGATGGGATCACCCTTACGAGTCGGTAGGTAATCATACCCTCGCAATGAATTAGGTAAAGCTTCTGAAATGCGGATATCTGCAAATTGCCCGATCAAACTCTTGGGTCCGGAAAAATTTACTACCCGATTATTTTCTGTTCTACCGGATAACTGACTCGCATCTTTACGGGACGTACCCTCAACCAGCACCCTTTGTTGAGTTCCAACCATGGAGCTACTAATGTGCCTTGCCTGTACATTGATACGTTCCTGTAAAATTTTTAAACGCTGCTTTTTAACCTCCGGACTCACATCATCTGGCAAAAAAGCCGCTGGTGTCCCCGGTCGTTGGCTGTAAATAAAGCTGAATGAATGATCAAAGCCAATCTGTTCGATTAAATCCATAGTGGCCTGAAAATCTGCATCTGTTTCGCCGGGAAAGCCGATAATAAAATCTGAGGACAGACTAATACCTGGTCTGCGTTGTTTAATGGAATCAATCAGCTCAATATAGCCAGCCGCAGAATAATTACGCTTCATTTGTGTGAGAATTCGGTCACAACCACTTTGAACAGGCAGGTGAAGGTGACTGACAAGTTCCGGTACCTCGGCATAAACATCTACCAGGGCTTCTGTAAATTCTTGTGGGTGCGACGTGGTAAAACGAATTCGATCAATACCATCAATTTCAGCAGCATAACGAATCAGCATTGCCAGGTCAGCGATACCATCAGCGTGGGTTGTACCCTGATAGGCGTTTACATTCTGGCCGAGCAAATTCACTTCTCTAACACCCTGCTCAGCTAATTCGTAAATTTCTGTTATGACATCATCAAATGGGCGGCTAAATTCCTCGCCTCTTGTGTAGGGCACCACACAGAAACTGCAATATTTACTACAACCTTCCATGATAGAAACAAACGCCTTAACTCCATCAACTCGTGGCGGTGGAAGATTATCGAACTTTTCAATTTCAGGAAAACTGATATCAACTTTTGGCGTGCGGACTTTTTTAAGATCATCCAGCATGGATGGCAGGCGATGATAAGTTTGCGGCCCAAATATTAAATCAACATAGGGTGCGCGACGTCGAATTGCCTCGCCTTCCTGACTCACCACACAACCACCGACACCAATCACCAGATCAGGATTGTCGTCCTTCCAGGTTTTCCATCTACCCAGTGCGGAGAACACTTTCTCCTGTGCCTTTTCTCGAACCGAGCAGGTATTCAGCAGCAATACATCCGCTTCTTCCGCCTGATCTGTTTGATGCATGTCATGAGTCTTCGCCAATAAATCGAAAATACGAGAAGAGTCGTATTCGTTCATTTGACAGCCGAATGTTTTGATATAAATTTTTTTGGTCATGGTCGATTCACAAGCCGGGTCGGCGATTATGCCGAAGATGTGTCTACTTTGCTATTAATCCTTAAAAATCGCCTGATAAACCCAGGCCGTCTCGGAGCTGTTAAAATAAGATGCTATTCACGAAATCGGCCAAACAACGTGCCAAGTCCCGTTGGTCATTGCCTTCTTGGCCTGACCTTAAGCAAATCATCCATCAACAAGACCTGGCGTCTTTCCCTTGCCGGCATTGGTCTAATTCTGTTCTCTGCCAATGCAGCTGACCTGGACTTTCTTCCTGGACTACTGATTGGTGATATCAATCGATTCCATCATGGCATCAGTCACAGCTTCGGAATGGCTCTAATCTATGCATTTATTGGCACGTTGTGCGTTAGTCATCTAAATTTATTTGCAAACAGACGCATTCTGTTTCTGCAACTATTAATGGTATACATCAGTCACCTTGTCGCAGATATGTTGACTGCGGATGGCAGTGAACCCTTTGGTATTCCACTACTCTGGCCGTTAAACGAGAGCTATATAATTTCACCAGTCACTCTTTTCCAGAAGATTGAACATGGCCCTTATGGTGGTGCCACGGCTTCGGTACTGGAGAATATTTTTTCGTGGCACAATCTGATGGCAATCGGTGTCGAATCACTACTAATTACGCCGGTGTTACTCTGGGTACTATGGCATAAACGAAAGACTTAAAAAAATTCCAGTAGCCTTCAACACTAGTCCCAGCGGGAGTCACGGACCTGAACTGTGTTGTCCTTGATTCTCACCTCAAATATGTCGATGTCTTCGTAGGCCGGAGCGCTTAATACTTCACCGGTTTTGACATTGAATCTCGCGCCATGGCGCGGGCACTCGATAACATCATCCAGTAAACAACCGGTAGCTATTTCTCCACCATCGTGGCTACAAAGGTCTTCAATGGCATAAAATTCTCCATCTATATTGAAAACCGCCACCATCACATCATCTATATCAACTACTTTGCAGGAACCGGATTCAATTGCCCCGACCGCTTCCACATCTACCCAATCAGACATTTCTACCTCAATTTCTAAAAAAAACCGAGCTCTAATTTGGCTGCTTCAGTCATACGATCAGGAGTCCATGGTGGATCCCATACCAACTCTACGTGGGTCTCGTTTACTCCCTCAACGCTATTCACTTCGCCCTCGATGGTCGCTGGAAAGGTCTGAGCCACCGGACATCCCGGCGCAGTTAGGGTCAGATCAATCGCAACATTAGCTTCTGGATCAATATTAACGGTATATATCAGACCGAGGTCATAGATGTTCACCGGGATCTCAGGATCGAATATTTCCTTTAATGCGGCGATTACATGATCGTGTAATTCATCAAAGCCAGATAATTCAGTACTTTGGTGATTGATATCTTCAACCGACAAAGCTTCAATAGTTTCATTCATAGTTATATCCACATCAGGAAAACAAACGTTTTACTTTATCGGCAGCATTAAACAGTGCATCAATATCTTGTCGAGTATTATAAACACCCAGCGATGCCCTCGCTGTGCCAGCAATACCATAGTGTTGCATTACCGGCATCGCACAATGGTGTCCGGTTCGAACCGCTACACCCTCTGCATCCAGCAACATACCGGTGTCATTAGCGTGTACCCCCTCTATTTCAAAAGACAGTACGCCGGCTTTTTGTGCAGCGGTACCGATAATTTTAAACCAGGGACGCTCTGCTGCCATCAGGTTGGCATACTCAAGCAAATCAGTCTCATGGGCAGCAATGTTTTCAATACCAATAGACCACATGTATTCCATGGCACAACTTAAACCAATCGCCCCGGCAATATCCGGTGTACCGGCCTCAAACTTAAATGGCAACACATTATATTCTGTATGAGTAAAGGTCACATCGCGAATCATCTCGCCACCGCCCTGCCAGGGTGGCATTTTTTCCAGCAGTTCTCGTCGGCCATACAAAATCCCCTGACCGGTCGGTCCATACATTTTATGGCCTGAGAATACATAGAAGTCACAGTCAATATCCTGCACGTCGACAATACTGTGCGGAGCAGCCTGAGCGCCATCGATAAGCACCAATGCGCCTGCGTCATGAGCCTCTTTAGTCAATTCTTTGACTGGATTCACAGTACCGAGTGCATTGGAAACCTGCGTCATGGCAACGATCGTTGGACCTTGTTCCAGTTGCTGGCGGAAAACCTGACGATCCAATTCACCGGCATCGTCCATAGTTGCCACCAGTAGTTTGGCACCCTTTCGATCACAGAGCATTTGCCAGGGAACTATATTGGCGTGGTGCTCCATTTCTGTCACCAACACACAATCACCTGACTTAACGAAAGCTTCACCAGCGCAATTGGCGACCAGGTTAATGCCTTCTGTGGCTCCGCGCACAAAAATTACTTCCTCAATGCTCATTGCATTGATAAATCGCATGGCGTTAAATCGAGCTTTTTCGAAAGCATCGGTGGCCCGCTCACTCAAGGTATGCACACCACGATGAACATTGGAATGGTCGCGATTGTAGTAATCACTCACAGCTTGAATTACAGCCGTCGGCTTTTGGGAGCTAGCGGCACTATCCAGAAACACCAGGGGCTTACCCTTCACCTGTTGATCAAGGATTGGAAAGTCCCGTCTAATGGAATCGATGTCGAAACCTGGAGACTGAGTACTATTTTTGGATATAGACTGCGGCATTGTGGTCACCAGAAACTCGTCATTCAATTTCGCGCAGCGAACTCGACACTTTGAGTTCGATATGTTTTTTTAAAGCCTGATTAGAAATACCTTGTAAGGCGTCGTATGCGAAAGCGTAAGTCAGCATGCCCCGAGCGGCCTCTGGATCTATACCCCGCGTGCGAAGATAAAATAGACTATCTGGATCTAGCTGACCTACTGTGGCGCCATGCGAGCATTTCACATCATCTGCGTAGATTTCCAATTGAGGCTTGGTATCAATCTCAGCATCTCTCGATAACAAGAGATTCTGATTTTGCTGTTGACTGTCTGTTTGCTGAGCATCTTTGGCAACTACAATACGACCATGAAACACATTTCGTGAACGACCATCAAGTACGCCTTTGAATAATTCCTTGCTAACGCATTTTTCGACTAGATGATTTACCTGGGTAAAATTGTCGACATGTTGACGGCCATCGGTTACTGCCAGACCATTCAAATGGCAGGCGGCACCCGGTTCACTCATAGAAAGATGAATATCGTTACGAATAAGCAGTCCATCCAGAGAAACCACATTTGCCGTAAGGATGCTGTCAGCCAGCTGATTGGCAAATAAACCGCCTACCTGACTCGCCTTTGAGGACTCTTCCTGCAAACGACAAAACTCGAGCTTGGATCGTGCCTGTAGAAACAACTCTGTAACGCAATTATTGAGGTATTTTCCGTGCTCAATATTGGCAAAGCGTTCAATGACCACCGCTTGACTATCTTCACCCATAACCACCAGATTACGTGGTTGCACGACACGCTCAACATCGCCAGTACTGATGTAAATCACTTCAATAGGCAACTCTACCTTTACCCCGGCAGGCACTTCAATAACTGCTCCGGTGGACAGGAACGCCCCATTCAAATGGGAGAAGCCGTGAGCATTCTCGGGCAATGCCTTACCCAGCCAGGACTCAATCAAATCCCCCCGACTTGCTATTGCCGTAGCAAAATCTGCAACGAACACTGAATCCTGCAAATTCTGCATGTCGGAAAAAGCAGTACTCAGTATTCCATCGACAAATACCAGCCGGTGACTTTCAAGATCATTGATTACGGGGATACTGTCCAGATTGGAACTCGCTGAACTTGAAAATTCAAAAGCCGACTTTGTTAAAGCACGAGTGTTGGTATATTTCCAGTTTTCATCTTTATCTGTGGGTAGTCCGCAGGACTCAAACTGAGTAAGTGACTGATCGCGATAGGCCTTCAACCAGCTAATCTCATAGTCTGGAAATTCGCCTACAACTCGTCGTTGTGCCGCCAGACAATATTGGATATCCAATGCTTCTACCATGATCTTATCCCGCCGCCACCTGTTGACCACCGGGCTCTTTTTCAATCCAGCCATAACCCTCAGCTTCTAGTTCATGAGCGAGTTCCTTGCCGCCGGACTTAATCACCTTGCCGTTAGCCAGCACGTGTACGAAGTCGGGCACAATATAGTCGAGCAATCTTTGATAATGAGTGACCACGATCATTGATCGTTCAGGGCTACGTAGTGCGTTCACACCGTTAGCGACGATTTTCAAAGCATCAATATCCAGACCAGAGTCTGTCTCATCAAGTATCGACAATTGTGGCTCCAACATGGCCATCTGAAGAATCTCGTTGCGTTTCTTTTCGCCACCTGAAAATCCTTCATTTACTGAACGACGCAAAAACTCATCACGCATTTCCACCAGCTTGAGTTTTTGCCGAACCAGTTTCAAGAATTGAACTGCATCGAGTTCCGGCTGCCCCTGATGTCTGCGCACGGCGTTCACCGAGGCTTTTAGCAAATTGACATTGGAAACACCTGGAATTTCAACAGGATATTGAAATGCTAGAAAAATTCCTTCGCGAGCGCGTTCTTCAGGCTCTAGCTCGGTTAAATCCATGCCCTTATAGCTGATACTGCCACCAGTGACCGCATAGGTGTCCCGACCAGCCAGAACATTAGCCAGAGTACTTTTACCGGAACCGTTTGGCCCCATGATGGCATGTACTTCGCCAGGATTAATTTCCAGATTTATGCCATTCAAAATGGGCTTTCCAGCCACACTGGCATGCAAATTTTCGATTTTCAACATTTCATTACAACCTTAAATAATTTTTCCGGCCGGGGCGTTAACCCACAGCTCCTTCCAGGCTTATGCCCAGCAATTTTTGCGCTTCAACGGCAAATTCCATAGGCAGCTCCTTGAGCACTTCCTTACAGAACCCATTCACAATCATGGATACCGCATCTTCTTCCCCAAGTCCGCGTTGACGTAGGTAAAAAAGCTGATCTTCACCGATTCTAGATGTAGTAGCCTCATGTTCAATAACCGCCGTTGGGTTTTTCACCTCAATATAGGGGAATGTATGAGCACCACACTTATCACCCATCAGCAGTGAATCGCACTGGGAGTAATTGCGGGCGTTCTCTGCCCCTTTCAAGGCTTTCACCAGACCACGATAAGATTGCTGACCTCGCCCGGCTGAAATTCCCTTGGAAACAATGGTGCTAGAAGTGTTCTTACCGATGTGAACCATTTTGGTTCCAGTGTCCGCCTGTTGCATATTGTTAGTCAGGGCAACGGAATAAAACTCACCTACTGATCCATCACCTTCCAAAAGAACACTAGGGTATTTCCAGGTGATTGCAGAACCTGTTTCTACCTGAGTCCAGGAAATCTTCGCGTTCTCACCTCTGCAAGCACCACGTTTAGTAACAAAGTTATATATTCCGCCTTTACCATTCTCGTCGCCGGGATACCAGTTTTGGACTGTCGAGTATTTAATTTCGGCATCCTTCATTGCGACCAGTTCGACTACAGCCGCGTGTAGCTGATTCTCATCTCTCTGGGGAGCTGTACAGCCTTCTAGATAACTGACGTAAGCGCCTTCCTCGGCAATAATTAGTGTGCGTTCAAATTGCCCAGTATTCATCTCGTTAATACGAAAATAGGTCGATAACTCCATAGGACAACGCACACCTTTGGGAATATAAACGAATGATCCGTCGCTAAAAACTGCGGAGTTCAATGCAGCATAATAATTATCCGCTACCGGCACGACCGAACCGAGGTATTGTTCCACCAACTCAGGATATTTCTGTAAAGCTTCTGAAATAGGACAAAACAGAACCCCAGCTTCCAACAATGTCTCCTTAAAAGTTGTTACTACTGAAACACTATCAAACACAACATCGACTGCAACTCCGGCCAGCATCTTTTGTTCTTCAATTGGAATGCCCAGTTTTTTATAGGTTTCCAATAATTTGGGATCCACCTCATCAAGACTTTTGGGACCATCTTCAAGGCTCTTGGGTGCTGAGAAGTAACTAATTTCCTGAAAATCAATCTTCGGGTAGTGCACCTGGGCCCACTCAGGCTCCTCCATCTGTTGCCATTTGGCAAATGCGGCTAGCCGCCAATCCAGCATAAATTGCGGTTCTTTTTTCTTCAACGACAAGGCACGAACTACCGACTCATCAAGCCCCGGCGGGAAAGTTTCCGCTTCAATATCGGTGATAAACCCTTCTTTGTATTCCCTTTTTACCAGGGTATCTAAATCAATTGCAGGAAGACTCATATATATTTGCACTCAATAAATAAATTCATAAAACGACAAGTAAGGCCACAAGCTGGAACTCACAGCACTCCAGCTTCAAAACTCACCGTCGCCGTAGCGCGACCCAGTTCGGCGGTGGGTCGCTGCTCGCTTGCACGTTTTTCCCGATCTAACAATTCGCCCAGAGATATCTCATCAAGAAACTGGAAAATTTTATCCGACAGGTCGCTCCACAATTCATGGGTCAAACAGCGTTCGCCATCACGACAGTCTTCGCTTCCACCACAACGCGTAATGTCAATTTTTTCGTCTACCGAGGTAATAATATCGGCAATGGATATTGTCACCGGCTCTTTGGCGAGACGATAACCGCCACCGGGCCCGCGCGTACCTTTTACCAAACCACTTTTTCTCAGACGAGCAAATAATTGCTCCAGGTAGGACAAGGATATTTCCTGATTCTCGGCAATATCCTGCAGCGTCACCGGCTTAGTGTCCTGATTTATTGCTAGATCCAGCATGGCGGTAACAGCGTAACGACCTTTGGTTGTTAATCGCATATAGATAGTCCTGACACCGAATAGAGGGTGCATTGGAAATTAAAGTGGGATACCGGCACTTAACTTGAAGCTTTACTTCGCTATTCCGTGCAATACCGGATTAATTCATTGAATTTGCTGGTCATAGTGACAGGCAGGTCTAACAACAATGGTCAACCTATTAACCAAGTAAATAGGTAGGAAATGATTGTATCAATAACCTAGCTAAATACTCAAGTATTATTTTGGAAATATTTATGGGTCTTTGCGCAAATATCTTTGCCTGCTAGCCAATAGACCGCTTATAGCTCATACATCGCATTCTGTCGAAAGTACTGTATTTTTATTGATGAAACAATATACAAAAGGAATTCTACTATGGTATTTTCACTCTCTCAAGCAATTAACCCTTAACGAGGAGTTCCCCTACCCATGGCCGCAAAAAAGAAAGCCGCTAGCAAGAAGGCTGCAGTAAAGAAATCCCCTGCAATTTCCGCCAAACAAACAAAGACCCAAATTATTCAGGCAATCGCTGACGACACCGGTTTAACCAAAAAAGACGTTTCTTCAGTTTTTGGTTCAATGGGTGATCTGCTGGAACGTCATATGAAACGTCGTGGCTCAGGTGAGTTCTCCATACCTGAATCTGGCGTGAAAGTGCGTCGTGTAAAGAAACCCGCCCGCAAATCCCGCATGGGGCGCAATCCAGCTACTGGCGAGACTATAAAAATTGCTGCCAAGCCGGCTTCCACCACGGTTAAAGTGACTGCACTAAAAGCATTGAAAGATTCCGTTAAGTTATAAGGGCATTCTCACTGGGAAAAGCGCCCTTCGGGCGCTTTTTTTTACTTTGAGTTTTTAGGAGAAAACACCTAAAGTTTGGGCAAGGCCCGTCAAGAAAAAAGGCGTCCCGAAGAACGCCTTTTTTAAACCCGGACTATTAGCTTTCAATCAAAATTGTTCAAGCCGAAATTAATATCAGGGTAGATCTGACGCACAACTACCGCTGCTTGTCAGATAACTCGCAGTAACCGACTTATCGATATGACAGGATTTCTTGCCACTTCCTGCCGCATCAACATTCAAGTTACCCGTTACCAGAAGGTCAGCATTCTGACCAATCGACAATCCATCTGCAGAAATCAAGTCAATATCAGAGAAACTTGTAAGACTAACTGACTTCTTAATTTCTAGTTTGCTGTCCTTTCCTTCACCAGTACTCATCATTTTCAGACCATTTTGAGTGGTTATAACAGTGTTATCGCCAACCTTGATTTGGCCCGAGACTAAATCAACCACATCCGCAATCAAGGTACTATTTTTGCCTATATCTAGTTTAAATTTCTGTTTGTGTTTATGTCCATGATTTTGATCTTGCGACTCAGTTAGCATGGTGATCGAGCCTATAGCTTCGATGTAAACATCCGATTTTATATCGACACCTTTTGCGCCACTTATTGATAGGGAGAGCAGATTCATCTGCGCCTCTTTTTCAAATATCACTTTGCCGTCGCTACTTGAAACCACACCAGACGAAGTTAATTGCGCATTGAAGTTGTTGCCAATTTTCACCTCCTTTCGTGAGGCAATATTCAAGTTATCAGCGTTTACGTTGCTCCCCTTATCCAATTTCACTTTATCCTTATCTGAAGCTATGCAAATTTCACCCGCGTCAAAACTCACATACTCTTTGGCGTGAACTCCCTTGCCTCCTTCCACACTAATCGACGTTGCCGACAGATTTACTCCTGCAGTCAACTCAATTTTACAGGGCGATAACAACCCGATAGAAGATTCGCTTAGACTGGCAATTACCAGCAAGTTTTTGTATTTGTCGCCGCCCGCACTGCCAAAATCCGATGCGACATAAGCATCGAAATCAGCCAGGCTAGCTATAGCAACGGTTCCTTCACATTGTAAGTCTCGAAACTGTGGCTCGCCTTCCTCGCCAGACAGAACATTCCAAAACCCAGTAGCACCGCCATAGCTGGCACTCGTGCTGTCAATGTTCTGTGTGGGTTGCCCCAGGGAGCCACTAAGCGAATAATTCGCCGACCCAATAGTCGCGCCTCCGGAGCCACTTACATCAGCGTCTACACCAAAATTCGCGCTACTACTGCCACCACCTACTGTAGTGATGCCGCAAATGCTTGCTTGAGCGCCTACGCCATACATTAGCCCAACACACAAGGCTAATACAGAAAGTGTCTGTTTATTAGGATTCATGATTTTCACCTTATCGTTAGTTCAAAAAATTCTTTTCAGTAGAACTACGGCGCACTTAAATCATTACATCCCGGGGCGATAGAGCCTCCTGTTAACGTTGGTGTGGTGCCTGTAAGACTGGACATTGCAGCGCCGGAACAGGCCACGCTATGGCCATTCATAATAGTGGAGCTACCCCCAAAATTAATGGCGTTATTAGCCACTTCAGAGTACATCTCGATATTGCCATTGAACTCTACACCGTTACCACGCATACGAACCTGCGCCCAGTCACCAAGTTGCAAAGTGCCATTAATACGAGCGCTGTCTTTTATCTCCACGGTGGAAAAATCACCTACGCCCACCGCCTGATCTGCGCTGTTAGCACGTCCAAAAGTTGAGTTATTAGACAAATTTAAGTGTGATCCCTGTTCCATAAACAAGTGGTTATTGGTTAGATTTAGCGATGCATTATCCCGTAGCGCAATTTGACTTCCGCCAGATAAGAATGCTGAGTTAACCACTGTCAAGATTCCATCGATATGGATGCTGGAGCTTTCTGATCCCTGTAACGAATCAACAGTGACATTGTTTTGCACTCCTGCATTCGATCGATAATTAACTGCCAACTCACCACCAATGGAGCTGTTATCACCGATGCCAAGACTAGAGCCATTATCAACATAGACACTCCCGCCGATGGTGTTATTACCATTCAGACTGCCGTTTGAACTGCCATCGAATCGCAGGATCGGACCGCCACCCCACAAGCCTGGCACTCCGGCCCCCCAGTTAACAAACTGAGCCATATTCAGGCTGCTACTGGAAGAAATATTAATTGGCCCACCCAGTGTGAGATTATCGCCAAAATCAAAATTGGAATTATTGTGCACTCTGACTTCGCCAGTAATTTCTCCATTCCAGGCATTTAGACGACAGCCGTCTGTGCAATAAACCTCTCCATCAATTCGGCCGTTATCACCCACATTTACTTTGCCAGATGAAGCGTTCAATTGGGCTAATGTTAACTCGGCGTTAATGTACAGACTTGAACCCTCTGCACCTAGCTGAGCCGCCATATTGGTATCCAGATTTAATGTGGCATCTTCGAGCCAGACATTGCAGCTACCAGGGTCGGCTGGGCAAATGAACGTAGAGGTATCACTGAGTCCTAAAACTGAACCCTCAATTGCAGAGGTATTTTCCACCTTAATCACACTGCCATCTGAAGCAGAAAAAACTGAATTGGTATTCAAATTCAATCCAATTAAATTTAACTCGGGCGTGCCACCACTCCAGTTAACAATTTCACCCGTGGAACCATCACTCAATTGCAACTGCTCTGCCGCGAGGCTGCTTTGTAACAATATTCTGGAACTCGCAGATACGTAGATCTGGCAATTATTCTCGGCTACTGCGCAATCATAACTACCTAAATCGGTTAGATTAAACACGCTTAATGAACCTACATTCAGATTTCCATTAGCTTTTAACTTACCATCTCGCCCCACGATCGCTTCCGAACGATCGTTAACATTGAGTTCGTTTACCTCAAGAATAGACAGGTTTCCGCTGTAATTTTCTACCTTCAGAACCGAGCCACTACTAAGCCCCACTTGATTGCCATGGAATCCGGATTGAACCTCAAGGGTTGAATCACTTATCCAGACATTACAATTGCCTGGTGATCCCTTACAGCCAAGTAAATAGCCATCATAAAAAGACATCCTGGACTTCAGATCAGCATTCGCACCACCGAACTCAAGTGCACCACCACCTTGACCAATAACCTGACTGGCACTAACAGAAAATTCATTCAAAGTTATAGTGCCGCCGTCTTGATAAAATCTGCCGTTATCGGCAACCTGCAAACGATTGCCATCAAAATCTGCCGCGATGTTAAGCAGTCCTGTATTGATATAAATGTCGCAGCTACCGGCTCCACCAACGCAGCTCAAACTCGTGCCATTGCGAACATGCAAATCGCCCTGGTTCACGTTAATCCCAGCAATTGTATGGCTTGAGCCATTTCGCAAAGTCAATGAAGATCGATCACCTACATCTATGCGGGCATCAAAACCAGCAACACCTTCCTGACTGCAGTTACGAAAATCAGCAACTCCAGCCGTATAAGTCGAAAGGTTGCCCTTCAAAGAACAATTTCGAAGACTGGCCTGTGAACTACCGCCTACACTGATATGCCCTTCCATAGATGCATCGTGGATACTTAGCGCGCTGTGCTGATAGATCAATCTTCAATACAGTCGGCAATACAGGGTCGGACCTAATTAAGTCTTAGTAAGTTATTGTTCTTACTCAAATTGAATTCCATAAAAGCATGTTATTAGAGCTTAAACTACTATTTTCAAGGCTATTATCGACGGTGTAAGAAGCTGACGTTTCACGCAATATATATTTGTCACCGACTATGGTTTTCGACCGGTGATCAGCCCTTTTGCCGAGCGAAGCTTGTACTCCACCAACAAAGTCCTCGCTGCCCACAGCCAGACTTTCGCTCCAGGTTGGGTCTCGCCCTGTATTATTTCGTGCCAGTTCGTCCGTTAGCCATTGCCGGTGGTGATGTTGTAATTTGTGAGTATCATTAATATCCGCTAGCTCCATCAATGATGGCAAATCAACGATGCGATAACGCTTGGATGGATGCTGAATTTCCTGGTAGCCGCCGTGCTGCCATTCTGAGGGGTGTTTAACCACTCCCGCTCTAACCATATTAAGATCGATATAAACTAGACATTTTAGAAAATGAGCGTCCGATGCGACCGCTGTAGCATGATAGCGATCTTCCCAAAACGCACCTTTGCGACCCTTACGAAGATTGTATTCCTGCGCTGTACGACCAGCAATGAGCTGCAGACTTCTTGGGATGGCATTCTTCCCGGTATCCTTCACCAGCAAGTGGATATGATTTGACGTCACAACATAATTAAGAACGCAAAGTCCGTAGCGTTTTTTTGCTTCAAACAACCAGGCAATCCATCGCGCACGATCCCTGGAAAACTTCAGCAAAAACTCTTTTTTGTGGCAACGATGGGTAATGTGCCAGATGTGACCGGGTAAAAAATAACGATTTGCACGGGGCATAGCTTTATCCTTAAAGTGAGTGTTTTTCCCTAAAAATACGATGTTTAAGCTTGAAATGCTAGCTTAATACGGCTACTAATCCCTAAGAATCAATAGGTTATATCGGTCCGACCCCCTAGATCTCAGTCTTGTTGTATTCCTGCGCTGTACGACCAGCAATGAGCTGCAGACTTCTTGGGATGGCATTCTTCCCGGTATCCTTCACCAGCAAGTGGATATGATTCGAAGTCACAACATAATTAAGAACGCAAAGTCCGTAGCGTTTTTTTGCTTCAAATAACCAGGCAATCCAACGCGCACGATCCCTGGAAAACTTCAGTAAAAACTCTTTTTTGTGGCAACGATGGGTAATGTGCCAGATATGACCGGGTAAAAAATAACGATTTGCACGGGGCATAGCTTTATCCTTAAAGTGATTGTTTTTCCCTAAAAATAACGTGTTTAAGCTTGATATCCTGGCTTAATACGGCTACTTCTTCCTAAGAATCAATAGGTTACCTCGGTCCGACCCCCTAGATCCATGCGACCCCCTACATCCATGCTACTCGGTCCGACCCCCTAGATATTAAACGGTCCATAAACCTATGGAAAACAGGTAGGGAAACTAGCTGAGTTTATAACCCCTAGTAAGTTATAGCTAATAACCGCATTGTTAGCTCCATCAAGATTTGTCCGTCTTAGTTGCCACTGAAAATTGGTAGCGCTCGCAATTAACCTAACATCTCCGAAAGGACTAGCCCCGGCAGGAAGTGGCGTCCCATTCGCAGAAGTATCAGGTAGAATTGCTATCCCCCCGGCGAAAGATAGTTGACCCAAATAGGTATAGGTGCGTTCGGCTACTGTAATAAAAGCGGCATTAAATGAACCACTATTAGCAGTATCACTTACCACTATTGTGACATCAAAATCGTAAGGCACCCCATTTACGAGGTCGCCGAAATCATCTATCACGGCGCCTCCTGGTTCCGAAATCTCAATATCAAAAGTTGAGCTAAGTGAAGAATAGAGTGTGCCATCATTATTGAAGGTTCCATCGATAGGTGGGCCCGGATTAGCAGCAGTAAACCCAGTATTACAAGCAAATGCCGCAGCAGCCGCTACTATCACACCCGCCGCACTAGCATCCCCTCCCCCATTCACACTAGCCTCACCATTCAAACCACCCGTATTCACAAACGACCAGGCAACATCATCCCCGGCATTGGTATCGTTTGTATCAGACCAGCTCTGAAAAGCAATCGACCCGGAACTCTGACTATTCTGAATACCGTTAATCTGGTGGCTCTGATCTAATGCACCGAATGCCTCGGCAGTATCACTGAGCTCTCCCATAGTGGAATCGCGAAGGGTTACAAGACCTACAATCAGGCCAATAGAGACTACAACAATAACAAATAACAGCTCTGGGGTTGCTATGAACCCCATTTCTCGTTTTCTCACCGGACCACCTAAGTTAGTTTTTTAGACCATCCATGGATTCGAAATAGCAATCATCAATAATTACTGTATGTTCACCAGAACAACATAATCAAGAACTCAAATTAAAGTAAACATTGCGAGTTTGTTAGCACAAATTGAATCGAATTATGGAGTTTGATATATGGGTTGGGACGAGTGAATCCCATTAATTCTCTGAATTTATTTTCCATATGATGATGGAATTGATTGCTTCTATGTTGAGTAGCTGAAGTCAGCTCCTTGAACCAATAAAAAGTTAAGCGAACTAAAATTCCTATGCATCAATCCCTAACCGCACAGGTTAAGATTTGTTAGGCATCTACTTGTAGATCGAGACCGCGGAAAGAAAAATATCTATCGGCGCCGATGTTTAACAACCTCTGGCAGCGGAAAACCACAGGGTTGTAGGTATCGTATTTCGAATAGTGGAGTATTGGAAAATATGGTGGCTATGGCTAGATTCGAACTAGCGACCCCATCATTATGAGTGATGTGCTCTAACCAGCTGAGCTACATAGCCATGATGCTTTACAAGCTAAAGGCGTGATGCCTTTGGGGGGCGTGAAATGTACCGTTTTCGATGACGGATCGCAACCCCGTTAAACGTTGAATCGAAAATGTAATATGTCGCCATCCTGAACCAGGTATTCCTTACCTTCCAGACGCAGGCGACCGGCATCTTTCGCGCCCTGCTCGCCTTTATACTGAACATAATCGTCGTAGGCCATGGTTTCCGCACGAATAAACCCGCGCTCGAAGTCGGTATGAATAACTGCCGCCGCCTGCGGTGCCTTGGCCCCGTCAGGGAAAGTCCAGGCACGGACTTCTGTCTTACCAGCGGTAAAATAGGTTCTCAACCCCAGCAGTTCGTAACCGGCCTGGATAATGCGATCAAGGCCGGATTCATCCAGCCCCATGGCCTCAAGAAACTCACGCCGCTCATCATCATCTAATTCAGATATTTCCTGTTCCACCGCAGCACTCACAACGATTACTCGAGCCCCCTCGGATTCAGCATGGACTTGCAGCTGATCTACCAGGTCATTGCCATCCAGCTCGTCTTCTGAGACATTGGCTACATACATAACCGGCTTCATGGTCAACAAGCACAGTGGTTTTAGCCGGGCGCGATCATTGTCGTCGACATCCAGAGTACGGGCGGTATTGCCGGCATCCAGATGCAATTGCATTCTTTCGAAAAGGTTTTTCAGGGCAATTTGTTCTTTGTCGCCAGCCTTTGAGCCTTTGGTTGCACGATCCACCGCTCGGGAAGTGGTATCCATGTCTGCCAGAACTAGTTCAGTGTCAATGGTTTCGACATCAGCCAATGGATCGACTTTATTGGCCACATGCGTCACGTCATCGTTTATGAAGGCGCGCACCACATGAGCGATGGCATCCACTTCGCGAATATGCGCGAGAAATTTGTTACCTAGCCCTTCACCTTTTGATGCACCCGCAACCAGTCCGGCGATATCAACAAATTCAATAACAGTCGGTATGGTCTTGGCAGGATCGGCGATGGCAGAGATTTCCCATAGCCTCGGATCTGGAACTTCCACGATGCCAGTATTGGGCTCAATGGTGCAAAAGGGATAGTTTTGCGCATCGACACCTGAACGAGTCAGGGCGTTAAACAAAGTTGATTTTCCTACGTTGGGCAAGCCAACGATTCCGCAGCGAAATCCCATAGATTCAGGACCGAGTGTGTAAAACGTTCATAGCAAGCTGGAATTTACCAGCCAAAATATCAGGCATAACAGGAAGGCAGTCGATGAGGGCATCGTCAATGGCTTTGCGGTCGTGGAGACTTGGTCGGGCCAGTACATACCCAACCACTCGGCTTGCCGAGCCCGGATGACCAATACCAATGCGCAAACGATGGAAATCACGACTACCCAGATGTGAAACCATGTCTCTCAGGCCATTATGACCTCCATGGCCACCGCCAAACTTAAGTCGCAGCGAGCCAGCAGGCAGGTCCAGTTCATCATGCAGAACCAGAATCTGCTCGGGAGGTATTTTGTAAAACCCAGCACAAGCGGCGACGGACTCACCACTTCGATTCATGAAGGTCGTGGGCTTCAACAAGCTGACCTTGCGGCCATCCACTAGCGCCTGATCATGGCCGCCTCGGAACTTCTGTTGGATGGAAAGCCTGGCAAAATAATTTGCAGCTATCTGGTCTAGTAACCAGAAACCCGTATTGTGACGGGTGTGCTCGTATTCAGCGCCAGGATTTCCCAGTCCTACGACCAACCGAACAGGTTGGTCAGGCATTGTTACCTAGCTTTCCGCGGCGGTATCGCCAGCAGCAGCATCGTCACCTTCACCTGCGGCAGTATCATCGCTTTGCACTTTCGGTGCCAATACAGCAACAACTGTATGATCGCCGCCCTCATGGGATAGTGAAGTAATTTCGACGCCTTCTGGGACAGCAAGATCAGATAAATGCAGGGATTCATTTAAATTCAAAGCAGATACATCTACTTCCAGATATTCTGGCAAGTCTTTAGGCAAACAGCTAACGTCAACTTCGTTTAGCAGATGAGAAATGATACCACCATCATTCTTAACACCAGGGCAAACATCGTCGCCAACGAAATGCAGCGGTACATTCATGTGCATTTTATCGGTCGCTCTAACACGCTGAAAATCCACATGCATCACCCTTGGCTTGTAGGGATGCATCTGCACTTCACGCAAAATAACCTGCTCTGATTTAGAACCAGATTTCAGATCGATGATTGCCGCGTGGAAGCCTTCTTCCGCTAGCTGATGCATTAAAACATCATGCTCCAGGGTTACTAATGTATTGTCTTTACCCGAACCATAAACAACTGCGGGCACGCGGTTGGCATGACGCAAACGACGACTATCGCTAGTGCCGGTGGTTTCGCGTAATTCCGCGTTAACTTGGTATTCACTCATGATCTTGCTCCGATATACACGCCCGCAAAGGGCGCAGTCTTATAAATAACTACAGGCCCGGTTAGGCCAAATATTTTTCTGTCAGTCCATAAACAGGGTGCTGACAGAATCTGACGCCGAAACCCGACGCATCGATTCGGCTAACAATTCTGCAATACTAATCTGCCGGATTTTTTCACAGGCAGCGGCAGCTGCACTTAACGGTATGGAATTCGTTACGACGACTTCATCCAGTTCCGACTCTTGAATATTCTGCACTGCCCGACCGGAAAGTACCGGATGGGTAGCACATGCCATTACCCCTACGGCTCCCCGCGCTTTAAGCGCAGAAGCCGCCTGACAAAGGGTATTGGCGGTATCCACCATGTCATCCATCAATACACAACTTCGTCCTTCTACCTCACCGATTATGTGCATCACCTTGGCTTCATTGGCCTTGGGACGCCGCTTATCGATTATGGCAAGTTCGGCACCTAGCTGCTTGGCCATCGCCCTGGCTCGCACAACACCGCCTACATCCGGAGATACAACCAACAGGTTTTCCGGTTGTTTGCGCCAAAGCTCAGTCAACAAAACCGGCGAGCCGTATATGTTGTCTGATGGAATGTCAAAAAAACCCTGAATCTGATCTGCATGCAAATCCATGGTTAACACCCTGTTTGCCCCGGCCACACCAATCATCTGGGCGACCAATTTAGCACTTATTGCTACTCGGGCAGTTCGCGGCCTGCGATCCTGTCTCGCATAACCATAGTATGGCACCACAGCAGTAATTCTTGCAGCAGATGCCCGGCGCAGTGCATCCATCATCACCAGTAATTCCATTAAATTATCATTACTGGGGACACAGGTAGGCTGAATCACAAAGACATCCCGCCCGCGAACATTCTCCATAATTTCCACGTTAACTTCACCATCGCTGAACTTGTCAACAACAGCTCTGCCCATAGGCAGCCCGAGATATCTCACGACCTCCTCAGCTAAAGCAGGATTGGCATTACCGGTAAATACGGCCATGTTGTCAATAGACACTTCAAACCCTCTGAACTTAGCGTAAAACTAGTAAATGGTACGGATGGCTGGGGTGCCAGGATTCGAACCTGGGAGTGCCGGAATCAAAATCCGGTGCCTTAGGCCACTTGGCTACACCCCATCACGGTTTGCTTACTAACGATTCATAAAGTGGATGACGATTTACAGCTCTGGCCACAAAACCTGACCACTCGGTCGGCATCATAGCAAGAATTCGCTCACCTGCTCCAGAATCAGGTACGGCAACAAAAACAGCCGCACCACTACCCGACATTCTGGCATGACCAAAATTACCCAGCCATCGACAGACTTTATCGACCTCTGGGTATAATCGCCGGGTAACTGCCTCCAGATCATTTCGGGACCTGTTTGCAGAAAAGTCGCGTATTCTGATCTCGGGCGTGTTTCGTGTCAATTGCATATCGCAGAAAATATCCACAGTATTGACATGTATCTGCGGCTTTACCACACAATACCACCCTTCGTCGGGACTAAAGGCAGAAAATTGATCGCCAATTCCCTCAGCCCAGGCAGCCCGACCATATACAAAAACAGGTACATCGGCGCCCAATTGACTTCCAATTTCCTGTAGTTGGACTCGGGTTAAGCCTGTTTTCCACAATTTATTCAGAACCAGCAACGTGGTGGCTGCATCTGAACTTCCTCCACCAAGACCCGCACCACTGGGTAAATTCTTCTGAATGGATATTTTCACCCCGCCTGCCACTTGAGCAAAGGTTTTCAGTTTCCTGGCAGCCTTAACCGTCAGATCTTCAACCGGCAGTTCAGGATTTGTAAGTCGCTGAACTGTGGATTCTTCAGTAACTTCAAATTTTAGCCAGTCGCAGTAATCCATAAATTGATAGGCTGTTTGCAACTCATGATAGCCATCCGCACGCCTGCCCGTTACATGTAAAAACAGATTGATTTTCGCCGGAGCTGGCCACCATTTACTTTCAGACATCGAACAACTCTGCTAATTTACAGGCAACCAACGTCGCAAAACTACTTTAACTTCTAGCTTGTCTCCCAGGTCAGCACCCTCTTCATCAACCAGATGGACTGTTCCTGGCAAAGCCGTTAAAAACATTTTTCTCGGCACAACTAATCCTAATCGCTCAGTATAATCCAGGTATCGAACATCCCAGCCATCCTGCTGAAAGGCCAGCGCCTTGCCATCTGCTCCAAGCTCAAGATGCTTTACCGGCCCTGGCATGGGCACACCTTTCATCCAGAAGTTCATCGCATTGAATGGCACATGCCAACCTACTCGGCGGTACAGTAAGAGTTCGGCGTTTTTATCTTCAAAGTAGTTTTTCTTGTTGTCACGCAAATTGGCACCTTGATGGTTCTGGGCAATTACCGCACGACCACCACCAAACGGCCCATACATTTCAATTCGATGATCAGATTGCTTGCGTAGCCAGAGAAAGGTTGCACTGCCTCCATCATCTGCCGTGCGAACCGCCATTTTGCCCTTAATATCCCAACTATCAACATCTTCCATGTCTTCAAGATGTTGTTGCCAGGCTTTTTCGATGTCTGGTGACATCACCGCACCACCCGGCTTTTTTATCGTTGCACATGCAGAAAGCGATAAAACTATCAGAGCCAGTCCCATTCGACGCAGAATTAGTCGACTCATTGTTGTTTTAATCTTTTTAGCGTGCTCTTTAGCGTCTGGTTTTGCGGATATTTATCAATACTTTTTCGCCAGACCTCCTCAGCCTCATTTTGCTGTCCATCGACCCACAGCACCTCTCCAAGGTGTGCGGCAATTTCTGCATCTTGTCGTATGGAAATTGCTCGGCGTAAATAGTTTATAGCTTCCTTCAAGCGCCCCAACCTAAAGTTAACCCAACCCATGCTGTCCAGAATGAAAGGGTCATCAGGGGCGAGGCTTAGCGCGTGAGTTATTAGTTTAAATGCTTCTTCTACCCGTGGGGTCTGGTCAGCCAGCGTATACCCAAGTGCGTTGTAGGCATGGGCATTATCTGGATCGAGTTCAATCACACGCCGAATATCTGATTCATGCAACTCGAGCAAATTAAGTTCCGCCGCCAATAATGCGCGCGAATAGTGCAGTTCACTGTTATCGGGCAATTCCTGTATGGCTGCATCCATCAGTCGCTTGGCTTCATCGAACCGACCCGAATCTCGCAAAAATCGCTCCTGGGCGAGATATATCTGTACTTCCTCTTCGGAATTTGCCGGGATTAATTCATACAGATGATTCAGAGCGGCATCAATTCCATCGATTTCTCTAATCGCCGTTCCAATGCGTATTTGCGCATCCATATAGTAGCGCTCGTCACGAATTCGGCTAAACCAGTCGACAGCAGCAATATAATCTTCGCTATCCATTTCGACCTGCCCAAGATAAAGTCGAGCTTGATCATCAGTTGGCTTTATTTTTAGATAGCGCTGCAAATAGCGGCGAGCAACAGGGTACTGCTGTAACTGCATGCGTACGATTGCGCCCGCTAATAACGCCTCGCTATTCTGAGGATTCTTGCGAATTAACCAGCTGAAATGCTTTTGCGCTTCAGACATCTGACGCTGGCCTACCATATAGCGCCCGAACCTGCCTCGAAGATCATCGGCATCCGGGTTTCGGGCTAAAAAACCATCGACAAACTTCTTAACATTCCTCCAGGTATCCTGATTGACCAGGTAGGAGAAATTTACCAGCGCCGCCTCCTGCCAGTCCGGGCGTAATTGCAACGCTCGGTTAATTGACTGCTTCAGCACAGGCATATTTGCGCCACGACTGGCTAAGTAAGCAAGCGCATAGAAGGCTTCTGAATTGTCTGGAAATTGACTCGAAAGCTGCTTAAAAGCCTCTATGTACTTGCCTGGTTCCGGCTGTCGCGCAAAAACTTCACTGGCGTTATTAAAAACCCTGGCAACATCAACTGATGGATCGGATAAGAGTTGACTAATTAACGCAATACCTTCTTCGCTCCGTTCTAGCAACATGAGTGCCTGAACTCTGGAAAACACCGCCCGCATAGAAGTTGGTTCAAGTTCGCCGAGAAGCTCAGCCATCTGCAATGCAATGTCACCATACTTGCCGTGCATAGCTAATCTGAAGGCACGCCTGACAATATCGGTATCACGGCTTGACTGGGCTAGTCGTACCAGGGCTTGCACCGACTCATCGGCGAATCCGCGACGAGCGGCAATATCTGACAACAAATATTCGTAAACGAAATCAGCTGATAAGGGCTTTGCTTCGGTGATAACCTCATTGACTGATTCAACCACAGCAGTATCAGGTGCCTCGACCGACTGATTCACAGTGGTTGCAACACAACCACTTAACCATATCGGCAAAACCATCAGGCTTTGGCGAAAAAACATCGTCAATCTAGATGCAGCAAATTGTGGTGGAATTACAAGATTCAATTTAAAATGGCCGAACTTCAAGATAATTCACCCGAGAATAGCAAAATTCCACACCTAGGTGGGTGAAGGGATTGATACTATTCACCCTTTCCTCTGACAAACACTAAATGAATAGTTTGTTTCTACTGTTAATCGGTAGCGTCGTTCTACTGCTTGGACACCTGTACTGGCACCGGCTATTAGTTGCGTTCCGATTTCGCCCTCTGGTTGGGGCGGATTACCGTGGGCTCGAAAACTTCGCCAGTAGTTTGCCTGCTGGGGCTATTATTTACGCCATCGGGGCGGTAATAAGTCTTGCCTGGGGTTGGGCACCATTATTTGTTTGGCTGCTGATAGCCGGGACATTTGTTGGTGGCTTCGCCCATGGCGTAGTCGACTGGCTAACGGCTAACCATGCAGGCTATGGGGGATTGGAACTATTTCGTCATTGTGCAGGCCGAGCCATCAGTTATTGCATGCGTAGCCTGCTAGTCCTTCTAACGCTATTTTTATCCGCCATCGTTTTACCAGCCAGTGTTGTCCTTCTGAAGAATCATCCTGATGCGATTATAGCGATAATTTTACATGGATTGATTCTGCTTGGAGCTCACGCCCTACGCCAAAAACTAACCGAAAACCTGCACTCGGTTCTAATTCTAGCGGGATTATTGTTAATCCTCCCGGCACTTAGCTTGTTAGCCAATCTGGACCTGGACCTGGATTATCTCGCCACTAACAGTAAATCCGTAATAGTCGGTTTCTCAGCCATCATCCTGATTTTCATTGTATTAGCCAGCAACCGAGACCAACGAGGCTATAGCAACTTGTCAGCCAGAATCGTCATGGGAGCTATTTTTACGCTTTTCCTGGTGGTTCTACTTGCACTATTAATTCAACGACCAGCACTTGAATTCCTCAGTTACTATGAAAATCCCCAGCTTGGCAACGCCATGCCGTCGATTACTGCCGTAGTTAGTCTGGTCGCGCTGGGATTAATACCCAAGTTCGCGATCACCCAGGAAAATGCTGGCGAGCCAGCAGTGGCTGGTGGAGTACTAAAATCGGCTAGTAGCGTCGAATCTCTTTGGGTTTTGCTACTGCTGGTTATTCTTTTGTCATTCGTCTCACTGAACCCTGAAAGGGTAAATGAACTGCCGGACTGGAGCACTACGGTCCTGCCAGATCAGTTTCTGAGCTTAATTACCAATGCGCTTCAGCAAACTACTGCAGTGCTAGGATTACCTGAACAGGCCATGGGAAGTTTCGTGACCTATCTGTTTATTATTCTTAGCTGGCACTTCCTAGTCAATAATCATCGAGGATTTATGAGCGCAGCTAGCATACCGAATTCGAATTTGTCATTACTCAATAGCTCCCGGGGCATCAGCATTCTATACTGCCTGATTGTTTTAGCACTGACAGTGACAATGTTGCTATGGCCTGTGTCATTGCAAATCTGGATAGTATTTGGCGTCGCAGCATTCTTGCTGCTGAATCTGGTTATTGTCAGCGGCGCGTTAGCTGCGCTGCGATTGCATCAGTCAAATGGCCTAATATCAATTCTGGCACTATGCCTCTCCGGTTTTTTCTGGTGGCTAATTGCGCAACAAATGTGGGTCGCTGCCAGCCACGAATCCTGGCCCACACTGTTGTTTATAACGCTTCTGGCTGGGATCGGTATATGGGCCCATGGTAATGCTGTTCGACAAGTTGTAGAGTTGAATCGACGCCGACTGGCACATTAAATACCCGACCAGCCAATACTGATACCTTCTTTAACGAGGCGATAGTACCCAATCCCAGCTTGACAAGTGTCGGGCGTAAGGGTAAATACCCGATGATCTATGCTTTATTTTCAATGACATGCATCTCCTCGCCTTCGGCCTGAATCACAATACCGCCAGTGTTGGCGTACGCGAACGAGCTGCATTTGTTTCTGACGACCTGGATAAAGCAGTTCGCAGCCTGAGTGAAAGTGATGGGGTAAGTGAAGCGACTATTCTGTCTACCTGCAATCGCACGGAAATATATTGTCGTCAGAAGGATGCAGACAGCGGCCTGATCAGTCGCTGGATGAGCCGCTATAGCGACCTGGATGAAAACGAATTAAAAAGCGCAACCTATGGTTATCCTGATCAGGATGCGGTCAAACACGCTTTCAGAGTAGCCTCAGGACTCGATTCCATGGTGCTGGGCGAGCCACAAATACTCGGTCAAATGAAGGATGCTTTTGCCGTTGCGCATCGTGCTGGCGCAACAGGAAAAATCCTTAACCGTTTGTTTCAGCATACATTTTCTGTCGCCAAACAGGTCCGTACTGATACCGCAGTTGGAGCTAGTGCCGTTTCAGTTGCCTATGCTGCAGTAGATCTTGCTAAACATATATTTAGCGATCTGTCAGAACAGACTGTATTGTTAATTGGGGCTGGAGAAACCATAGAACTAGTCGCCAGACATCTGTTAGTGCAAGGTGTGAAAAACATTATTGTGGCGAATCGCACGATTGAACGGGCTGAAACCCTGGCGCAACAAATTAATAGCGAAGCGATATCTCTGGCGGAAATTCCGACCCGTTTAGCCGAAGCGGATATTCTGGTTGCCTCTACCGCTAGCACACTGCCAATCCTTGGTAAGGGTGCTGTGGAAAGCGCCATTAAAGCCCGGCGTCATAAGCCGATGTTTATGGTAGATCTCGCCGTGCCCAGAGATATCGAACCTGAGGTAGGTAATCTGCGTGATGTATATTTGTACACTGTCGATGACCTGTCTGATGTAATCGACCGAAACTTAAGCGCCCGACGTGAAGCGGCGCTTGAGGCCGAAAAAATTATTGACCTTCAGGTGGTCCGATTTATGCACTGGATGAAGTCTCTAGACTCAGTGCCAACGATCAAGGCCTTTAGGCAACAACTAGACACGCTACGTGAGAGCGAACTGGAACAGGCCTTGAAACGCCTGGAATCCGGTGCCGAACCGCGCCAAATTCTGGAACACCTTTCGCGTTCCCTGACCAATAAATTCAGCCATCAACCTAGCCAGGTACTGCGTGCAGCCGACGAAAGTGGTAACGCCCACTTAATTGCTGCTCTGCATAAGCTGTTCGAAATAAAGTCCTGAACCAATGAATCCAAGTTTATTAGCCAAGCTCGACAATTTGGGCGAGCGAGAAGAAGAAATTAATGCCCTTCTCTCTGACCCCAGCACTTTTGAACAACAGGATCTGTTCAAAAAATTATCCATCGAATTATCAGACATCTCTCCGGTAGTACAACTCTATCAACAGCTTAGGGAGATCACTGAAGAACTGGATGAAACTCGCGCCATGCTGAAGGACGATGATCCGTCTATTCGTGATATGGCTCAACAGGAATTGCCAGAACTAAACAGCAGGCTTGAGGGCACAGAAGCTCAACTGCAAAAACTGCTACTGCCTAAAGATCCCAATGACGAACGTAATATATTTTTGGAAATTCGCGCTGGTACGGGCGGCAATGAGGCGGCACTTTTTTCCGGTGACTTGTTTCGTATGTATAGTATTTTTGCCGAACACGTCGGCTGGAAAGTAGAGGTGATGAGCAAAAGTGATGGTGAGGCTGGCGGCTATAAGGAAATTATTTCGCGAATAGTCGGTCGTGGTGCCTATTCACGCCTAAAGTTTGAATCCGGAGCCCATCGAGTTCAGCGAGTTCCAGAAACTGAAACCCAGGGACGCATCCATACGTCAGCATGTACTGTTGCGATTCTGCCTGAGGCAGATGACATCGACGAAATTGAAATCGAAGCCAGTGATCTGAGAGTAGATACTTTTCGTGCCTCGGGCTCAGGTGGTCAGCATGTCAATAAGACTGATTCCGCTATCCGGCTGACGCATCTGCCAAGCGGCGTCGTCGTTGAATGTCAAGATGAACGCTCACAGCATAAGAATCGCGCAAGGGCTATGAGTATTTTAAAGTCTCGATTATTAGAGGCGGAGGTTAATAAACAGCAAAGCGAGGAGGCACAAACTCGCCGACAATTGGTTGGTAGTGGCGATCGGTCAGAGCGCATTCGGACTTATAACTATCCTCAGAATCGAGTCACCGATCATCGAATCAACCTGACCCTGTATAAACTTGAAGAAATTCTGTCTGGTCATCTAGATCAGGTTATTGGGCCGCTGACCACTGAATTCCAGGCTGACCAACTGGCAGCACTTTCCAACTGACTTGAACCAACCATCCCCACCAGCTACCGCGCTAGCCTGGTGCCTCTGGGCAACTGATCAACTAAACCCGACCAGTGATACGGCGCGTCTCGATGCAGAAGTTTTGTATATGCATGCCACTGGAAATAATCGGGTCAAACTAATGAGTCATCCCGAGCAATCTATTCCGTGGAATGCCGGGGAATTGTTGTCTTCACTATTACAAAAAAGGCTTTCGGGTGAGCCAGTCGCCTACCTTACTGGTAGCCGCGAATTCTGGTCTCTCGACATAAAGGTTAACTCTGACTGTCTGATTCCTCGACCGGAAACAGAGTTGCTAGTGGAATGGGCACTTGCACAGATACCCGATAACTCAGAGCTGAGAATTCTGGATCTTGGTACCGGTAGTGGGGCAATCGCACTGGCCATTGCCTCGGAAAGGCCAACTTGTAAAATTACCGCGATCGATCAATCCGCTGCATGCATCGATCTGGCCAGGAGCAATGCCGAAAAGCATAAATTGCGTAATATAAAATGGATACAAAGTGACTGGTTTAGTGCCCTCCCCCAGCGTCAGATCTATGATCTGATTTTAAGTAACCCTCCCTATGTTTCAGAGCAGGATCCATTGTTGAACCAGGGAGATGTAGCAAAAGAACCACGTGCGGCGTTAACATCTGGAGTAGATGGACTTGTCGATATCAGACAAATCTTAATGCAGTCTCATCGATATTTAAAAAGTAGCGGCGCGATAGGTTTAGAGCATGGCTTTATGCAAAGCGAGGAGGTCAGAAAACTCCTCAATACACATAACTTTTATAACGTTAAGAGTTTAGTTGATCTGGTCGGGCATGAGCGTATTTCGATAGGATTCGCGGGTTCTACTTCAAAGCCCTGATTCAATCTATCGAGCTTTCAGTCGTTCCAGGATCTTAAATCACGCCACTTTCTAACGGGGCAAACATTCGCTCCATCAATTTTTTGAAATCACGTTCTCCGATATGTTCAAACTCAGCAAATTTCAAGCCAATTCCATGGGGTTGCCGAAAGCGTCGTCGCCAGGTTACAACCGCAGTGGCAGAAACTGCCTCTTCATCAACCGGATAAAAATCCAAACGCAATATGCTGCCAATCGGATAGTTTTCATCAGTGACTAGAAACATACCACCAAAACTGCAGTTTTCCGCAATCCCGCGAAGATAGTTACTGGACACACTGGAATTGCCGTCGATTCCGTAAACCACTTCAATATCAGAGGTCACTCGAGGGTATTTTCGAAAATCCGAACTCTTCATGGTAGTAAATCCGTTATTTTTATCATAGGTTGAGTTTACCACCATAAGATCTGGCATTTTCTCTATCCATGAAGTCAAAAGGTTTGGGTAGTCATTCTCGTTTTTCCTGTGCCAATCATAAACTATCGTCAACGTCTTTCGATACTTTAAATAACCCAGACCACAAATTCGCAGTTGCACATAATGGCTTGCAGCGGTAACTTCTCTATCCAAAGCATTACCAGGAAAACTCATGTTCTTTGCTCGCGAAAAATCCACCATAGTGAAAGCCAACGATGCTCTCCCCGGCCGAAAAGAGCCGTTAAAACTAGTCAATAGACACTTCGTTCACCAGCATCCCATAGTGCCGCCGTTTCCCGAGGGACTTGTGCAAACAGTATTTGCTATGGGCTGTTTCTGGGGGGCCGAAAGACGCTTTTGGGTATTGGATGGTGTCTACTCTAGCGCCGTGGGCTATTGTGCAGGATATACAGAGAACCCCACTTATCAGGAAGTTTGTTCTGGGCAGACAGGCCATACAGAAGCTGTTCTGGTTGTTTACGATGCCGATATAATTTCCTATGACGAGTTGCTCAAGGTGTTCTGGGAGTCTCATAACCCAACTCAAGGTATGCGCCAGGGTAATGATGTTGGTAGTCAATACCGGTCTGGACTATATACAACCGATAAAATTCAGCAGCAGCAAGCCCTGGATAGCAAAAATGTCTTTCAACAGGCCTTGGGGCAGTCCGGGCAATCAGCTATCAGCACCGAGATTCGGCTGTTGCAAGAGTTCTACTATGCTGAGGATTCCCACCAGCAATATCTGGCGAAAAACCCCCAGGGATATTGTGGCCTGGAGGGCACCGGGATTTGTTACCCTGCTTGAGTGTGTTGTTTAATAAATTACCAGCCAACCATTTTATAATTTTTCATCACTTTCCGACCTCCACTAATTTTTCATGACTCTCGACCAGAATATGCAGCAGGTGAACCAAAACCCTAACTCCAGTGCACTTCGAGTGGTCATGTTTTCTGGGGGACGTGGTTCCAGTGCGTTAACGCGCCAGCTGGCCCAGGATCCGGACGTTCACCTGCAAATTTTAATCAATGGTTACGATGACGGTCTATCTACCGGGGAAGTGCGTTACTACCTGGGCAATTGCCTGGGCCCGTCAGATTTTCGTAAAAATGCCTCGCGTTTGGCGGAGGCTCTGGGGAGCTGTCCTGCCGAGCTAATAAGTATTCTGGATTATAGATTTCCCGACCCCGCCAGTAATGAACTGGTCGGTGCTGTGCTACAAACCCTGTGCAATCTGGAAGCACAACATGACGATAATTTCTTCAAACAGGTACAACAAAACTTTCATAACCTTGAACCCGCACACCGGCTGGCAATAGCTGAACGTTTAAAGCCATTTGTGGACAGAGGGCAGGATAATTTCAACTTTAATGACTGTAGTCTAGGAAATCTCGTTTTCGCTGGTGGCTTTTTACGCTGCAATCAGGATTTCAATACAACAGTCGCAGACTATTGCGACATGTTGGGATTACCTACAGGCTTAATTCTCAATGTCACAAACGGAGAAAACGGGTTTTTAGTAGCATTGGAGAAAAGTGGACAATTTCTTTCCAGTGAAGCTGAAATAGTTAACAGTGACAATCCAAGTCAAATTGAGGATATTTTTCTGATAAATGAACCAGCTATTCATAACCCTGAAAAGGAAACATTATTCCAGGCTGCAACCTTAGAAAAATATCTAAATGAACATGACTGTCCGGTCAGTCTAAGTAGTGAAGCCGGAGACGCCATCAGCCATGCTGATTTGATCATTTATGCGCCAGGAACCCAATATTCGAGTTTGCTGCCCTCATATATGACTCCAGAATTGGGGCTCTGCGTGGCCTCCAATTTGACTGCACGGAAGATGCTTATCACGAACATCCATGAGGATGCCGAGACACAAGATGCCAGCGCCGTGGACATTATCGAGCAGGCGCTATTTTATTTGCGTGAAAAGAATAAACATCAATTCCCTGCGCCACTCCTCATCACCCACTATCTTGTAAATACCCCTGGCAAAGTATCTGACGAAAGTCTTTATATGCAGCCTGGCCAGATAGAATCTATCGAAGACCCGCGCTTAATAAGAATTGGCAATTATGAAGAAGGCATAACCGGCAAGCACCAACCGGAAAAACTATTAGCTCCGTTCATCACCGCCATTTTGAAATCTCGCAGGCGCTTCCAGGTGGCAGTTCTACTAATGGATACGGTGTCCCTGAATAAAACCACGCAAACTCTCCTCGAAATGGTGCGTGCGCAAACCTTCAATCTGGATTCAGATATAACCATTTACTACTGCGGCGAACACAATAAACATGTGGCAGAAAATCCTGACCTTAAACTGAAAGTGCGTTGTGTACAAACCGAGAATATATTGCCCAATGATGCATTGGTAAAACAAGCTCTCGATGACGAAATGGACTTCCTTTGTCTCTGTGAGTCTTCCGGCATGTATCACGGGCACGATATTGTGGCGCTATTATCTAACTTAAACCAGGACCCAGTTGATGGAGTTTGGGGCAGCCGCAGATTATCTGTTCACGACATTCAATCCTCCTATAAGTTTCGCTATAACCGAAAACGACTTAAAGGCATGGTCAGTTATTTTGGCAGCCACCTTTTAAGCCTCACTTATCTGCTACTTTACGGTCGGTATATTTCCGATACCCTTTCCGGCTTACGACTATTGCGAGCAGATTTTTTTCATGACATGCCGGTCAGCGCAGATGACGCTTGCTTCAATCAACATCTTCTAAGCAGACTATTAAAGGGCAAAGGCAAGGTTTTTGAAGTTCCGGTGGAATTCCTTCCGATGTCACCGGAGAAGGTAAAACGCACAACAGTTAACATCGGGCTTCGCAGTTTGATGGTAATTATTAAGCAGCGATTCAATAGTCAGGAAGCCAACGGCCGAATTAACAAACGAGCTGTGGAAGATTCTGCTCGATAATGTCGTGGCAAATTAAAAACATCGTATTCGACATGGATGGAGTTATCGCCGACACCACTGCCTGTCATACACGCGCTTACGCTGAGCTCTGGAAACACCTAAACTTCGATGGTCCTCCCTATAGCCAGATAGCAGGTCGCTCTACTAAAGAAGTCTTATTAGAGTGGACCCGGCAACTTGACCCGAGTGATCAACAGTTATCTGAATGGGTCAGACAAAAACAGTCCGCCGCACGAAACTATCTCAATGTTGACCCCATAGCCTATGACGACAGTGCTTCGGTCATTGCCTGGCTGGCTAAGCACTTCCGTATGGCGGTGGCGACCAGTGCATCACGTGACTCCGCCCATCTGATTCTTCAGCGCTGTGGCGTTAGCACCTTTTTTGATATGGTGGTTACCGCCGAAGATGCCAAGCATTGTAAACCGAATCCAGAGCTATACTTAATCGCTATGCAGCGGTGCGGATTCCAACCTTGCGACACATTGATAATTGAAGACAGTAATTCCGGCATTGATGCAGGTCTTGCCAGTGGTGCCTGGGTGGTTTCCGTTCGAAGTGGTCTGACACGCAATAATCCGCGCTTCCGGTTTGCCTACAACAATCTCGATGAACTGAAAGTGCAGCTTAGCACTTCTGAATGGCTGGACTGAAAATATGCAGTGCATGATCATTCCTGCTGCTGGGCGAGGCACTCGACTTAATTCTGATTTACCTAAATTGCTGTTTAAAATTCAGGGGGTTTCCCTAATTGAATATGTGCTAAGACGACATAGCGAATTTATCCAGCATTTTGTGGTGGTTATACACCCGGACATGCAAGAAGCTGTTAGCCGTGAGCTGGATAAATGTGGTTATGACTACAGTCTGGCATATCAGACTCAGGCAACTGGAATGCTGGACGCAATTCTTTTGGCGAGTGACAATGTTCGGACACTGGATCCCACCACGATCTGGATTAGTTGGTGTGATCAGGTGGCAATCAGTCAGAAAACTGCGTCCACCCTTAATCAATTCACTTCTGAGCTTGGCGAGTTCGGCATGGCATTGCCGACAATGACAAAGTCCGAACCTTACATTCACTTGTCGCGTAATACACAGGGCCAAATAACCGACATTCTGCAACGCAGGGAAGGTGACGCTATGCCTCGAGTAGGAGAAAATGATTGTGGTCTTTTTGCTATGACAATCGCAACCTATTTGCAGCAATTGCCTGAATTTACGCGCAGCATGGTCATCGGCACGGCTACCGCCGAGCGAAATTTTTTACCCTTTATACCCTGGTTGACAAAACGAGCTGCGGTTAATACTTTTGCGGTCGAAAATATCAATGAATCGATTGGTGTTAACACGATCGAAGAAGCAGAAACATTGGCAAAACACTTTCAAGACATATGAATAATAAAACTTTATCTATCGTAATACCGGCTTTCAATGAAGAAAGGTTCATCGGCACGCTACTGGAAACTATTCGTCAAGTCGATCTTGATTCCCTCTCAGTCAACGCGGAAATCATCGTGGTAAACGATCGCTCCAGTGATCGAACATCAGAGATTGTTAAACAGTTTGATGAAGTAAGATTGATTGAACATGCGGTTAATCAGGGCAAAGGCCGAGCCGTTCGAACAGGACTTGAAGAAGTCACCGGTGACTTCATTATTATTCAGGATGCGGACCTGGAGTATGACCCCCACGACTACTTAGCCATGTTGACGCCTATTCTTAACGACAGTGCGGACGTGGTATATGGCAGCCGGTATTTGAAATTTCCAAACGCTGGCCTATTGAAAAATCTGCTTACTGGCAAACATCCAACGCAATCCATGGCAGCCTACATAGGTGGTCAGAGCCTTAGTTTTGTCAGCTGGGTTTTTGCTGGACGCTATATCACCGACACGGTAACTGCCTACAAATTATTCCGAGCGCCAATTCTGACCGGCATGAATTTAAAAACTACCGGCTTTGAAACAGATCATGAAATTACCTGTAAGTTACTACGTGCAGGCCACCGATTAAAAGAAGTTCCGATAAAGTATTTTCCCAGAAGTCGAGAAGAAGGTAAGAAAATCGGTATAAAGGACTGGTTTAAGGCGATTCAAACGTTTTTTCGTTTCCGTAATGGCTAGTCCACAGAATTGAAAAAAGCTAAGGCAAATCATTGATGCAAGATCTGGACCGTAAATTTGCGACATCGCCCCTGACAAACTGGGCATTAGTTATTATTGCCTTAGCAATAGCCCTATATTGGTCGGTAAATCCATCCGACATTCCTCTCCAGTCACCGGACTCAACCAGTTATATTCGCTTCGATGACTATCGTGGCGCTGGATATCCAGCCTTACTGGCATTATTGCATTGGCTAACTGGCAGTCTCGATTACATTGTCGAATTGCAGCTTCTGCTTGTTGTATTGAGCACCGCATTTCTGGCAATACGCTTCACGGCGTTTTGCGGTTCAGCAATTGCCGGGTTGATTCTTTTGCTCACGATTACGATGAATCCGTTTTTCATGCGCTATTGTTTTAGCATATTGTCTGAAGCATTGTTCTTCTCATCCCTGATGCTTTTTTTGGCTATTGCCGTGGAGAGAAATCGCCCAGCTAGCCGAACATTTATTCTTCTGGGGATGTGCCTGGCATGGCTTGTTCTAATAAAGCCGGTGGCCTGGGCTTTTATTTCAATTCCGGTATTGCTAGCAGTACATTCCTTTCTTCGCTATCGGCAGTTTGTCCGGCCAATACTGACTTTCAGCATGGGAGTTATTCTGATTATTGCGCTCGGAGCTATGTATCGTCATTCAGTTCACGGTGTTTATTCACCGGGCTCATTTCTTGGCAACCAGTTGGCCGGCAAACTTATTTTCGCTGAGTTCGATGCAAAGGATATACGCTATCCCGAAGCTGGTCAGAAATGGCTGAATTATATGGAAATTCCAAAACAGGTACGTACTGAAGCGTTTCAAGACCTGGATGAAAAGTTTTTATTTTCCATAAATATCTATGACTATATTCGATTCGTAAAATCGCCACACATTGTGGCCGCAGCGGGTCCGGGTGATCAAAGCGTTATACAGGGTGAGCTAGCCAGGAGCATCCTGTTCCAGGACCCGGGTGCCTTTGTCGAAGATGTTGGACTACAGCTGTATGGATTATGGACTATGGCTACACTGCAGCCTGCTGGGCTAGTCGAACGATATATGGAAAAGGTTTCGATCTATCAACCCAGGATGCCCGTAGGCGTTACCTTGTACGCGATTAATGGTCGAGTCGGCTGGATGGTAATAGCATTAAAAGGCGGCTTCTATTTACTTTGTGGTTTAAGCCTGGCTTGCATACTAGCGGGTCTTTATCATTGGTTAGTCCGACGAAAAGCGATGAATCAAACGGCTAGTATGCTTTTTTATCTGTCAGCGGCAATCCACAGCTACTATCTGCTTGTGGCCACATTTCAGGCTGCATTGCCACGCTACCTTTTCGCTGGTTGGCCCATATTAGTTATGCTGGCCCTGATTCTAACTTTATGGGTTACACGATTCGGCTGTTTGCGATCGATGGACAAAATCAACTAATCCTGTCACTGTTCCTCTTCAATTACCTGCTTCAATTTTGAAAGCCCGGCCTCATAGTCAGGCACCAGCATCGATTCAATAATCAATCCAAAATACCGGCCAATTAGATCGTAGCTAGCTGCTGGGCAAAAATAGTCCGACCAAGACAAAAATAGCTATTAGACCGAACAATCCAAATAGTCAGTGACGAAGAATTCTCAAAAAAACCTGTCTAGTCAGATTTTGGTGGATTCATAGGCATAGGAAAGGGTGAAACATTTCCCGAACCACCTTCAACCGCAATAATCTTATTTTGGCCTTCCTTCTCCACTTCATCAATTCGCACTACAGAATGCATGGGAATATAGGTACGCTTAACACCGTTAAATTCGGCTTTGAGTCGCTCATCTGACGGATCGACCACAAGTTTGGTGCGTTCACCGAATATAATGTCACCAATTTCGATAAAGGCATACATGCCACTTTGACTTACTTCACGAGCATAAAGCTCATAGACATTGCCATTATTGTGGAAAACCACTTTGAAAATACTATTTTTACCCATGTTTAAACTTGCTAGTTGGCGATTAAGACAGTATGTCGGGGATTGGCCACAAATTCAATCAAAGTCACCGTTAAAATTCTCTGTGGCCGCATTGATCTGGAGTCTAGCTTTATTCAATTCAAGCGGCTTGCAAGCAGACTTTCTACCGAATGCCGTCTCCCAAAATCTGGCGAAATATCAAATACCAGAAAGCGCGTTTAGCCTGTTAGTTCTGGATGCCGATACCAGCAAAATTGTCGTTGAGCATCTAGCCGATGAACCAAGAAACCCTGCATCTGTTATGAAGATTTTAACTAGTTATGCGGCACTTGACCTACTCGGGCCGGACTTTAACTGGAAGACTCAACTGTTTACTGACAGTGCTATTAAGGATGGCACCTTATCCGGTAATTTGTTTATAAAGGGCGGCGGTGACCCACTAATTTTGGTGGAAGACTTATGGAGGATTGTGTACGAGTTGCGCAATCGCGGACTGCACACAATAAATGGCGACCTGACAGTAGATCAGAGCTATTTTGACGGCACACAAATCGTCAGGGAACCATTGGATGGCAAACACTACCGTGCTTATAACGCGTATCCCGAAGCGTTAGTTATTAATTTTCGCGCCACTCGATTCATCTTTATAGCCAACGCCGATGGAGTTCATATACTGGCTGATCCTCCAGCCAGCACATTATTGATCAAAAATAATGTGCAACTAACCAAAGGCAAATGCAACCGCCACCACCGTAACTTACGTTTTTCCACTCAAACCGAAGGCTTGGCGGAAACGATTATCACCTTCAGCGGGAACTATGCCATTGGCTGCAAAGAACAGTCCCGAACCCTGGTGGTACTTAATTCTTCTGACTATTTACTTGGTGTATTTAAGAGTCTTTGGCAAGCCCAAGGTGGCAAATTTGATGGCGAGATATCACAGAGTGACATACCACCGAATGCAATACTACTGCAGGAACATTCTTCACGTCCTCTGCTGGATGTTCTGCGCGGCATAAACAAATACAGTAATAACTTAATGGCACGGTCTCTATTAATGACTCTGGGTGCAGAAGTCTATGATCCCCCAGGCACTACTGAGAGCGGTCGAATCGCGATAAAGAGTTGGTTGAATACGCGTAAAATCAGCATGCCCGAGTTACATATCACCAATGGTGCCGGGCTTTCCCGTGCGGCAAGACTCAGCGCCCGCGGCCTGGGAAACTTGATGATTGATCTTTACAGACATCCATGGCGTGAGGAATTACTCGCATCGATGTCTCTGCTTGGAATTGACGGATCGGCAAAGAAACGACTGCGTAAGAAGAGTGCTCGGGGATATTTTCGACTAAAAACTGGATTGCTACGAAGTGTTAGATCAGCTGCAGGCTTTGGTCTAACAAAAAGTGGCAAGCGAGTTGTCGTCGTTATGCTGCAAAATCACCCCAATACAAATTATAGCAATGGAAATGCCATTCAAAACAGTCTGCTCGAGTGGGTGTTTGATAACTATTAGGCAGCTTTCAGTACGTTATTCAAAGAGCAGCTGAAACGAGAAATCGATTAATAGGTGTTGCTACCAACTCTGGGGTATCCAGATGGAAGTGGTGATTACCAGGCAACTGAACACACTGAATATTGTCAATGCATGCCACTCTGGACGTGGTAGTTTTGCGTTCTGTCAAAACACCATCACCCGCCTGAATTAAAATACCAGGGCATCGAATTGATCGAAGTAATACCTCCACCTGCTCTTCCATCAGGTAAGCTGGCGACGCCAGTGTTACCCTGCGATCTGTGCGCCATGTCACACCATTTTTCACCTCTTGCAAATTTCGTTGCACGATCAATTCTGCAGACGATGGATTCATTGTGGTTACATCAAGGCGCATTTTAAGCGCCGCCCCTAAATCTTTATAGACCGGCAATCGTTTTGTTTTTAGTTGACTGTGACGCTGTATAGAACGGGTCAATCGATCAGGCAATTTGTCAGCAGATTCAGCGACGGGACCGACACCATCAATAAGAATAAGAGATTCAATAGACGTATGTTGTGTTGCAGCCAATAGACTACAAATGCCTGCACCCAATGAATGTCCCATGGCCACATAGGATTGCCAGCCAAGCTTATGAACAAGCTCAACCAGCGTTGGCAAATAGTCCAGCAGATGATAAGCAGAGCCGGGTGCACGATGATCCGACAGTCCATGCCCTGGAAGATCGACGGCTACAACATGGCTATCATTTAACAAAGGCGCGAGATGCGTAAAGCTCGCAGCGTTATCCAACCATCCATGCACCGCCAACACCTTTCTAGGGTTTCCTTGACCAAACTCAATGCCTCGTAAATTCCCATAGGACAAGGAAATTTCAAACTCGTTTTGCATGCTATTCTCTGGAATAATTTCTTAATTAGGCTGGACGCCGGACGTTGATATCTAATGCTAAGACTATTTCGCGATGTTGTCAGAATTTTAAGTGTTACAGAAAACCTTCTGTACCTGGCTGGCAAAAGTCTACAACGCCGTGCTATGCGCAATGGACTACTGATTTCTCTGGCATACAGTTCGACAATTCTACGTACAAACTATATTAATGCGCAGGAGCTATCGCCGGAACAATTGACCGCTCTCATAATTGGTGGATTTGCCTCTTACCCCGCCGGCACCTTATTAGTCAGAATCGCTAACTTCCTGACTCGGGATAATTTACAGGCTGCGGCGGCCGGTTATCTGCACCTGACCAGCCATTATAAACAATCCCAGGTACTTACCCACTTGCATTTTCTTTGGCATGAAGTGTTTGCCAGCGAACACATTTCGGTTAGTTCGGCTCATGAAACACAACACCCCACTGAACTCGAAATCACATCCTTTCGAAATCAGCAAGATGAAGTACTTCTACACCTGTTTCAGGAACAACCCACAACCAACAGGAAAGAACAACTTATCTATCAAAATTTTGTTCAGTCTGCGGCCGATGCTTTACGCTCACCTCTGCCAATGGGGGTTCAAAGCGCCCGCATTGGCTTTCATCTGGGTCCGATTGAAGACTGGTATGAAAAAGGTTTCTTTTCCTATGAAGATTTTCCTGCTAAAGCCATTTTTCGTGACCCATTAATAAAACGCTGCCAAAAACTTACAACGTCTCCAATCAAATATCAATTGCATCAATGGCTATCGCCTGAAGCAACACCTTCTTTCTGGCATGCTTTTACTGTACGCAAATTTGGCACCCGCGTTGGTCGCTCACTGGGTCAACTTAATCAACTTGCTGAGCGGCAGGGTTTTCCCGACTTTTTCGATGCCCAACACTTTATCTGGCCATCCACTCAACTGGATGACACTGTCCGACAACGCTTTAACCAACAACCGAATTCCCTGGCAGACAAACTTTTTTCACGCCGACAAGAATTGTTCCGAAATCTTTTTAGTGAAGATCAAGTTGCTGCCAGGCGGCACATCATGCGCATGTTTGTGCGCGACTATGCATTTATTATGAAACTCAGACTGAGCTTTGATGTGTTATATGCCGGGGATAAACTGGCTGCAAAACCTGCTGAAGAACTGCGGCAAATCGAAAGGCTGTTTTCCATTCAACCCATTAGCCAGAAATTTCTTGATCGCTGTAAAAATTCAGCATTGAGCCATATTGAAAATCTGGACGATTTTCTTGCTCAGCATCCTGTGGATAACGCAGATGAAGTAGAAATTGAGAATCTTCACCAGGCTTACCACGTGGATTACCACGGATTACGAAGTCGGTTCATCAAGGCCGATAATGAGAATTTAATGGAGGAGTTACTAAAATGCACATCAGATGAAAAAGCAGATCTGGCGGTACTCAGGGAACTTTTACATCGGGTTCGCATCTACCATGTTCTGATCAAGTTGCAAATTCATGCTTACTGGTCAATCGTTTTGAATATCGGGCGATTGTAATTCTAAAAATTTCGATGCACCAGAACTCAGTCTGTGACATACGAATGGGTCGCTGAAAGTTACTTATACAGATATTTTACAGTGTTGCCACATCAGGAGTTAAGTAGATATATCTCATTGAAATAAATGACTTAATTATCTTCAGCTTAAGAAATATTATTCGTTCTTTCGTTTTTGTCAAGTCACTAAATTCGCACTTGCGCACTGGCGTTTGACAAAATCATGTATTAATATGGTCTAGCTTAATCCAAATATTCATTAAAGAATCTAATAGTAACTATTGCACTAACAAGGCTTGATATGTCACAAAATCGATCCAACGATACCACTAACAAAGACTCAGACACTCCGAAAACTGGCTACACGCTCGTAGATAACGAGAGCAATGTCTCTTACGACCTGCCATCACTGAATGGTACTGTCGGCCCAAAAGTTGTGGACATTCGAAAGCTTTATGGCCAGGCGGGTATTTTTACCTATGACCCGGGCTTTACATCCACAGCATCTTGCTCATCAGCAATTACCTACATTGACGGCGAAGAAGGCATCTTATTGCATCGCGGTTATGCAATTGCTGATTTAGCGGAAAATACGGATTTTATGGATGTCTGTTATTTGTTGCTCTACGGCGAGCTTCCGTCACCTGAAGAAAAAATTGAGTTTGAGCAATCTATTACCAACCACACCATGTTGCATGAACAATTGGTGACTTTTTATCGGGGCTTCACACGCGATGCGCACCCGATGGCAATAATGGTTGGTGTTGTTGGGGCACTATCTGCCTTTTACCACGATAGTACTGACATTCATGACCCGATGCAGCGCATGTTGGCATCCCATAGAATGATCGCAAAAATGCCGACCATTGGTGCGTGTGCTTATAAGTATTCGCTGGGACAGCCATTTGTTTATCCACGCAACGAGCTTTCTTATTCTGAAAATCTGCTTCGCATGATGTTTTCAGTACCTACTCAAGATTATGAAGTCAACAAGGTTCTAGCTCGCGCTATAGACAAATTGTTGATTCTGCATGCCGACCACGAGCAGAATGCATCGACATCAACGGTACGGCTGGCGGGTTCTTCCGGCGCTAATCCATTTGCGTGTATTTCAGCCGGTATAGCATCACTATGGGGCCCTGCCCACGGTGGAGCCAATGAAGCTGTTTTAAAAATGCTAAATGAAATTGGCACGATTGATCGCATACCTGAGTTCATTAAACGCGCCCAGGACCCCAAAGATCCGTTCCGTTTGATGGGCTTTGGACATCGCGTATATAAAAACTACGATCCTCGGGCAACCGTTCTGAGGAAGTCCTGTCATGAAGTTCTGGAAGTTTTGGGAATCAAGGACCCGAGACTCATACTGGCAATGGAACTGGAACGAATAGCTCTTGAAGACGAGTACTTTATAGAGAAGAAACTATATCCGAACGTGGATTTCTACTCGGGTATTATTCTTTCTGCACTGGGCTTCCCAACAAACATGTTTACAGTGCTTTTTGCCATAGGCCGAACTGTTGGTTGGATTTCTCATTGGAAAGAGATGTTGGGGGATGCCGAAAATCGCATCGGTCGACCAAGACAACTTTATACTGGGCAGCCACTGCGAGACTTTACTGCAGTAGAAGGGCGACAACATAGTGAAAAAAATATTAGTTGGTCATGGTTGTGGCGCAGTAGTCGAAATGGCGAGGAATAATTGCCAAATTTATCCACGTTAGTGTCCATTCGTATTTGAATTAGCCCGAATCCCAGGTATTAAAACTGGGATTCGGGCGCACTTATTAGCAGAATTTAACACACCAAGTAAACCCGTCTAAATCCTCACAGGTTGGCAACCATTGCACAGACCTGATAAATCGCTAGTTACATTATTCCTCTGAATAAATCATGCTCTCCGGGTTAAATGCTAACCAGGCGAAGGCAAAATGTGACCCCCCGCCCAGCTTCTGCAACTTTTTGCCTGCCAACGGGCCAGCAGTTGCTGTCCCATAGCGATTCCAATGACTCATTGTCTGTTCATCTATCAAATTGCCACCTGACCATTGGAAACTCAACGTCTCATTATCCAAACTTCGACTAAATGCTGTTACGGAAGGAATCAGTCTGGAGGTTGCTATATTTGACTGATCCAAAGCTGATCTTACCTGCTCGATGGCCACAACCAAAACCGGTTGGCTGCCAACCTGATCATTAATAACCTGATTTTTTTCCAGACGACTAAAGGGGTAAATTTTGTGCTTACCATCAACACTTACATTTAGCACCCGTTCCATGGCGGGCAATCTGGGGTCGACCGGGTCGTTGAAGAGAAAGGGACGTTGACCAATTCGGTCATAACCCTGGTAGGGGTTTCTTCCGTAGGGCCTATTGTGTCCGGTGTCCCGCGACAGAACCCGACCATTTGGAAATGCAGCAGCAAAAGATTCAAATGAGACCACTTCAGCTGGAATTGTTTTCAACATTGTCCCAGCCATTTCCCCAATAATGGCCCGGCCACTAAATTGCTGCCACCAACTCATGGTCTGCCGATCGTACATAACAAGATCGCTTTTTCTCAGCAACCCGGTAGTTCCAAAATCCAACAGTTTGTTATCTACCCGTCTATCAAATACTATGGAGGCATTACAAAGTGGGCAAAAAGTAATCGATATGGGAATTTCACCTATCTGGTCATTAACAATTTCATGATAGGTCATTATCTGTAGCGGATAGGCTCGAACCTGGTCAGCAATTTGCAGAAAAATAACCGGCTCATTGGCTTCAATCCAGCTTTCTGCCTGACTCACTGAAACAAATTTAGGTTGGTCTACAGGTGGAATCCCATCCTTGGGCGGACCACCAGACTGAATTTCGTCTAGCTCTACCAACTTATTAGTAAAATCTGTTTCGGGCCACGCCAACTCAAGCCAGGATTCAGCCTGAGCAATATGACTAACTGACAAGAATCCGGCAAGGAACACTAAAATTATTAGTTTGTGTGCATTCATAATTTCAAATTAGATAGGGATCGTTGTAAGTTGGACTACAGCTTGAAAACATGGTTCATTACTAATCTTTCGAAGCCAGCTGTCTTCGTATGGTCAGAACTCACGACACATGGTATAAGCAGGAAAACTTTAGCTTATTGATTCTAATTCCAATGAACTGCGCAATTTACAAAGGCCACCGAAAGCCCGATACATTCTTGTTTATAAAAGAAAAAGATAATTTTGAGAATTTGCCAGAGGACATGCTCAAAATGATGGGTGATTTAACCTTGGTGATTGAATTAGAACTCAATTCTGCACGAAAGCTAGTGCAGGTTAGTGTCGAAGATGTCATGCAACAACTCAAAGATGTCGGATACTTCCTGCAACTTCCTCCTGGCGACAATCGGCCACACCCGCTGGATACCTGATAGTGATAACTAAAATATTGTTTACAATTGTTGTAGTGCTAGTTGTAGCAGTAGTATTTCGACATAAAAATACACAACAATCCACCACAAAACGAAAAACGCCAACAAAAACTCTAATCGAAGAACAGACCGGAGTACAACCAAAAACTATTGTCTACGCAATATTGGGATTAATGATAGTTGTCTCGTTTTTGGTTTTTACATTGCACTGGCAAAGCCAACACCAAATTATAAATATTCAGGTATCAGATTCCACAGGTAATACGACCCACTATCAGGCCTATAAGAAATCCATAAAGGGAAGAAAATTTGAGACGCTTGCAGGTATTCAGGTTACGTTGGGGGATAGCGATCGACTAGAAATGAACAGCACGGAATAAATCTTTCCCATGGTGCCCGGATTTCATCCCAAACTAACTTATGTACTTATTGCCATCTGTGTTCTGGTAGCTGTAATTACACGTGCGGGAGATCAGTTCGAGTTACTGCGTCCATTGCTTATAACAAACTTCGTTGATGCCGGACTACCGGAGTTTTTCGAAGGGCAGATCTGGCGTTTAATTACCCCCATTTTTATACATTTTGGACTTTTACACATCGGGTTAAATATGATCTGGCTGTGGCAGCTAGGTCGACTGATAGAGTATGCAAAAGGTCCTCTGGTACTTTTAACACTGGTATTTATTACCGGCATCGGTTCCAATATGGCCGAGTTCTATGCCTCTGGACCCCTGTTTGGCGGTATGTCTGGAGTAATTTTCGCCTTACTCGGGTACCTTTGGGTGCAAGGAAAATTTAATCCCTTGTTCGCGGTACGTATCAACCCAAAACTGTTCAACATGGTTATGATATGGTTTGTAGTCTGTTGGTCAGGTGTTCTGGAGATAGTTGGGGTTCATATTGCAAATTGGGCTCATACTACAGGACTACTAACAGGCATTGCAGTAGGTTTTATTGCCACAAGATTACAAAGTCATCGCATATAACCACACAACAACTATTGTGGGAACTAGAGTCGATAAACGGGGGTCAAACCCAGTTGCAACCTGAGATTATAAGGAAAACATGATGAGCACTTACCCGGCTATTAGAATAGTACTATTGATTTTATTGTGGCCAGGACTCGCCTTCTCCGCCGAAGATTATGAAAAATTTTTCGGTCAATATCACGGCGAAACTATCGATAGTAGCACTGGCAAAGATGTTAAACGAAACCTCGATGTCACAGTAAAGAAAGTAAAAAAAGGCTTTAATGTTAGCTGGGAAACTACAACTATCAAATCCGATGGGCGCATCAAGACCAAAGCCTATAGCATCAATTTCATTCCAAGCGAAAGAGATCACATTTATTCATCGGCGATGAAAACCAATTTGTTCGGTGGCCAGCAGGCTCTCGATCCACTAAAGGGCGATCCCTACGTTTGGGCCAGAATTAGCGGTGACACGCTCACCATGCATGCTTTGGTAATCAATGACGAGGGTGGATTTGAAATGCAAACCTTTGACCGAACATTGGTGGAAGGTGGCTTGAGACTCAATTTCACTCGTATTGGGGACGGTCATGAACTCAAGCGAATAGAAACAGAACTTAAGCGCCAATAAATGCATCTAAGAGTTCTGTTCGGCACGCTGTTATTTCTATTTACTTTCACACTTAAGGCCGGTTCAAGCAATCCAGACAATATAATTGCTGCCGGTTGTTTAATCAAAACCGCAAAAGGCTTTGTGATTGCTGAGAACAGGCTGCTGGGACGATTGCAGTTACCTGCGGGGCACCATAAACAAGGTGAAACTGCCCGCCAGACTGCTGAACGAGAGACGCTGGAAGAAACTGGTCTTAAGGTTACGGCTCGGGATACAGCATTTTCATTGGACAAGAATCAGGTTATTTTCTATTTTTGCGAATCAAGCATCGACCCACTAAGTATTGCGGAGCTTAAGCCAGAAGATCGAATAGAAGTTTCTCGGGCTATGATACTTGATCCAAACACTCTTAAGACACCAGACAATATAACCATAAATATACCCTGGAGATTCCCGGAAACTCTCTGGCTTCTTAAAGCACTATGGCCGGTTATGAATCATAATAATTAACTGAGTAAACTTGAGTTAGCCCATTCTGAAAGCTTTTAGATTCAATCCAAGCTCGATATCAGTTTTTAAGGTAAGCAAGCGAATAGCCTGATGAGCTGCCGGTATGCCTGCCCTCAATTTAACGCCAATATTTCCTGACATCGTATCCGCCGCGCTGAGAATGTTCGGCAAGCTGTTGTAATTGTGAATTAATTTTGCCGCGGTTTTCTTACCTATGCCATGTACACCCGGCACATTTAACGATGTTTCACCAACCAGAGCCTGCAACAATGCCAATTGTTCGGGCTCAATATCAAATCGATCCTTGACGAATTCCCTGTCCAGATAGCGGTCAGAAAAATGATCGTATACGCGAATACCCGTCCGTAATACCTGACAGAGACTTTTGTCTGTAGACTGAATGGTTACTTGCCCACCAACCTCGGCAATTTTTACGGCAATGGCCGCAATTACATCGTCTGCCTCGTAGCCTGGTATTTGTATATTACTTACACCGCGATCGGTAAAGCCTTGCAAAATAGACTCCAACCCATCTTGGAGTGGTTCCGGCATTGGTGGCCGATTTTCCTTATATGCAGGAAATTCCAGGTGACGCCAGGAGGGAGGAGGAGAATCCATAACACACACTGCGTGAGTTGGATTTTGACGACGTATGGCCTTGTTCAAGGAAGCCACACAAGCAGCTGCTACCCCAGACATAGGATCTTCATCCGGTTGCTTAGGCACTCCTGCATAAACCCGGCGAATTAAATTAAGTCCGTCGACCAAGAGAAAGTTCAACTACTGCTCCCGAAAACCCAGTTCAGCAGAGTATATACGCTAAGACTATAGTTCGTCTGGCAAAGAGCATAAAACGCAGTGCAGCATGAATCACGATGATGCGCTTTTTGACAACGAAACTAACTGACAAATCTTCACTAACGGGCAGGTTTTTACTCGCCCACCCTGGAGTACTTCACTATCGATTACCTACTCGACTTTCGAATCGAAAATCGAGCAAGCCCTAAAGAATATACCTGGAGAGATCTTCGTCCTGTGCCAGCTCACCGAGGGAATCATCAACGTAGGTAGCGTCAATATTCACGACGTCACCAGAACGGTCGGCAGCTTCAAAAGAAATAGTTTCTAGTAGCCTTTCCAATACGGTATGTAGGCGTCTGGCTCCAATATTTTCCGTTGTCTCATTCACTTGCCATGCAACTTCTGCAATTCGTCGCAGGCCATCGTCAGAAAACTCCAAGCTAACTTCTTCTATATCCATCAACGCAGCATATTGTTCGGTCAATGATGCATCCGGCTCTTGCAAAATTCTCACAAAATCATCAACACCCAGTGCTTCCAATTCCACTCGAATCGGCAACCTGCCCTGTAACTCAGGAATCAGATCTGATGGCTTACAGAGCTGAAATGCACCGGATGCGATAAATAGTACATGATCAGTTTTAATCACACCGTACTTAGTAGTAACCGTGCAACCTTCTACTAGCGGTAGCAAATCTCGTTGCACACCCTCTCGGGACACTTCTCCACCACTTCGACTACCGTCTCTCTGACTAACAATTTTATCTATTTCATCCAAAAATACGATGCCGTCCTGTTCAACCCGTTCCAGAGCCGTCATCTTTATATCGTCGTCATTTACCAGTTTGGCTGCTTCTTCTTCTGTCAATACTTTAAGTGCCTGTGACACCTTAACCTTGCGGGTCTTCTTTTTCTGATTACCCAGATTCTGAAACATACCCTGCAATTGAGATGTCATTTCCTCCATTCCCGGAGGTCCCATTATCTCTACACCCATATTCTGAACAGCAACTTCGACCTCAATTTCCTTCTCGTCAAGAGCGCCTTCTCGCAATAACTTACGAAAACGCTGTCTGGCCGCACCCTCTTTGGAAGAGGCGTCTGGCTGGCTTCCACTATCAGAATCCCCATTGTTGGCAGCACCTCGAGCAGGAGGTAGTAATAAGTCGAGCACACGCTCTTCTGCAGCATCTTCAGCGCGAGGCCTAACTTTATCGACCTGCTCTTCCCGGGTCATTTTTATAGCCATTTCAGCAAGATCACGAATAATCGAATCTACCTCACGACCAACATAGCCTACCTCGGTAAATTTTGTTGCTTCGACCTTAATAAAAGGTGCTCTGGCCAATTTAGCTAATCGACGTGCTATCTCGGTCTTACCAACACCGGTGGGGCCGATCATAAGAATATTTTTTGGTGTTATTTCTTCTCGCAACAGGGGATCAGCTACCTGGGAACGCCGCCAGCGATTACGCAGCGCGATGGCTACTGCACGCTTAGCAGAAGCCTGACCAATAATGTGTTTGTCGAGTTCTTCGACTATTTCGCGGGGGGTCATTTCTGACATGGATTAAAGCTCTAGTTCTTCAATGGTGAGGTTATGATTGGTATACACGCAGATATCTGCCGCGATTGAGATACTTTTTTCTACGATTTCACGGGCGGACAGATCCGTATTAAACAACAGAGCCCGAGCCGCTGCTTTCGCATAGCTGCCACCAGATCCAATGGCCATGATGCCCTCTTCCGGCTCTATTACATCGCCGTTACCAGTGATGATCAGCGAAGATTCATGATCCGCCACCACCAATAATGCTTCCAATCTTCTTAACATACGATCAGTGCGCCAATCTTTAGCTAGCTCAACGGCTCCGCGTACCAAATGACCTTGATGCTTTTCAAGCTTTGCTTCAAATCTTTCAAACAAAGTAAAAGCATCTGCCGTACCACCAGCAAAACCTGCCAGCACTTTATCTTTATACAAACGTCGAACCTTGCGCACATTACCTTTCATCACGGTATCACCAAGGGATGCCTGGCCATCACCACCTACCACAACGCTATTACCGCGTCGTATAGATAATATGGTTGTACCGTGAATTACTTCATAGGACATGAAATTTCCTTGTTGATTAAACGAGTTTTAGATTGGGTTTAATGCGAATCGGCTTAACATTTCCGCCCCCGCTACCATCGGGGTTGCCAGGATCATCCTGACCATCCGTAGAGCTTTCGAAAGATTCATTACCAATTTCACCCTCTTTCGGCATATCGAAAAATAAGCCCTGACCATTTTCACGAGCATAAATAGCAACCACCGCTTCCATGGGTGCTATAACATTATGAGCTACACCGCTAAAACGTGCGGAAAATGAAATTACCTCATTTTCCATATTTAAGTCTCGCACGGCATGATCATGTACATTCAAAATTATGGTTCCGTTTTGAACAAAAGCTGCTGGTACATTCACACCAGCAACACTCGCTTTAACCATAATTTGCGGCGTAAATCCGCAATCCATACACCACTCCCATATGGCCCTTAGTAAGTAAGGTCGTGTAGAGGGCAGTTCCGGCTCAATATCACTAGTGTCGGTCAATTTAATGAAACCTTAAGATTCGGTGCGTCCTTGTAAGCGTATTTCCCGTTCGCTAGCAGTTAAACTTTGCTGAAATGCCTTGCGGGCAAATAATCTGCCTGCATATTCGATAACCGGTAGCGCAGATTTAGGTAAGCGTACCCCCATTACCGAAAGCCGCCAGAGTAGCGGTGACATATAAGCATCGGCCAGGCTATAGTCATTACCCATCAACCACTTATGCTGCTTTAATATAGGTGACATGGAGATTAAACCATCTCTAATCAACTGCTGTTGCTGTTCGGTAATATTTTTATAGCTGGCATTGTTAACGTGAATACTATCAAGCCAATCACGACGAATACGATGAATCATCAATCGAATTCGTCCACGGCCAGCAGGATCCACGGTCATTAATGGTGGGTATGGCAGGCGCTCATCTAAATACTCAGCTATCAAGCCAACATCATAAAGTGCCAGGTCCCGATCTAGTAAAGTGGGAGTTTCTGCATAAGGGTTTACTTCACCAAGACTAATAACGTGTTCGGCGCTTTCAGCGGAATAACGAACTTCGCATTCGGCATCTTTTTCGTGTACTAGGATTCTGCAAATATGGCTATAAATTGAGTCGTCTTCGCTGTATAAAACTAGCCCGCGGCGATTGCTGTTTTGCATTCTATTCTCAGGTGCAACTGGACAAAAGAAATCGCCGACTACTTACAATTAAGTAACCGGCGAGCATATAAGACCTGCACAGGTAAAATCACCGCGCCTTCAGATATTGTGAACTACTATTCCCGCTAGTGATGGGAATCGCCGTGTATATCCCTCCAATACTCCTTCTTTAGCATATAAGTTAAACCTATAAACAGAAGCAGGAAGGTCAAAACCCAGAAGCCATACTTGTATCGAACAAGTTTGGCAGGCTCTCCCATATAAACCATAAAATTAGTCAGGTCACGCATTGCGGAATCGTACTCCACCGGTGTTAACTGCGCTTCTTTGACTAGTTCAAATCGTTCGAACTTATCATTACCTTTACTATCTTGAGTAAAAATAGCTCGTTGATTACCCTGCCACTCGTACATGGCATGAGGCATAGCAACGTGGGGAAATACTATGTTATTCCAACCACTGGGTGATTCATCATCCAGGTAGAAGCTACGCATATAGGTGTAAATCCAGTCAGGGCCTCGAGAGCGAGAAATCAGACTCAAGTCTGGTGGAGCAGTACCAAACCATTTTTTGGCATCATCCTCAGGCATAGTCGAAGTCATCAGCTCACCAATTTTATCACCGGCAAACATCAAATCTTTTAGTACGATCTCCTCACTGATGCCTAAATCAGTGACGAGTTTTTCATAACGAAGAAAAGATGCACTGTGGCAAGATAAACAAAAATTGACGAATATCTTAGCACCACGCTGCAATGAAGCCTCATCGGTAAGGTCGATTTCAACCTTATCCAGGTTCTGATTGCCACCACCTGATGCAAGTGTGCCAACCGGCAGCGCCAACATCATTAGAATTGCTAGAGCTTTTTTCATTAGCTTGTCACCCTTTCTGGCTCGGGTTTCACCGGATCTAAACGTGTATAGATCGGCATCAGGAAAAAGAACAAAAAGTATAGAATCATACAAATTTGCGCCCAGTACACATTTTTAAACCAGAACAGATCTATGCGAGTTGGGTTCTTTGTTCCGAGATAACCCAGAATGAAGAATGACACAAGGAAAATACCTACCGCAGTCTTGAACATCCAACCTCTGTAGCGGATAGACTTAACCTTAGCTCGATCCAACCATGGTAGCAAGAACATCACCATCAGAGACAGGCCCATGGCCATAACACCCCATAATTTTGCGCCACCTGGCAACCACTCCCAGGTAACTGCACGCAAAATAGAATAATAGGGCGTGAAATACCAAAGCGGCACGATATCCGGTGGGGTCTGCAAAATATTAGCCGGCGTAAAGTTGTCTTTTTCAAGAAACCAGCCGCCCAGTTCTGGCTGGTAGAAAACCACCCAGAAAAACAAAAACAAAAACACGCTAACACCAAACAGATCCTTAACTGTGTAGTAAGGATGAAAGGGGATGCCGTCCAATGGCTTGCCGTCGGCGTCTTTGTTCTTTTTAATTTCCACACCATCGGGGTTGTTCGAGCCAACCTTATGTAATGCTACGATGTGCAAATACACCAACAGAGCAAGAAGCAGAGGAAGCAAGATGACATGGAATGCAAAAAATCGATTCAGCGTGGCATCTGAAACCACAAAATCGCCACGGATCCATTCCGAAAGACCTTCACCCACTACCGGTATCGCACCAAATAGCGAGATGATCACCTGTGCGCCCCAATAGGACATATTACCCCAGGGCAGCAGATAACCCATGAATGCCTCAGCCATTAGTGCAATAAATAGCACCATGCCGATGATCCAGACCAGTTCACGGGGACCTTTATAAGAGCCGTAAATTAGACCACGAAACATATGTAAATAGATGACCACGAAAAACAACGAGGCACCGGTTGAATGCATATAACGTATAAACCAGCCCCAGGGCACATCACGCATGATGTATTCGACAGATGCAAAAGCCAACTGCGAATCTGGTTTGTAATGCATAGTCAGAAAAATACCAGTAACTATTTGAACTACCAGCATTAATATGGCCAGCGAACCCATGTAGTACCAGAAATTAAAATTCTTGGGGGCATAGTATTGCGCCATATGCTCCGTCCACACTTTGGTAGCCGGAAAGCGATCATCTACCCAATCCATAAACTTGGACATTATCAAGCCTCCACAGGATCGACGCCAACCATAATTCGGCTGTCGCTTAAGAAAGAGTAAGGTGGCACCACAAGATTGGTTGGTGCGGGCACACTACGAAACACCCGGCCAGCCAGATCAAATTTGGAACCATGGCAGGGACAAAAGAACCCACCCAGCCAATCGTCACTCACACCTGATGCTGAGCCTAACTCAAACTTCTTGGTTGGTGCGCAACCTAAATGGGTGCAAATGCCGACTACAACCAAAATCTCCGGTCGAATCGAACGGTGAGAATTTGTTGCGTAAGCAGGCTGTTGTAGTTCTACCGACTCAGGATCTGCTACCTGCTCGGTAAGCGTAGACAAGTCATCCAGCATTTTCTGGGTTCTATTTAATATCCAGACTGGCTTGCCGCGCCACTCAATGGTCAATAATTGACCCGACTCGAGCTTACTGATATCTACTTCAACCGGCGCACCCGCAGCCTTGGCTCGGTCACTAGGTGTCATGCTGGAAACAAACGGTACAACGGCCACAGCCGCGCCGGCCACTCCAACAGTGGTTGTTAAAGAAGTCAGAAAACGTCGGCGACCACCATTTACAGTATCGTCGCTCATGGATTCCTCACAGAAAATAATTAGGGGAAAATATTCATGGTCGGCGGCTCAAAGTTCGCGCCGACCACATGAAAAGTGCAAAGCCGCGCGATTATAACAAATCAGTAATAGAAATTGGCAGCGAACTTTCCATCAAAAGCGATAAGTATTGTCCCTTCTCCACAAAATAGAGAATTTTTACGACTAATTTCGCCCGAGCATTTCCCGAATGCCCGCCAAATGAGCTTTTCCGGTCTGACGTTCTTCCGCCGCATCGGCTTGATTTGGACGTCTCCAATCCAAATCATCCTGAGGCAATTCTTCCAGAAAGCGGCTGGGCTCACCCACCAATAATTCACCGAACCGTCTACGTGTCATGCAAAGAGTCAGGCAAAGGTTCTTCTTGGCTCGGGTAATGCCGACATAAAATAGTCGTCGCTCTTCCTCAATGCCATCCTTGCCCTGGCTATTCTGATGAGGAAGAATGCCCTCTTCAACACCGACTATAAAAACATGATTGAATTCCAGACCTTTGGCGGCATGCATGGTCATTAAACTAACCTGATTGTTATTGTCGTCATCCTCCTGCCTATCCAGCATGTCGGTCAGGCATAGACGGCGAACAATATCTCCCAGATCACCCCCTTCACCGCCTTTTGCCATACGACCGATCCATTGTTTTAGGTCCAGGACATTTTTCCAACGACGTTCGGCCTGCTCAGGGCTGTCGCACTGATCATCCAGCCAACCGCGATAACCGATCTCTTCCAGTAGATCATCCATTATTTCCTCGGCACCAGCTCGTTCAGCCCAATCCTGAAACTTAATCAAAGTGTTGGAGAATTCTCGTAAGCTCTGCCCCTGGCGCTTACCTATATAGTGTTCTAAACCGTCCAGGTGAATTACCTGTGAAATTGAAACGCTATTTTTGGTTGCCTGTAGCGCCACTTTCTCCAGCGTTGCGGCACCAATACCACGACGCGGTGTATTAATAATTCTCATCAATGAGCTATCGTCAACCGGATTGGCCACCAACTTAAGATAAGCCAACACATCTCTTATCTCGCTCCGATCAAAAAAGGATCGCCCACCAGATAGTTTGTAAGGAATCTGCATTTCCATCAATTTTTGCTCAATGATGCGAGCCTGATGATTACTTCGATACAAAATGGCAAAGTCCGACAATTCTGAACGTTTCTGAAAACGCTGGGTCATTAACTCAGAAACCACCTTTTCCGCCTCCTTAACCTCATTAGGACACGAATAAACTCGTACCGGATCGCCATAACCCAACTCACTCCAGAGGTTTTTTTCAAATGGTCGTGGATTGTTTTTTATCAATCCATTGGCAAGCTTTAATATTCTGCCCATGGAACGGTAATTTTGATCGAGGGTTATTTGTTCTAAATCAGGAAAGTCGACGGCGAGTTGAAACAAATTTTCGGGCATGGCACCACGCCACGCATAAATAGATTGGTCATCATCACCTACAACAGTAAGGCCTGCGCCAGATCCGGTTAATAACTTGACCAAATCATATTGGGATGCATTGGTATCCTGATATTCATCCACCAGCAGGTAGTGCACTCGCTGCCGCCAGCGGTTTAATACATCTGATTGAGATGCCAATAACTGTCTAGGGATGGAGATAAGATCGTCCAGATCTATTGCATTACAGGCTTTTAGGTATCTTTGGTAGCCTTCGTAAAGCTTCATCAGAGGCAAGGATGAATCCAACTCGCCGGCTTCTAAACTGGATTGACTCTTTATGGTTGAAATAGCCGCCTGTAATTTCTCGGCCTGGCCCGCGTCTTCATTAAAGTCTCTTTGCAGTAAATCTCGCAAAACCGACAGCGCATCAGCAGGATCAACGATACTGAAGTTACTGGTAAGTCCGAGATTGCTGCACTCTTTACGGATTATTCGCATGCCAAGGCTGTGGAACGTCGAAATGGTGAGTTTCTTGCTTAACTGCTTGTCCACAATCTCATTGGCCACCCGCTGTTTCATTTCTCGAGCGGCCTTATTGGTAAACGTCACAGCAAAGATATTTTCAGCTGGGACCTTTTGTTGCTCAACCAACCAGGCTATTCGGCGGGTAATTACCCCAGTCTTACCACTACCTGCGCCAGCCAGGACCAGCAAAGGGGAACCCTGATGCGTGACAGCTTTCTTCTGGGGAGGGTTTAGTTTCAAAGATACAACCTGAGCAAAAAACGGCAGAGTCTATGGCGACATAGTGGAATATGCAATGCCTCAATCCTCTGACATAATCTAGCCTTCACCATCGCGGATTATCGACACAGAGGATCCATGTCTTCAACTATTAGAATCCCGTCTGCAGGCTTTGTCTGGTTTAGCCTTTTTTGCCTTTTAGCGGCAACATCCGCCAAAAGTGAAACCCGCACAACTTCTGTTGAAATAGCTGGAAAAACATTTCTACTGGAAGTTGCCGCGGACCCTGCCAGTCGCAGCCAGGGTTTAATGAACCGAGACCGCATTGCGGAAAACGGTGGCATGCTATTTTTGTTCGACCAACCAGCTAAACGAAATTTCTGGATGAAAAATTGCCTGGTAGATATGGATATACTCTTTCTCAACGATTCCGGCATAGTTATACATATGACAGAAATGTTTGCAGAGCCACTAAAGCAAGAATCAGAATCCAATTCACAATACCACAACCGTCTAAAGCGCTACCCAAGCAAGTTCCCTTCCCGCTATGCAATTGAACTTAAACATGGCACCAGCGTTAAGCTAAGTATCCGCCCTGGAGCACGGGTAAAGTTTTCCGAACCATTGCACTAGCAACTCTTTAAAGCGAAGTATTCTCAATGCTGCTTCAAGTATTGCCTGGGCGACAGTCCTGTCCATTGTTTGAACGCACGAGTAAAGGATCGTGATTCGCTATAGCCAACAAACTCGGCCACCCGTTCCACCGAGAATCGCTCTTTCACCAGTTTTCGAATAGCCGTTTCCCGTCGCAGATCATCTTTAATCTTTTGATAATGAGTGCCCATTTGTTTTAGTCGACGGTGCAGGGTCTGAACACTCAAGCCTAGTTCTCGGGCAATCGTTTCTATAGCGGGAAAAACCAGCTGGTGTTGATTTTTTTGCAGCACCAACCTTTCTATTTGTGCATCTAGCGTCCCCGGGGTTCCAGGAATTGTCATGATATCAGCCGGCGCATTACTTAAATATTCATCCAGTTCAAATGAACTTCGAACCAGCGGCGTGTCCAGGTAATGAGCGCTGAAAATCAATTGATTATTTGACTTCGAAAAATTCAGTTTGCCTGGAAACATAATCTGCAATTCACTTAAATGGTTCGGCTCGGCAAAACTGAAACGAGTTTCAATCAACTGAATCGACTCACCGATATACCAACTGGGAAATCGATGCCATATAACCAAAAGAAATTCGGTTAAAAAATAGCTCGGATCATATTCAGGCGAATGTAGAACCAAAGTAAAGATAGCCCGTCCCTGCCGTGACTCAAGACTCATTGTAATATCCGGGCTAACCAGACTATAAAACCTCACGGCCTGGCGCAAAAGCTCGCCCAGGGTTGTACAATTTCGAACCAGATCGCACATTAACTGGAACAAACCATGACGACAGGGGCTGGGAGTAAACCCCATGAATTCATCATCGAGTTGTTGTTGAACAAGCGCAAACAGCCTGGCCACCTGATCAGTGTGAATGCGCTGCTCAGGAAAACTGAGATTGGTGGGGTTTATACCAGCGCGCTCGAGTAGCAATTTTTCAGAAAAACCACGTTGGCGGATACCCTGCATGGATGCGTTAACATGATGTAAACAAATCGTGGCCATAAATAACTTAATTGTGAGTTTATTAGAGAATATTCACTCAATAACCGCATAATTTCGTGAATGGATGATATTTATTGTGAGTTTATATGATCAAAAATGACCTGTCATTTTGTATTTCCGTGCACCATAGTTAGCAATTTATATCAGGTAGTACATCATGAGCGCATTCAAACCAGTGGCCATGTCCGACTGGCTGGCAGCCACAGAAAAGGAAACAAGAGGCAAAAGCCTACAGGATTTGACCTGGCAAACCGCTGAGGGCATTGATGTGAAGCCTCTATACACCGCGGAAGACCTCGAGGGTCTTGAACAACAGCAGGATTTCCCTGGTTTTCCTCCCTTCAAGCGCGGCCCGAAAGCGACTATGTACGTTGGGCGGCCCTGGACAGTACGACAGTACGCCGGTTTTTCTACCGCACTGGAATCTAACGCCTTTTATCGACGCAATCTCGCCGCAGGTCAACAAGGACTATCTGTCGCGTTTGATCTGGCCACTCACCGTGGCTACGACTCAGATCATGCCCGAGTGGAGGGCGATGTCGGTAAAGCCGGAGTCGCCATCGATTCAGTGGAGGATATGAAAATTCTGTTCGACCAAATTCCTCTTGATAAGGTTTCGGTCTCAATGACCATGAATGGTGCAGTTTTGCCCGTTATGGCAAGTTATATCGTCGCCGCAGAAGAACAGGGCGTAAAACCCGAACAACTATCCGGCACATTGCAGAACGATATCCTCAAAGAGTTTATGGTGCGCAATACCTATATTTATCCGCCACGCCCTTCCATGCGCATTGTTTCCGACATTATTGGTTACACCGCAGAGAATATGCCGAAATTCAACTCCATCTCTATTTCCGGCTACCATATGCAAGAAGCCGGGGCGACCAACGTACAAGAGCTTGCCTACACGATTGCAGACGGTATTGAATATGTTCGAACCGCTATTGCAAGCGGGCTTGATGTAGATAGCTTTGCCCCCAGACTGTCATTTTTCTTCGCTATTGGCATGAATTTTTTTATGGAGATTGCCAAGTTGCGAGCTGCCAGAATTCTCTGGGCGACACTTATGCAAGAAAACTTCCAACCCGCCAGTGAAAAATCTCTAACGCTACGCACCCATTGCCAAACTTCCGGAGTCAGCCTGACCAGTCAGGACCCCTACAACAACATCATGCGCACCACGATCGAGGCCATGTCTGCGGTATTGGGTGGCACCCAGTCTTTGCATACTAACGCCTTCGACGAAGCGCTGGCCTTGCCAACGGAATTTTCCGCTCGTATAGCCAGAAATACACAACTGGTCATTCAGGAAGAAACCGGCATCACGAATGTTGTCGATCCACTGGCTGGCTCCTATTATCTTGAGTCGCTGACTAATAGCCTGGTGGTGGAGGCAAGAAAACTAATTGATGAAGTAGAAGAACTGGGTGGCATGACTCAGGCGGTTGAATCCGGCATGCCAAAAAGGCGTATAGAAGAATCAGCGGCACTGAAACAGGCACGTATCGACCGAGGTGAGGACGTTGTTGTCGGCGTCAATCGATACCAACTGGAAGAGGAACCGGAAATTGATGTGCTTGATATAGATAACACACGAGTTCGGGACGAGCAGATCGCCAGATTAAGATTAATTCGGGAACAGCGTGATAGCCAGGCCTGCAATGATGCCCTGGATGCCCTCTCTGCTGCGGCAAAATCAGGTCAGGAGAATTTGTTGGCGCTGGCAGTGGATGCTGCGAGAGCACGGGCAACCGTAGGTGAAATATCTGATGCACTTGAGAAAGAATGGGGTAGGCACGTGATGGCTCAGCAATCAATTAGTGGAGTTTATGGCTCGGCCTTTAAGGACGATGAGGATTTTGCCAACATTCAGAAACAGGTGAATGAATTCGAGAAAAAATTCGGTCGACGCCCGCGCATGCTAGTGGTTAAACTCGGCCAGGATGGCCACGACCGAGGCGCTAAAGTAATCGCAACAGCATTTGCAGATATCGGTTTTGACGTTGATGTCGGGCCCATGTTTCAAACACCAGCGGAAGCGGCTCAACAGGCCATAGAAAATGATGTACATATTGTTGGTATATCGACCCAGGCCGCCGGTCACAAAACTCTGGTACCACAACTAGCGGCCGCTTTACGCGCAGGTGATGCAGGGGATATTCTCGTCGTGTGCGGTGGAGTTATTCCTCCAAAGGATTATGCGGAGCTAAAAGCTGCTGGTGTTTCAGCAGTATTTGGCCCGGGCACCAATATTCCGGATGCGGCAATTCAGGTTCTCGAGCTTGTTAATGCTACCGGTCGTACAATCTAGAATTCTAAAATCAGTTTCGGCCACAACCCTTCAAGACAAATTAGTTATGCATGAAATCATAGAACAACTTGAACAAAAACGCGCCCGGGCACGCCAGGGTGGTGGACAACAGCGCATAGACAAACAGCACGCCAAGGGCAAACTGACGGCCAGAGAGCGAATTGAGCTATTGCTGGATAAAGGTAGTTTTGAAGAGTGGGATATGTTTGTCGAACACCGTTGCACTGACTTTGGCATGCAGGCCGAGCACATTCCAGGTGATGGTGTGGTTATTGGCTACGGCACTATCAATGGTCGACTGGTATTTGTATTCAGTCAGGATTTTACTGTTTATGGTGGATCTTTATCCGAAACCCACGCAGAAAAGATTTGTAAGCTTATTGATCAGGCTATGAAAGTCGGTGCGCCAGTAATTGGGTTAAACGACTCTGGTGGCGCCCGCATACAGGAAGGTGTTGCTTCTCTGGGTGGCTATGCCGATGTATTCCAACGAAATGTGATGGCTTCTGGTGTGGTTCCGCAAATTTCCATGACCATGGGACCTTGCGCTGGCGGAGCGGTTTACTCACCAGCTATTACTGATTTCATCTTCATGGTTAAAGACAGTTCTTATATGTTTGTAACCGGTCCAGAGGTGGTAAAAACCGTCACCCATGAAACGGTAACCGCTGAAGACCTCGGTGGCGCGATAACCCACTCGAGCAAATCCGGTGTGGCGGACCTGGCATTCGAAAACGATATCGATGCGCTGTTAAACCTGCGCCAGTTCATGGCTTTTCTGCCAGCAAACAATCGCGAACTACCGCCGGTTTGGCCAACGGACGATCCCTCGGATCGTATCGAAATGTCTCTCGACACGCTGATACCCGATGATCCACTCAAGCCATACGATATGAAAGAGTTGATCGTCAAGGTAGCTGACGAAGGCGATCTGTTTGAATTACAACCCGACTATGCGAAGAACATCATTATAGGCTTCATTCGTATGGAAGGTAGTCCAGTGGGTGTCGTCGCCAATCAACCCATGGTGCTGGCGGGCTGTCTGGATATAGACGCATCCAAGAAAGCCGCCCGATTTATTCGTTTTTGCGATGCCTTCAATATACCGGTACTGACCTTTGTTGATGTGCCGGGTTTCATGCCCGGAACCTCTCAGGAGCATGGCGGCATTATTAAACATGGCGCTAAACTACTGTATGCCTACGCCGAGTGCACAGTACCTAAAGTAACTGTAATCACCCGCAAGGCCTACGGTGGTGCTTACGATGTAATGTCTTCCAAGCATCTGCGTGGCGACGTCAACTTCGCCTGGCCAACTGCAGAGATCGCGGTCATGGGACCAAAGGGTGCGGTAGAAATTATCTTCCGCCAGGATATGGGTGATCCCGAAAAGATTAAAGCCCGCGAAGATGAATATCGTGAGAAGTTTGCCAACCCGTTTATTGCCGGCAAGAGGGGTTACATAGATGATGTGATTATGCCCCACAGTAGTCGCAAGCGTATTTGCCGATCACTCACTATGCTCCGAGAAAAATCTGTGGAAAACCCGTGGCGTAAACACGGCAACATCCCGCTTTAGCTTTCACACGACAGGCAATTTAAGGTTTAAAAATGTTTAAAAAAATTCTCGTAGCCAATCGTGGTGAGATCGCTTGCCGTGTTTTTCGCACAGCGAAAGAAATGGGCATTGCGACAGTCGCGGTTTACTCCGACGCCGATAGAGATGCACTACATGTTCAAATGGCGGACGAAGCTGTACACATTGGTGCATCGCCCTCTGCGGAAAGCTACTTACTAATTGACCGCATCATCGACGCCTGCAAAAAAACTAGCGCTGATGCTGTGCACCCTGGTTACGGCTTCTTATCAGAAAACAGTACCTTTACCGAAGCATTGGATGCCGCAGGAATCACCTTCATTGGCCCCGGTAAAAAAGCCATTGAATCAATGGGTGACAAAATAACCTCCAAACTCATAGCTGAGAAAGCCGGTGTCAATACTATCCCCGGTTATACCGATGTCGTTCGCGACGCCGATCAGGCCGTAGAGATATGCAACGGCATTGGTTATCCAGTTATGTTAAAAGCCAGCGCTGGCGGTGGCGGCAAAGGCATGCGTGTGGCAACCAATGAGGAAGAATGTCGCGACGGTTTTGAGCGTGCCACTAATGAAGCAAAATCCAGTTTTGGTGACGATCGAATTTTTATTGAAAAATTTATTCAGGAACCTCGTCATATCGAAATACAGATTATTGCCGACAATCACGGCAATATTGTTTTTCTCGGTGAAAGGGAATGTTCTATTCAACGCCGTCATCAAAAAGTTATAGAAGAAGCACCGTCACCTTTTCTCGATGAGGAAACCCGCACCGCAATGGGCGAACAATCGGTTGCCCTCGCCAAAGCGGTAGATTACACCTCAGCAGGTACAGTCGAGTTTATTGTTGATGCAAAAAAGAACTTCTTCTTTCTCGAAATGAACACCCGACTTCAGGTCGAGCACCCGGTTACTGAACTGGTTACTGGACAAGACCTGGTCGCATTGATGATTCAGGTCGCCGCTGGCAAACCACTGCCACTGAAACAGGAAGATGTCACCTTAACAGGTTGTGCCCTTGAATCACGGGTGTATGCCGAAGACCCCTTCCGCGGCTTTCTGCCTTCTATTGGCCGTCTAATACGCTACGCCCCGCCAGAAGGAGAAGGTGTGCGGGTAGACACCGGTGTATACGAAGGTGGTGAAGTATCAATGTATTACGACCCCATGATCGCCAAGCTAGTGACGTATGGTAAAGACCGGGAGGAGGCAACTGCCCGCATGGTTGATGCACTGGATGCCTATGCCATTCGCGGCGTTAATCATAACATCAGCTTTTTAAACGCCTTGATGCTACATCCCAGGTTTGTTGAAGGGCGATTAACCACCAACTTTATCGCCGAAGAATATCCAGACGGTTTTAGCAGTGAGTTAGTACCCGAGGATGATCCAGCAATCTGCATTGTAGTAGCAGCCGCCATTCAAAAACATCTGGATGATCGAGGCATGATGATTTCCGGACAAATGCCTAGCCAGAGCCATACATCAAACAACGACTTGGTTGTGATCATGCAAGATGATGGTTTAAAACATGAGGTTACCATTTCACAAACAGGTGACGGTTATGAAGGCGAATATAACGATACGCGCTTCCGTATCGATAGTGAATGGCGCCCAGGTGATTTGCTTTTTAAAGCCAGCATTAATAATCGCAAGGTAAACATTCAGGTCGATAGAAAAGGCAGTTTGTTGCAGCTGTATTTTCGTGGTGCCAGAAAAGACGCCATAGTGGTCTCACCTCGAGCCAGTATTTTAATGCAACATATGCTGGAGAAGCAGGCGGCAGATTTATCGCGATTTTTACTTTCTCCCATGCCTGGACTGTTAGTAAAGCTCAATGTTAAAGAGGGAGATTCAGTTACAGCCGGTGAAGAACTCGCCGTAATCGAAGCGATGAAAATGGAGAACAGCCTACGTACTGAGAAAAATGCCGTAATCAAGTCTGTCTCGGTAGAAGTTGGCGGCAGCCTAACAGTAGATCAACCCATTCTGGAATTCGAAGCGTAGCTTAAACCGACTCGGCATAAATCGAAGATTATTCAGATACTTTCTGTCTGGCTAAGGCGCTCGTCGAAATATTGCGCAGCGCCATTATATGGCTACTATAGAAAAATGCATTTTCTGTCATTTTTTTATGACCTCGGTTTAATACCTGATTAGCCCGACCAAACCAACTTTGATCGCCAGTGTAATCACCCATTTTGATGGCTAAATTACCCATCATTGCAGAGGGTGCTGGCAATGGACTGTCTGTAATCAAGTCCAGTCCAGATTCTGCTTGCAGTAGAGTCTGGGAGGATAATTGCCAACTGTTGTTATTCCAGAACTTTTCAAACCCGGCAGTTAGAATCAACTTAACCATCTCAAAGTCTTCTGCACGATTAGTCAAAGTCGCAAAGTGCCAGAGCCCTTTAGCAACATAAGCATAATCTTCCAGCGATACCGTACCAAGTTCCAGGTCCTGCACACGAGCTCTGCTCAAATTCTCGCCATCCCAAAGTCTGGATATTAGATAATCTCTAATTTGTTGCGCCACACTTTTATACATCGGTGACTGCAACTCCCTGGCAGCATTGCTAAATAATGTTAATGCCAGGCCGTTCCAGCCGGCTAATAATTTAGTATCCGCGGGTAACGTTCGCCGCTCTCGTGCTGTAGTGACTTTTTGCATAGCGCTTTCTAACTTAAGAAAAGCTGTATCTATATCCAGATCGATATTTTTCGCAACCTGCTTAATATTGTCAGAACACCGCAGATGATGCCCCTCGCCTGTCGCTATACCTCTAACCTGACACCTTGTACGCAACAATCTGAGTTCGTCTGGCTCTAGTAGCTGCTCAAGCTCTTGATCAGACCACAGATAATAGCCCCCTTCCAGACCTGCATCATCGACCGCCGAGAAGGAGGAAATAAACGCACCTTCATCGGATTGCATTTCGGTTATCAGAAAGTCCAGCGTCTGTATTGCGATCTGCTGATATTCACGATCAGGAAATAGCTGGGCAGCCTTAAGATAAACATCACCGAGAAGGGCGTTGTCATATAACATTTTCTCAAAATGTGGGATATGCCAATCTGGATCTACTACATATCTAAAGAAGCCTCCCCCTATGTGATCCCATAGGCCTTGACTATTCATGGCATCCAGCGTTGATCGGAGAAGTTCACCAAGGCGTTCATCTCTCGATTCGGCATAAACTTCCAGAAGATCCGACAATTCAGGGGCGTGGGGAAATTTGTTTTGATTGCCAAAGCCACCCTGAAAATCATCGTGAAACTCCAATGCCTGATTAACCAGTTGGTCGACCAGCAACTGACTCTGTTTGAGGGAAGTTGAGGTCCCAGCGTCAGGATATGAAACCAGATTTACTTGCCTGGCCAGGTTGGTTATCTGTTCGCGTTGATTTTTCCAAACATCATTTAAGCGATCGAGGATCTGACCAAACTGAGATGGTGGCATGTAAAGCACCGCGAACACAGGGAAACCATCTGGAGTGACAAAAACATTTAGCGGCCAACCAGCCCGGCCTAAAGTTTTCTCTGCAAAATCGATTAGGCGTGCATCCAGTGCGGGTTCAAGTTCTCTGTCAATTTTGACTGAGACGAAATTCTTGTTCAGAACTTCTGCAATTTCAGTATCTTGATAGCTCTCTTTTTGCATCACATGACACCAGTGACAGGAAAAATAGCCAATAGAGAGAAACAATAATTTATTGGACTTTCTAGCTTCCTGAACAGCCGATGCATTCCAGTCCAACCAATTAACCGGATCCTGGCCATGCAGGGCTAGATAAGGTGAAGGATGATTAACCAGCTGGTTTTGTGCGGATGCAACGCCTGGCAATATGAAAAAAAGGAATATCCAGAGAAATGCTGATCGCATTTATTTAACCCACTGTTAAAGAATACTCTTTGACCAGTACATATCGCTCAGGTTCAATGGCAGCAGAATGTTTTATGTTTGGAGTAACGTTCTACTCGACTATAGAGTCATTCCCTGGGGAATCAGACAAATCGTCTTCAATACTCACATCTGGTAGATCACCACCATTATTTTCCTCGGTTAGATCTTCATCTAATTCGAACTCGGCGTTATCTGCTTTAGTGATCTCCAGATAACCTGCGGCACTCAATTCTACTTCCAGGGTGTCTCGACTATAGCCGGTCACAGGTTTCTCGCCGATCAGCAGAACGGGTACGCGATACTCGTCGGTAAGGTCTTTTAACCGATCCTGGCTATAAAAGTCATTTTCCACATCTAATTCTTCAAAAGGTAGTTGATGCTTGTTTAGAAAAAAACGAACATAGTCGCAGGCATCACACACCATTTTGCTATCTTCGGGAGTACTGAACAATGCTAATGGAAACAGCCCTTCGGCTTTGAGCACCCGGACGCGTGTGATAGCTTCTTCAACTATTACTTCTTCGGTCTTCTCCTGGGTTTCTACTAACTGACGGACATAAATAGTGCCTTCTGGAGGTTCTACCGATTGGTAGGAGATATTTCCCTTAGAATCAGTTACCTTGAATACTTCGGTCTGTCCAAACGTAATACTCGATTGGCCAAACTGTAAAGTAAGAAATAGAACCACAGCTATAAAGGAATTGCCTGGCAGCAGTTTTAGTAACATCAATTACTCCAATTTTTTAATTGATAAAGAAACATTCCACACAAATCATCACGATAATACCCAGGTTTCTTTTGTCTATTGCAAACCACGGTGAACCAATAATGCATCAATTTTTGGCCCACGCCCACGAAACTTTGTAAACAGTTCTTGCGGATCTTTCGAGCCACCAGGCTCGAGGATATATTGCATAAATAATTTTCCAGTTTGCTGATCAAATATTCCATTTTCTTCAAACAAACTAAAAGCATCTGAGGACAATACTTCAGCCCAAAGGTAGCTATAGTAACCCGCCGCGTAGCCACCAGCAAAGATGTGAGAAAAACTGTTCTGAAAGCGATTGAACTCTGGCGGAATAACCACCGCAACTTCCTCGCGAACTTTATCCAGAACTGTTTGAATAGAAGCAGAATTGAGTTGACTAGTTTCCTGCGCAGACTGTCGATGTAATCGCATATCAAACAATGCAAATTCCAGTTGTCGAGCCAATATCATTGCGGACTGAAAGTTTTTACCGGCCTTAAGCTTATTCAACATTTCATCAGGCAATTTTTCAGCCGTTTGAAAATGCCCTGAAATCAGGTCGAGACCCTGTCGCTCCCAACACCAGTTTTCCAGAAATTGACTCGGCAACTCCACTGCATCCCATGGCACACCATTAATACCCGAAATCTCGCTATAGTCGATAAGCGTTAGCATATGTTGCAGACTATGACCAAACTCATGAAACAATGTGGTGACATCGTCATGACTTAAAAGAGATGGCCTGTCTTCAGTTGCCGAGGGAAAGTTACACACAAGAAACGCGACCGGAGACTGGATACCAGTTTGCAGTCGTTTACGGCTGATACATTCCGCCATCCACGCACCTCCGCGTTTGCCATCACGAGCAATTAAATCCATGTACACACAACCACGATGGGTTCCATGTTGGTCCTTAATGTCGAACACTAGAATGTCACTATCCCAGGTCTCAACATCCTTCGCTGGTGTAACAGTAATACCGAATAGACGATTTACCACACTAAACAGACCATCTAGCACACCTGGCAATGGAAACCAGGGGCGCAGCTCCTCCTGATCGATATCAAACCTCTCTAGTTTCAATTTCTCGGCACAGTAAGCCATATCCCAGGCTTGCAAATCTTCCATTGCCAGCTCATCTTTGGCGAACGCATTTAACTGGGATATTTCACGCTGTGCCGCCGGTCGACACTTTTCTACCAGATCAACCAGGAACGCCTCCACTTCATCGACGGATTTTGCCATCTTGGTTTGCAGTGAATAGGTGGCGTAGTTGTCAAAACCTAGAAGCGAAGCTTTTTCGTGGCGAAGTTTTAAAATCTCTGCCATTAATTCCCCGTTATCGTGATCGCGGTTGTGTGGACCGGTATCACTAGCCCTGGTTACGTAGGCCTGATAGAGGCGAAACCGTTGTTCTCGACTCTTGGCATAAGTCATAAAGGGAATGAAAGAAGGCGCTTTGAGAGTAAACCGCCAGCCACTTTCGCCCGCTTGACGAGCTTCATTTTCAGCTTGCTGGAGAGCGGTCGCGGGGATTCCAGCAACATCTGCAGAATCGGTCAGCGTCATACTCCATTCATCTGTGGCATCCAGCACATTTTTACCAAACGTATTACCCAACACCGATAATCGCTCGGCAATTTCCCGATAACGGGTTTTACTACTGGCATCTAGTGCTACCCCGCCTAATCGAAAATCCCGCAAACTGTTATCTACTATCTTGTGCTGAAACTCATTCAAATCCTGATATTTTTCAGATGCCTGAATTTCTTCAAAACCCCTATACAACGACTCGTTTTGCCCAACATCAGTGTAGTAGTTTGATAAACTCACCAGAGCTTTATCGTATACGGCACGCAATTCAGGATTATCTTTTACCCCATTTAGATGGGAGACAGGCGACCACATGCGTTCCAGTCGATCATGGACATCTTCCAGCGGCGTTACGAAATTGTTCCAACTAGCGAGAGAGTTTCGCTGTTCCAATTGAGATATTAGACTACGGCCCTCATCTAACAATTTGTTGAGAGCCGGCTCAACATGCTTAGGATTAATGGATTCAAAGCGTGGCAGACTGGAGAAGTCCAGCAGCGGATTATTTGTTGTCATAAAATGGTCGTCAATTAGTGCTCATCAAAATGGATGGGGGCTCTCAATAGCAGCTCGGTTTTCTTTTGAACTGGAAAACTAAAAAGCCAGAATTTCTATGTATCAGTTAAAAAGTGGGGATAGCAAGTGTCAGACAAGTTTGATTTTATCGTAATTGGCGGCGGTAGTGGGGGTATTGCTAGTGCTAGACGAGCAGCCGCCCACGGTGCGAGAACCGCGATTATTGAATCTGGACGAATTGGTGGCACCTGTGTAAACGTTGGCTGTGTACCAAAAAAGGTTATGTGGCACGCCGCCCACCTGGCTGAAACCTTACACGATGCTGAAGATTATGGATTTGATATAACTACACATGGCCATAATTGGTCGAGGATAAAGGCCAGCCGGGACAAGTATATCGAGCGTTTGAATGGAATTTACGATCGAAACCTGAATAATTCAGGTGTGGTCCGGTTCAATGGCCATGGTGAGTTACTGGATCAGACTACCGTAAGTGTCAACGGTCAAAATTTAACTGCCGAGCACATTCTAATCAGCACTGGTGGCCGCCCGGTAATTCCAAACCTGCCCGGCGCGGAACTCGGCATCAACAGTGATGGTTTTTTCGAGCTTGAAGATCGCCCCCAACGGGTATTGATTATTGGCGCAGGTTATATCGCTACGGAGTTTGCCGGCGTTTTACACTCGCTCGGCTCAGAAGTGACCATGCTATTGCGTAAGCAACAGCTGCTTCGTACCTTCGATTCCAGCGTGCGTGATCTGGTTATGGAAGAAATGCAAAAAGTGGGTATCAATATGCTGACCGGCGTGCAGCTGGAAAGTTTATTTCGCCACGATGATGGCTCCATTGGCTTACGTAAAAAGGATGGTAGTCAAGTTACTGGATTTGACAGTGTAATTTGGGCCGTGGGTCGTTCGCCAAACATAGCTGGTCTGAATCTGGATCAAACCAAAGTTACAACAGATTCTAAAGGTTTTATAGCCACTGACGATTATCAGAATACCAATATTCCAGGCATTTATGCCGTTGGCGATGTAACCGGTCGAGCGGCTTTAACACCGGTTGCAATCGCTGCTGGCAGGCGTCTCGCGGACCGCTTGTTTAATGGCGAAACCGGTGCAAAATTAGACTACAGCAACATACCCAGCGTGGTTTTTTCTCACCCGCCAATTGGCACTGTAGGCATGACGGAAGAAGAAGCCATTGAGCAATATGGCAATGAGAACGTCAAAGTCTATCAAAGCCGTTTTACCAATCTTTATTTCGGCATTACACAGCGCCGGGTACCTACCATAGTGAAATTGGTAACGATTGACGAAGATGAGAAAATTGTCGGTTGTCATGCGGTAGGGGAAGCCGCTGACGAACTCATTCAAGGTTTTGCGGTAGCCGTTAAGATGGGTGCGCGAAAAGTAGACTTCGACAACACTATAGCCATTCATCCAACAGCGGCTGAAGAACTGGTTACCCTAAGATAATTTTCCGACTATGCAAGATCACACAAACCAGGAACAAATTCTGGTTTGAGTGATATTGAGCATCATTTATTCGGGCCACAAGGCTTGTTGGCCCGAGCAGAAAAAGTTAACCGAAAAAACACTACCGCTTTAGCACAATAAATCGACGCCCACGTCCATCCGCAACCAATAGCAAAATAGGATCGTCTTCATCTAATTTACTGATAATTTTCTTTAAGTCGTCAGCATCCCTAATTCCGTTCCGGTTTGCGCCTTGAATAACCAAACCCGGTCGCAGACCCGCTCGCTCGGCACGCGAACCGGTTTCAACCCCGGTAATTACCACGCCGGAAAGACCTTCGAGATCCAATTGCTTGGCTATTTCTGGCGTTAACGTTTGCACGCCGAAGCCTAGCTCTTCGAGCTGATCTTCTTCTGGTTCTGGTGTTGCCTGTGCAGACGCCTGATTCGGCAAGGTACCAATTTCAACATCGATAGTTTTCTGCGCACCATTTCTGATCACAACCATTTCAACGCTGCTGCCGGGAGACACCAGGGAAACGTTATTACGAAATCTTCCGACATCATCCACCGCTCTACCATCGAACTCGATAATTACATCACCCTGCTTGAGACCACTATGCTCTGCAGGGCTATCATCCGTCACATCGGCAATCAGAACGCCCTTGTTAGTATCCAGCCCAAAGGACTCTGACAGATCGTGAGTCAGGTTCTGGATCAAAATCCCCAGATAACCCCGCGTCACACTGCCACTATCGATTAATTGCGCCATGATCTTGCTAACCATATTTATCGGAATGGCAAATCCGATACCCATGTAACCACCACTACGAGAGAAAATTGCGGTATTCATCCCAACAGCCTTACCATTTAAATCGACTAGTGGGCCCCCGGAATTACCTGGGTTAATCGCTGCGTCGGTCTGAATGAAATTCTCATAATCTGTAATCCCAACACTACTGCGCCCTTTAGCACTAACAATGCCTGCCGTAATACTGTGAGATAAACCAAATGGGCTGCCAACTGCCAGCACCCACTCGCCCACTTCAAGTTGTTCGGAATCGCCCAGCTCCAGAACCGGCAAATTTTCTGCATCTACCTTAATTACCGCGACATCTGAGCGCTCGTCACCTCCAACTAGTTTTGCGCGATACTCTTTGCCATCCTGGAGCTGGACAATAACTTCATCCGCTTCGCCGACAACATGATTATTAGTCAGAATATAACCATCACTAGAAATGATAAAACCGGAGCCCTGCCCACCAACCCGTCGTTCTCTGGGACGACTTTTCGATTGTTCGTCAGGAAATGGCATATCGAAAAATTTACGAAAAAACTCATCGTCAAAAGGCGATTTTTGTTGTCGGTTGCCAACTTTTTCAATTTTCTCTACGCTGATGAACACAACTGCAGGAGATACTTTTTTAGCCACAGCAGAAAACGCTTTGCCAGCCTGACGCAAACTTTCGATGCCATCGTCGGCAGCTGCAACCTGGGTGACGAATGTAAATTGCAACGCCATGAGAAACAGAGCGGGTTGGAGAATATTTTTACTAGCCATGAATTTCACGGGCATTACCTGAAGCGTTGAAAGCGGATGGCTAGATCTTACTTAACTCAGAAGACTTGATGAGTGACGAATAGTTAAGAAAACTACTGAAAAGGAGCAAATATAGGCTTTTAAGAGACTTTGGAGTGCGCTATTGGCAGATTAAGTAGTCCAAAACCAGTTTCTGAATCAACCAGTATTCCACCAGTTTTCAGTGGATTGATTTTCATCAACCACTCCATTGGGTGTTCTTCATCGGCAGATTTCGTGTCCACCCAGGCATCAGCTATTTCATCCAGCAGTTTTGTCATAGAAGCATCTGTATCCCTTTTCCGGGTTTGCTGGACAAGAGACGCAATCTGGAAAAAACGCCCGTTATAAGATAGTGATTTACTGAGGGAAAAGGCTTTTGTAGCCTCATCGACTTTGCCACAGAGCAAAAAGACAGCGCCTAAATAATCAGCATAATAATCCGGGTGCTGGGGATTAAGTAGTAATGAGTGTTTTGCCGTTTGTTGCGCTGAAATCACATCATCCAAATAGGCATAAGCTCTTGATCTGGCAATGAGAATATTTGCATCCCCTGGATTCAGGTTACCAGCCACATCATAATGATGTCTGGCTTCAGAAAACTTGCGTTGCAACATATAGCTCCAGCCGAGATGGATATGTGCACGGGCATCGGCTGGGTCGAGTCTGACCGCTGTTTGACTGTAGCGACAGGCCAGGTCTAAAGAATGATGAAAACTATCGATACCAGGTTCGTTATCAATTTTTTGCAGATAAATACTTGCCATACTGGCATAGGCCCGGGCGAAGTTTCCATCCAGCGCTACGGCCTGTTGAAATAATTCAAGACAACGATTGGTATCGGAAGATTGCCCCTCCTCGAGCAATTGCTTGCCACGTAACCAAAAATCATAGGCCTTATGACGAACTGGGTAAAGGCTAGCCTGGTTTTTCAGTCGTTCGGTATTTAAACGGCCCTCCAACATACTAACTATTAATCCAACAACTTCGTCCTGAACTTCGAAAATTGCCGAGGCCTGGCGGGTATATCGATCTGCCCAGATTTGCTTTGCAGTTCTGCACTCAACTAGTTGAGCCGATATCCGAATGCGATCATCTAACGCGCGCACACTACCTTCTAGTACAAATTGCACCCCCTGATCCTGGAATAGTTTCGAGATATAACTGGATTGATCCCGATAGGAAAACGCTGTGGTCTTTGCCAACACATTGATGCTATCGAAACGGGAAAGTTCAATTGTAATATCTTCAGCTAAACCGTCGCCCAGATACTGTCGACTGTCATCACCGGCAAGGTTTTGAAACGGTAGTACGGCAATACTCGGCAATCTGGTTTTTTTGGTTTCCGTTCCTTGAATTGTTTTTACAGAGTTGGAGAGCAGGGATTCCATCTGCAATTGATAGACTCTGACACTGCGTCGTTTATTCTTTACTTTTTGTTCACGCAGAAATTGAAATTGAAACTCGACTCGCCCATCAACGAGATCGTGTAAAACACTGGAAACGCATATTCCGCCTGGTGACGAAAGCTCCTGTAGGCGGGCTGCAGTATTTACTGCATCACCGTAAATACTGATACCGTCGTCGAGTACGTCACCCGCATTCATACCGATACGAAACTCCATTTTTCGATCTGGTTGTAGTTCAAGATTTTCACGAAAGCATTGCAACTGAAACTCTACCGCACACTCCACGGCGTTCTGAGAGCTGGAATATTCTGCAAAAATACTATCACCAGACTTATCCAGCACTTTGCCTTCAAAACGTTTTGTTAGTTGTGTGAAATTTTCTCGATGGCGAGTCACACTTAGTCGCGTGAAGTTTTCATCATTTTCCATTAGACGCGTATAGCCTTGCACATCCGCGATTAACACGGTTGTAAGCTTACGTAGAGGTTTCTTAAGCACTTCCCTACCCTTTTGTTTATTCTTCCTTAGGTTTTGCTCTACCACTCCCTGATAGCAGTCTGACAAAACCCCTCATCCCTAAAGTCCCAGCCTGGGAATGCGCCTATTGTGAATAGAAAACTGGAAAACGTCCAGCGTTTACCGTTGTCCTTATATGTAAAATTTATAATGTCAAGGAATTAAGTCGCTGCTATCAGTCTATATTGCCGTATGGGTTACAAAATTTATGATTCTAAACAGCCTCCGCCAGATCCAAGACTTCTATATAGCTGCCCAGTACTTTTACTAGCTAAACAAGTGAGTTGACATTTTGCCCCTGGCGATAAAACCCGATCTTTCATTGCTCTATACTAAGCGGAAAGATGATCGATTATTTCTAAGTTTAAATCGCGACCACTAAACTGACTGGCTTCCTGCAGACCCGTAGGGCTGGTTACGTTAACCTCGATTAGCATACCGCCAATAATATCTATACCGGCGAATAAAATCCCACTTCTAAGTAAATCATTAGACATTGCCTCACAAATTTCCTGCTCTCTTGGAGTAATTTCTGTGGCATTAGCGCTGCCACCTGCATCCAGATTATTTAGTTCAACACCATCAGCATGAAGTCGTAGAATGGCACCAATGGTTTCACCTTCCAGCAACAATATTCGCTTATCACCCTGATCTGCGGCGGGCAGATATTGCTGAGCTATAATCCAATGGCTACCATTATGTGTAGACTCGTCAATTACAGACGCGATATTGTCATCATCACTATTACAGAAACGAATACCCTTACCACCGTGACCATCAATGGGCTTAAGTGTGATACGACCTTGTTTGTTTGCAAAGGCCTGAATTTCAGAGCGACTGGAACTAACCAGTGTTTGTGGGGTAAATTCAGGAAACTTAAGCGCCCCGAGTTTTTCATTCCAGTCTCGAATTGCAGATGGCCTATTGATTACTCGAACCGACTCCGGCAGAAAATCCAGTAATAACGAAGTATAAAAGTAGCGCCTATTGAATGGAGGATCAGTTCGCTCCCATACCACATCCATTTCGTCCAGATAGACTCTTTGCTTCTCACCAATAGTAAAGGGCGCTGCGTGATTATCATGTACAGCTACCGGATAGACCCAGGCGGCGAGCCGATTATGCTCCAGAAACATATCCATTTGAGCAAGCTTGAATACTTCATGGGAACGTGTTGCTGCTGCCAACATTAAATGATAAGTGGTGTCCTTCCATGGTTTTACCTGATCCAGTGAATCCATAATAAACACGTGTTTCATAAATCGCATCTCGTGGTACTTTATTCAGTAAAAATTATTGTTACTACGCGGGTATCTGTTGTAATTGGCTGATCAAAAAATCTGCACTATTTTGCGCACCGCAAAGATCTATCTCCGGAAGATCAACCGGGTCATCAGAAAATGATTTTTCTACCTCTTCCAGTAATTGCTCGGCGGTTAAATCCTTTTCTCTCAATTGACGAATTCGTTTCAACCCGGCCATATGTTCGGATCGCATGAGCTGCTCGGTTTCGCCAGCTCCCTCAAAGGGAATTAGTAACGCTGGCGCTGCTGTAACTAATATATCCAGAACAGAATTATATCCGGCCTGACAAATACACAGGCTACAACTTGCAAGAAAATCACGATAGTCTGCTCGGTTTCGCTCAACTATAACGTTAGCGGTTGCCATGGAACAGAAGTCCTCAAATATGCTGCCTGAAATGCCAGAACCAACCAGAATTCGCCACTGATGATCTGTTCTGGCGAGTGCTGCAGCTTCAATTGCCGTCTGATAAATTTGTTGCCCAGCAGCTCCACCGCCCGCCGAAACAATGATATCGCCTGTTGCAGTTATGTGATCTAGCGGCCTTGGCACTGGCGCTGCTGCTACATAGCCTGTGTAATGCAAAAAAGTTTCTATCTCTACAGTGCTAACAAAGCTTTGCTGTAACGAAATGAAACTCTTGTCACCATGAACTAGCACCGCATCGAAATATTGTTTTATGATTTCGCAGCTTTCCAGTTCACGTTTTAACTTACGGCTTTGCAATACATCTCGTATAGAGCAGGCAACAAAAACATCCGGTCGATTTTTTTCGGCCAGTTTAAGCAGCGCAATTAATTCTAGCCGAAATGCTCTTCTGCCAAATGGAAAGCTCTCTATAAGTACAACTTTCGGAGCTAACTGTTTATACAATTCTAGCAACTGGTCTCGGCGTCGTTCAAAAATTGAATCATCAACAGCAATGCCCTCGTCGTTAACAAGCTGACTAAAATCAATTCCTTCACTGCGGATAGGTTCGAGCTGGACAACATCAATACCGGGAATATCCAGGATCTTTCCTGGCATGCCGCCAGATACAATAGTTACCGCTTTACCCTGATGAAAAAGCTCTTCGCTTATCAGCCGTATACGTTGTAGATGACCACTTCCCAGCAGATGTTGAACATAGATAAGAATCAATGTTTAATGACAGCGTTTGCGGCATCAGGTTCGACCGCATCCAGCAACTGTTTTACCCAGCCATTTATTGTGTCGAGGCCAGACAGGTATTGCGCAGAAATACGTTCACCAGGCTTTGACTGAGATGGCAGTCTATTTAAAGCATCCACCATGTCCTGAGTATTACGGTTACCATCTCCATCAAGATACTGTAGTAGACCAAGTTTCTTTGCGCGCCTGGCTCGAATTAATTGCTCCTGACGCGGATGAGATCTTGGCACCAGCAATGCACGTTTATCGAAAGACAGGATCTCACAGAAAGTGTTGTAGCCGCCCATTGAAACCACAGCATCGGCTCCAGACATAAGAACCTCCATATGTGAGACAAATGTTATAACTTCCACTGTATCCAATCGGTTAATACGTTCCTCAAAGGCATTGCGCTCTCTTAAGGGCATAAATGGACCCAACACTATTAATGCTGAACGCGGAATCGATTGACCACTTTCGTAGGCGCGCAGAACCCAATCAATCAATTCCTGACCATCACCACCTCCGCCAGCAGTCACCAGAAAGTAGGGATTAGCGGGTAAATCACCGGATGCATTTGGCAAAGCAGGTACATGGCGCAAAATATAGCCTGAAAATTTTACTGTGCTTTCAACACTATCAGGCAGGCCCACTCCAGATAATGGATTACCCATTGATTCATGACCATAAACCCATACCTGATCGTAATATTTCTCCAATACTTCGCTAACCCGCCTCTGATCCCACTCCTTTTTTAGTTTCAGAGGATCATCCATAATGTCGCGCAAGCCCAGAACCAGCTGGCAATTTTGCTCCTTTAACAATTCCAGAGTCGACAATACTTCACCACGCAAACCTAACGGCTCTTTATCCACCAGAAATAAATGCGGTTTAAAAATTCGCGCTGTGTGATTGATTATTGAAGAACGAATCGACAATGTTTGCGCAATATCAATATGCTCATTCAGTGATGTGTAGTCGCCGTTGTATAACTTAACAACACTCGGAATTCGCACAAAATCGACCCGGGCTTTGAAATCAAAACTACCTATTATCGGCGAGCCGGAAAGAATTAAAACCCGAATACCCTTAAATCGATCAACCAGAGAATGTGCGATTTCCCGGCATCGTCTGAGGTGACCAAGACCAAAGGAATCATGGCTATAAATTAGCACACGCGCATTATCCAGCCTGTTTGGGAACGTATTCATTTCTTTTTCAACGGCAAAAGGGATTAATATAGAACTTGTTTGATACTAAAAATGTCTTATGCAACAACCATTCCCACCAACACTGTTATAACCTGTCGTGTATGAATATTTTATGGCGTTTGCATCATTGGCTGGAAGGTACGTCGCTCACGTCGGATCTTCCACAAAGGGTACAAGATACAATAAAAAAGCAGCAAGATGCCAGTGAAATACTGATTAGCTGGATACAACTCGCCGTAATTTTGACATTTGCGACGCTATACGCCATCTCACCCAAAGCTTTTTCAGACGACATTATGCTTACCCCGGTCCCATGGGCCATCGGTTTATATCTAATTTTTACCGTCATACGGGTAGTACTTGCACATTTATTCTATCTACCGCGATGGCTATTGTGGATTTCCGTTGCTCTGGATGTAGTTTTATTAATGGGACTGATCTGGACGTTTCACATTCAATATGAGCAACCGCCTTCGTTTTATCTGAAAGCACCCACGATACTCTATGTGTTTATATTCATCTCCATTCGCGCACTGCGCTTCGATCCTGGATTTGTAGTACTTTCTGGCGTGGCAGCAGCACTGGGGTGGCTGGTAATGGTCAGCTACGCAATCATTAATGCACCGATAGAGGTTTCGATCACAAGAGATTACATTCAATATATGACCTCAAACGATATTCTAATCGGCGCAGAATTCGACAAAATTATTTCCATATTGGTGGTAACCGCGATATTGACTATTGGTATTACGCGGGCAAGAAACCGGCTTGTCTCGGAAATTGCAGTGGCATCTGTAGCTAGCGATCTTTCGCGCTTCCTGCCCTCTCAGGTGGTCGACCAGGTTACCCGCTCGGCTACACGAATGGAAACCGGATACTGCGAATCCGGCCAGGCAACTATCCTGTTTTTTGATATTGAAGCGTTTACAAAAATTAGCGAACAACTGGCTCCGCAACAACTAGTGGCAACTCTGAACGACTACTTCGAGACCGTTGCGGCACCCATTAGCAAACATGGTGGGGTTATTTGTCAGTTCCAGGGTGATGCAGTTCTCGCCAGTTTCAACATACCCCAAAAAGATGAAAATCACGCCGAGAAGGCCATACTTGCGGCAATCGAGATTCTCCAGGAAGTTGCCAACAGGCGCTTCAATGGCGTTGAATTAAGTATACGGATTGGCATTAATACCGGTTCCATCGTAGGTGGCCTGGTCGGTACAAAAAATCAGGTCGGTTACACAATACACGGCAATGCGGTCAATCTTGCTTCGCGACTGGAGCAACTCAATAAAGTGACTGACACGCGGATATTAATATCAGAATCAACATTCAATCTGGCTCCAACCTGTCAGGGACACTTGAGATCTCTTGATGCCCAGGAAATTCGCGGCCAGAAAGAACCTGTACAGGTTTACACGCTGGCAACGAATATCAATTAACACCGATTATCCAGTATATCTGACAAAGTGACGCACAAGGTCTCCCAATCTTGGGGTAACCACGAATAGTGCTAAACGAGAATTCTTTATTCCTCCCATTTATCAATCACTTAATTGATTGATAAATTTCGACTTTACAGAGCTTCGTTAACTTTTAGGAAAGCCCGCCTGTTTCAATGATTCGGTAATCTCATCTAGAATTATCGGGTCGTCGATAGTTGCGGGCATTTTCCACTCTTCACCATCAGCAATTTTACGCATGGTACCGCGCAGAATTTTCCCGGAACGTGTCTTTGGCAATCGCTTCACAACCATAGCCTGCTTAAATGCGGCAACGGGCCCAATTCGTTCACGAACCATGCGTACGACACCGGCAACGATCTTTTCATCGGGCGTCTCAACACCTGCATTTAAAACCAGAAAGCCTAGTGGAATCTGACCTTTCAAGGCATCTGCCACACCGGTTACAGCGCATTCTGCAACTTCAGGATGATCAGCAAGTACTTCTTCCATGGCGCCAGTGGATAGCCGGTGTCCGGCAACATTGATAATGTCATCGGTGCGGGACATGATAAAGGCGTATCCATCCGCATCAATAATTCCAGCATCCGAGGTATTGTAATACCCGGGAAAATCCTTCAAATAAGAGTCAAAGTGACGCTGACGGGCATTCCACAAGGTTGGAAATGTACCGGGAGGCAGCGGCAATTTAACCGCCAACGTACCTATCTCACCAGCAGCAACAGGCTTTCCACTGTCATCAAGCACCTGTAAATTCCAGCCAGGTACGGGTAATGTTGGAGAGCCTTCCTTGATCGGCAATTCTTCAATCCCTACACAGCTTGAGCAAATTGACCAGCCGGTTTCGGTCTGCCACCAGTGATCGATGACTGGCACTTTCAGCTTGTCTTCTGCCCAATGCAAAGTATCCGGGTCAAGTCGCTCGCCAGCCAGGAACAAATGCCTTAAACAACTAATATCGTGATTGCCTATCAGAACACCCTGGGGATCTTCTTTCTTGATCGCTCGAAATGCCGTAGGGGCGGTAAATAGGACTCGAACATTGTACTCTTCGATAACCCGCCAAAAGGTGCTGGCGTCCGGAGTACCCACCGGCTTGCCCTCGAATACCAGCGTCGTACAGCCAGCGAATAAGGGCGCATAAGCGATATAGGAATGCCCTACCACCCAGCCAACGTCAGATGCTGCCCAATACACTTCACCGGGTTCCATGTTGTAAATATTTTTCATGGTCCAGTGCAATGCTACGGCGTGACCACCGTTATCTCGAACCACACCTTTTGGCTGACCAGTGGTACCGGAGGTATACAAAATATATAGTGGGTCGGTAGCGGCTACCGGAACACAATCTGCCGGAGCCACATCTTGCATGCTGCTGGCCCAATCGACATCTCTACCTGGCTGCATCGATGCTTCCACCTGGGGACGCTGCAAAATCACACAGTGCCGGGGTTTATGAGTGGCAATATTGATCGCCTCATCCAGCAATGGCTTATATTCTATGGTTTTTCCAGGCTCAAGACCGCAAGAAGCTGAAACAAGCACTACCGGAGTGGCATCATCAATACGAACTGCCAATTCATTGGCAGCGAAACCACCGAACACCACTGAATGAACTGCGCCAAGACGTGCGCAGGCTAACATTGAAAAAACCGCTTCTGGAACCATGGGCATGTATATTATTACCCGGTCGCCCTTACTAACGCCGCAGTCCCTTAGAACGCCAGCAAATCGTGATACCTGATCGAGCAAATCGCTGTAAGTGTAGGTAGCCTTGTTGCCGGTTATTGGACTATCGTAAATAAGCGCCAACTGTTCCCCAAGACCATTATTGACATGACGATCGACAGCGTTAAAGCATGTGTTGAGTTCGCCGCCAGCAAACCAGCGATAGAATGGTGCGTCGTTTTTGTCCAGCACACTATCCCATTTTTTTATCCAATCTATTGATTCGGCGGCATCTGCCCAAAATTCCTCAGGAGCGTTTACAGAACGCTGATAGACCGCTTCAAATGTGTCTCCCATATATACCCCAGCTTTGCTATTAGTGATGATAGTTATGAATCGGCAATAGGCCCGATTAAACTGTGCGCCTTGAACAGGCTATGCACGAGCATGGTTAGCACCGACCGGCAGTGTAACAAACAATTACAATTATAAAATAAATGCGCGCTATTGGCTAAAATAGTCTGCAAATATCCAGGTTGTCTTTGATTTGAACACAGGGCAGACGTTATTATGCCGCTTCAGGTGGAAATATATTGCATTAAAGCCGATGTCATAAATTTCCTGGATATTCACTATTAATAATATACCTTAATGACCTATAACACCCTTATTGTAAAAATTGATGGGCCTGTTGGCATCGTCACGTTGAATCGTCCCAAAGCTCTGAATGCGCTTAGCGACGAACTAATGAATGAGCTTACCGACGCATTGGAAAGCCTCGAGACGAATGACGACATTGGTGCCATTGTGTTAACTGGCAGTCAAAAAGCATTTGCTGCAGGTGCAGACATAAACGAGCTGAAACAGTACGACCATATGGATGCGTATTACAGCAATTTGCTCACACGCAACTGGGAAAAAGCCGCGCGTTGCCGCAAACCTGTAATAGCAGCTGTAGCAGGTTACGCGTTAGGCGGCGGATGCGAACTGGCTATGATGTGTGACTTTATTCTGGCGGCAGAAAACGCAAAGTTTGGCCAACCCGAAGTCAGTATCGGGGTCATTCCCGGGGCCGGCGGAACCCAGCGTCTGACACGCTTCGTTGGCAAATCGAAGGCCATGGAAATGTGTCTTACTGGACGCATGATGGATGCCGTAGAAGCCGAACGTTGTGGACTGGTAAGTCGAATTGTCGCTACGGAAGATTTGCTTGAAGAAGCTGTTAACACGGCACGAAAAATTGCCGAGACTTCCCGTCCTGCCATTATGGCAACCAAGGAAATGGTTAATCGTGCCTACGAAACCACCCTTAGTGAAGGAATTTTATTTGAACGAAGAACCTTCCACAGTATGTTTGGCAATCAGGACAAAGACGAAGGCATGCAGGCGTTTCTGGAAAAACGTAAACCCGAATGGAAGCATCGCTGAGTGTTTGTTAACGGCAAGCCACAGCGATCTATCTGGCAAGATCGCCGAACAGGCGTCGTTCAGATAATTGATCAAACTCAGTTGCCCCACAAGCTCAAGATTGTCGAGCTGATTTGTTTGAATGACGCGGTAAAGGCAATAGCTATCATGCAGGTCAGGGGCGCGCCGTTAATTGGGGCCACAGCCGCCTATGGTATTGCCCTGGCAATGGATGGTCAGAGCGATTTAAAGACTTTACAAATGGCTAGACAACACCTTTATGAAGCCAGGCCAACTGCAGTGAATCTTCGTTGGGCGCTAGATCGTATGCAGCATACACTGGATAATTGTAGTCCGACAGATTGGTCCCGAATTGCCTGGCAGGAAGCCCGAAGAATTGCCGATGAAGATGTAGCGACAAATTCAGCCATTGGAGATAACGGTTGCCAGCTCCTTAGAGAGATATCTGAACACAAACCGGTGGGTGAGCCCATTAACATCTTGACCCATTGCAACGCCGGCTGGCTTGCCACAGTAGACTGGGGTACCGCTCTTGCACCAATTTACAAAGCTCATGATGCGGGACTAAACATCCACGTTTGGGTCGATGAAACCCGTCCGCGTAACCAGGGAGCGTCACTGACAACCTGGGAACTCAGCAATCATGGCGTAGCCAATACACTCATCGTCGACAACGCCGGAGGCCACCTGATGCAACGGGGCCAGGTAGATCTGTGTATTGTCGGCAGCGATCGCACCACACTCAACGGTGATGTGTGTAACAAAATTGGTACTTACCTGAAAGCGCTGGCAGCCTTCGATAATCAAGTTCCTTTCTACGTTGCATTGCCACGATCGACGGTAGATAGCACTTTGGAGCATGGTATGGATATTCCCATTGAGGAACGCGGTGGCGATGAAGTGACAAAGATTCAGGGCCAAAGGTCAGATGGCATTATTGATCAGGTGTCTCTGGTTGGCATAAACACCTTAGCCTGTAATCCAGCCTTTGATGTCACACCGGCCAGATTAATTAGTGGTTATATTTGCGAAACCGGCGTTAGTAATGAGATAAAAACCTTGTTGAACTGAACAAATTGGATTATCAAATAAATTCAAAAACGGGTTACCATCTAGTAAATACTGCTAATCTTGCATAACAATCATGGGATTACGCAAGTTACAGCTTTGTTTTTCTTGAATTAAACCCATAAAATCAGGTCCAAGATGTTTTCCTGGATGGATTATCTGCACCATCTTATTTTCTTCCATAGCCAATGTAGCTGCAAATTGTCTCGATATATGATTGAATTCTTTACAAAAACCGATCAGTCTGTGCCCGCCCGACGAACGTTGAGTATGCGGGTAATTACTCTGGTCGCTGTCATTATTGGCTTCGGTATTTTGGCACCTGCCTCAACTCCGACCCAGGCGGCAATTTCCCCTGGCTCGATGGATATCGAGAAAAAGCATATTTTCGCCTCTCGCTTGATCAAGGATTATCTGGAACGGCGGCACTATCGTCGAGTACCCTTAGACGATGATTTATCCGAGCGGGTGCTGGATCGATTTCTAGAAGTTCTAGATCCGGATAAACTGTATTTTCTACAACAGGATATCGACAAATTTAATGAAATTCGCTTCGAATTTGATGATTTCCTTCGTCACGGACAACTTGAACCCGCATTCGCCATATTCCACGTTTATCGCACCCGTTTAAATCGGCAAATTGATGTCGCTCGAAAGTTACTCAGTAAGAATTTCAACTTCGATCGTGATGAACAATGGTTGGTGGACCGTGAGCAGCGACAATGGGCGGAGAATTCTAACCAGCTAAATGAGTTATGGCGTAAACGGGTCAAGAACGATCTACTTTCTCTGGTTATCTCAGGCAAAAAAGAATCCGAGGCTCGCGAAACCCTGGCCACGCGTTACAAGCAGCTCGGCAATCGTACAGAGCAACTGAACGCCAACGATGTTTTTCAGTTCTACATTAACGCCTACCTGACCACTGTAGAGCCTCATACTAGCTATCTCTCCCCACGTGCCTCAGAAAACTTCAAGATTCGTATGAGCCTTTCTCTTGAAGGCATTGGCGCGGTATTACAAACCGATAATGAACACACACTGGTAAGAAGTGTAGTGCCAGGTGGTCCCGCAGATTTATCCAGTCAACTACATTCTGGAGATCGCATCGTAGGCGTTGGCCAGGGTACTGATAACGATGTTCTGGATGTTATTGGTTGGCGTCTGGATGATGTAGTCGATTTAATTCGTGGACCGAAAGGCAGCATTGTTCAATTACGCGTGCTACCCGAAAAAGCTGGATTGACTGGCGAAAGTAAAGTGGTAGTTATCACTCGGGATAAAATCAAACTTGAAGAGCAGGCCGCGAAGAAATCTATTCTTGAATTTGACCATGACGGTGAAACGTTCAAATTTGGCGTTATTGATGTCCCCACTTTTTACGCTGATTTCGAGGGGCGAGCCAAAGGCGATCCACAGTACCGAAGCACAACTAAAGATGTGCGCAGACTGATTGATGAATTAGCCAAAGAAAGCATCGATGCTTTAATTGTCGACTTGCGTGGAAATGGCGGCGGCGCACTATCTGAGGCTATTTCGTTAACTGGCCTGTTTATAGAATCCGGCCCAATCGTTCAAGTTCGGGACACCACCGGGCATATCAAAGTTAATATGGATCCGGACCCTTCGGTTGCCTACACTGGCCCTCTCGCAGTAATGGTAGATCGTAGCAGCGCCTCAGCTTCTGAAATTTTCGCCGGAGCAATTCAAGATTATCATCGAGGACTCATACTGGGTGAACCAACATTTGGTAAGGGCACTGTACAAAACCTGGTTAATCTAAGCCGACATAGTCGAAACGATACGCCGCTAGGTCAACTTAAACTAACAGTCGCGCAGTTCTTCCGTATTAATGGCGAAAGTACTCAACATCGCGGTGTTGTGCCAGACATACAATTTCCCACTGCCCTGGATTCCCAGGATAAAGGTGAACGAGCCTACGAGAATGCACTACCCTGGACAAAAATCAAACCAGCTGACTACGATGCTTATCTTGGCATCGGCGATTCTGCCACCCTCGCGCATCTCCTGCGTGAGTTTGATGCGCGAAAAGACTCCACTCCAGGGTTACGCTATATCCAGGAGGCAGAAGCCTTCGGTGTGAAGAATCGTAATTTAAAATCTATCAGCCTGCTGGAAAGTAAACGCAGAGCCGAGCGAGAGCAGCGAGAAGAAGAAAGCACGTCCATTGAAAATCGACTGAGAGTAGCACTTGGTGTGGAGATTCCCTCGGATGAAGAGAAGGACGAGGAGGAGACCGCTTCAATAATTGAGGATTCGCAGAAAAGGCCAGACTTTCCACCCGACATTTTGCTCGAAGAAGCCGGTCATATCCTCGCCAACATGATTCGGTTTGTTAATTCAGACTCTGCCCTGGTTGATTCCAGTTTGAAGCTGAATCAGAAGAAAAATTAGGCTAGATTTTCATTCGTGCAGTTTTCTCAATTTGGTGATTTTCTAGCCGGTGGATCCGGCATCGTCCAGCTAATGGAAGATTTGGGTGGAGCGGCGCATAGCGAGCAGCCTGTCTACATGCTGGGTGGTGGCAATCCCGGCGCCATTCCGCAGATTCAAACTTATCTGCAATCGGCAATGGCGAACCTGCTGAAACAACCTGATCTGTTTAACAGCATGACGGGTAGTTATGATAGTCCCAATGGAGATGCCGGGTTCAGGCAGGCGATTGCATCTTTTCTGAATGACCAATATGGTTGGCAGATTAGTCTGGAACACATCGCTGTCACCAACGGCAGTCAGTCTTCTTTCTTTACGCTCTTTAATACTTTTTCCGGTCAGTATGCGGATGGTAAGCAGCGTAAAATCCTGTTACCGCTAACACCTGAATATATTGGCTACACAGACACCGGTTTTGGCAAGGATCTATTCGTATCCAATCAACCAACCATTGAACTGCTTGATGATCACATGTTTAAGTACCATGTTGATCTACCAAAACTTAATATTGACGAACAAATTGGGGCTGTTTGTGTATCTCGACCAACCAACCCCACAGGCAATGTTCTGACTAACCAGGAGATTGAAATACTTAGACATGAATGTCGCACTCAAGGTATTCCACTTATTATCGATGGTGCCTACGGCACACCCTTTCCAAACATCATTTTCACTGAAGCCGTGCCCATCTGGGATCATGGCATCATTCTCTGCCTGAGTTTATCCAAGCTCGGCCTGCCAGGGGTTCGTACCGGAATCGTAATTGCCGACCCGGCACTTATTCAGGTGATCTCTGCCAGCAATGCTATATTAAGTTTAGCACCAGGAAGTTTCGGCCCATCTCTTTTAACTGAGGCAGTTAATAGTGGCGATATAAAACGTTTATCCGACAATTATGTAAAGCCTTTTTACTTTCAGAAGGTGCAACAAACTGTAAGCCTGTTGCACGAACGATTGCGTGGCCTGCCCTACCATATTCACCAACCAGAAGGCGCTATATTTCTATGGCTATGGCTGGAAGATTTACCTATTACCAGCAATGAACTTTATAACCGCCTAAAACAACGTGGTGTTTATGTTATTGCTGGTGAACATTTCTTTCCCGGACTGCCAGACAACGGTCAATGGCGTCATCGCCATGAATGCCTGCGGCTCAGTTATGCTCAGGATATTGAAGTAGTTACCAAAGGTCTGGAAATTATCGAAGACGAGGTTAGAAAGGCTTATTCAGAAAGTCTTTGAGTTGATCCCAGATAGGCCCAACAGACTCTGCCAATAGGTCGGGATTGTTTTGCAGCCAATCTTCGACCTTCTCTGTAGTAAACCACCGCCCCTCATCAATTTCCTGCGGATGTAGTATGAATGGACCTTCGTGACGACAACGATACACGGCAGTAAACTCATAGCCCGTTGCTGCAGTAGCCGGCAATGTAAATAGCCATTGCGGTTGTTGGCTTAGACAAACACCAATTTCTTCTTTTGTCTCGCGCACGACACTTTGATCGTAGGTCTCACCGGCATCAACATGTCCTGAAACTGATGAATCCCAAAGCCCAGGATTGTTATCTTTTAGCATCGAGCGTTTTTGCAGAAAAATCTCACCAATTCTATTGAATACCATTAGATGCACCGCACGATGCATAAGAGCGAGTCGATGAATCTCGCCTCGTGTCATCGTATTAATCACTTCGTCCTGAGTATTTACAACATCGAGCAATTCCTGGGATACATCGAAAGTATATTTATCTGTTCGTTCTGCAGGGGTTTTATTGGTTTTCAGTTTAGACATGCCAGGTTGTCACTTGCGGTTTTTTATGTAGGAGCGTTTTTCCAGGATTTTCCTGTCTCTAAAGGTAAATAAATCACAGCCATTCATTTCCACAAGCTGCCCATCAGCTCGGGTTGCGGTAAATGTCCATTCAGAACAACCACTGTCGCCATCTGCAAAATGATGGCCATTGACGAAATGCACATCAGGAAGATCTGTCCACACTTCAATAAAACGCTGCCTTACCTGTTCAGATCCCTGATATCGGGTGCCCCAACGCTCTGTACCGCCGCCGGTTTCAAAAACACAGTCATCGGTCATAAAAGACATTATTTTATCAATATTGTGGGCATTCCAGGCTTCAACATAATCTGCAAGAAGTTGTTTGCTCATGTCACATTCCTATTGGTTAATGGTGTATAAATAGTGCATAAATAGTACCCTCCAATAGCCCTCGAGAAGAACACTTTGAATATAGATATTCTAAAGTCAGCAGAAAAACAATTTCTTAAACGCTACCCCGGTGGCTTTAATGATCCGGGTATGCAAGATATTTTACGCAAACACAAAGTAGAGTCGATGATCGAATTGAGCAGAGAAAAATTCTCCAAGCGGGCATTTTCTGACCCTCAGGAGATTGCCCAGGATATGGTTAAAGTTATCAGTCGAGCGTCCATGGTCTCCATGTTCGAGAAACCTAAATTTCGTGATTTCGTCAAAACACTAACCAACAAAGAAATTAATGCGCTTGCCGATGGGCTAAAAAAACTCCTCCACGGTGATCAACTAAAGGGTTTTAACAAGCTTGTCGACATTCTAAAAATAGGCAAGTTGGCCAAGTGGTCTCTGATCAGCATTATTCCTAATTACTACCACCCGAATACTGAAGTATTTATGAAACCAACTACAGTCAAAGGGGTCATCGACCACTTTGAATTAAAAGGACTGAGCTATCACCCAACTCCTGATTTCGAGTTCTACGAAACCTATAGAGCACAAATTGAACAAATGAAAACCCATGTAGATGACAGTCTGGCACCTAACAATGCCGCGTTTAGTGGATTTCTGATGATGAGCCTAAAGTAACTTGCCCCTTCAAAGCTAAGGCAATAGTGCACCACCGTCAACATCGATTGTAGTACCCGTTACAAATTTGTTGAATAACTGAAAGATTACCGCCTCTGCCACCTCGGACGGAAGCCCCGCCCTTTGAATAATATTGCTACTGGTTGATTCGCTAAGAAAGTTGACACGTGCTTCATCAGCATGCAAAAACATCGGTGTATCTATCACTCCGGGCGAGACCGCATTGATCCGAAGCGGGGAAATTTCGACCGCCACGGCTCGAACAAAGCCTTCTACGGCATTACCAACGGTGGAAATTGCTGACATGCCTGGCGTACTCTTTCGCGCAGGATAACCAGATATCAGCGTGATGGCGCCATCTTCACTCATATGCTCAGCAGCCAATCGAACCGAATTAGTGTAACCCCAAAGTTTTGCGAAGGAGTTCTGGAAATCATCCAGATCCATCTGCAGAAAAGGCCCACCTGCCCTGGGGCCACCGGTGGCGGCATTGACCAGAAAATCGAATGGTGCATGCCTTTGAAAAAGGTTCTCTAAACCCTCGCGATCGAGCACATCGACCTGCTCTACCGGATAATCTTTCGAGTCAGACTCTCGACGACTGGCAGCAATGACACCTATGCCTTTTTCATGCAATGCCCTTGCCACCGCCTCGCCAATACCAGATGTACCACCCAATATAATAGCTTTTTGTTGTTTCATAATTTGTATTGCCTTTTTAAATTTTTCCAACAGTCAACATAATCATGTTGTCTTGCCTCATTATTCCACCCATAGTCAGTCATTCTAAATGGATAGCGTGATTCAAACATAAATGCCAGAGTGTTTTGAGATTGTTGAGGGGATAGATCAGCTTTTGAAGCTTTCTCAAAAACATCCGCGTCAGGGCCATGGGCGGACATACAATTATGCAGGCTGGCCCCCCCTGGTAAAAAACCTTCTTGCTTGCCATCATAAACACCGTGAATCAAACCCATGAATTCACTCATGATATTGCGGTGAAACCAGGGTGGTCGAAAGGTGTTCTCTGCAACTATCCAGCGAGGTGGGAATACAACAAAATCCAGGTTAGCCACTCCTGGTGTATCCGATGACGATGTTAAAACCGTATAAATCGACGGATCCGGGTGATCATAGGAAACCGATCCCATCACATTGAAACGTGCGAGGTCATATTTGTAGGGAAATGATGTCCCAACCCAGGCCACTATGTCCAACGGCGAGTGCCCAATGCTACTTCGGTGCAAGTTACCGCCGAACTTACAGACTAATTCGAAATCTCCTTCACGATCCTCAAAAGCCGCGACTGGAGCCAGAAAGTCTCGGTCATTGGCAAAACCATCAGAGCCAACCAGGCCTCGCTCTGGAAGGGTAAGACTAGCGCCATAGTTTTCAGCGACGTAGCCACGGCTTTCGCCATCAGGCAAAACCACTCTGAATTTCATACCACGGGGAATAACCAATATTTCACCGGCACAAACCTCTAGAACGCCACATTCTGTATGGGCTCTAAAACGACCTAATTGAGGAACAATGAGTAATTCACCGTCTGAATTGTAGAAAAACCTGTCCAGCATCGACTCATTGCAAAGATACATGTGAATGGCCACGCCAACCTGAAGCTCTGCTGACCCATTTGCCGCAATAGTGGTTAACCCATCTACAAAATCTGTGGCATTCGTCGGTGGAGAAAATGGATTCCAGCGCGTTTGGTTAGGAACAGGCGGCATTTCCTGCACTGGAGCGCTACGAATGAGACCCTGTAGAGTCGGCTCAAACCGGGACTGTACAACAGATGGTCGAATACGATAAAACCAGCTGCGTCGATTTATATGACGAGGGACGGTAAACGCACTGCTAGACAACTTTTCAGCATAAAGCCCAAGGGGGACTTGCTGCGGAGAAAACTGTCCCTGAGGAAGTGCCCCCTCGACGGCTTCGGACTCATGTTCGTTAGCAAAACCCGAGAGATACTTAAAGGTTGCGGGGTCGTTACGCTCTGGAGAATGCTGTACTTCCGACATTGATCATTGATTCAATATGGTTATGGAAAAATCAGTATAGTAATATTCCATGCACACCACAATATGCAACTCTTCGACTTGGAAAATGGCGTTACACTAATTTTCACAGTGTATTATTATCGTACTCAAACTCTCTAGAATTGACTGGAACAATTAATGACCTCAGCAAAAACATTTAATTTCGACACGCTCAGCCTGCATGCAGGCCAGCACCCAGACGAAACTACCGGGGCCAGAGCAACGCCGATTTATCAGACAGCCTCTTATGTATTTAAGAGCCCAGACCATGCTGCGTCAATATTCAATGTTGAGCGAACCGGACATGTTTACTCACGCATCACCAACCCTACCTGCGCGGTAATGGAAGAGAGAGTATCTGCGTTGGAAGGTGGAGTTGGTGCTATTGCAACCGCTAGTGGTCAGGCGGCCTGTTTTCTCGGCATCAGTGCAATCGTCAGCGCTGGTGAGCACATTGTGGCTTCGCGTTCACTTTATGGTGGTACCCACAACCTGCTGGAATATACTTTGCCCCGCTTTGGTATTGAAACCACCTTTGTAGATCCCCGTGATCCGGATGCATTTGCCGCAGCAATACAACCAAATACCCGACTGGTTTTTGGCGAAATACTGGGCAATCCGGGACTTGAAGTGCTCAACATTGAGGCAGTCTCCCAGGTGGCCCATGATGCTGGTCTGCCCTTGATGATAGACAACACATTCGCAACCCCTTACTTGTGCCGACCCTTTGATCACGGTGCCGATATTATTTTCCACTCTGCAACTAAATTTCTTAGCGGGCATGGTGTGGTAATTGGCGGCGTCCTGGTAGACAGCGGTAAATTCGACTGGATTGGATCGGGCAAGTTTCCGACTCTTACCGAGCCCTATGAAGGATTCCACGACATGAACTTTGCAGAGGAGTTTGGCCCCAGTGCATACATTACACGAGCACGTAAGGAAGGCGCACGCGATTTCGGCGCATGTATGAGTGCTACTACTGCATTCTATATCCTGCAAGGACTGGAAACCCTGTCATTACGCATGGATCGCCATGTAAGCAACACGCGAAAAATTATTGATTTTTTGAATCAGCATGAAACTGTGGACTGGGTTACCTATCCTGAGTTACCGGATCATCCGGATCACGAACTCGCCAAAAAACTGCTGCCTAAAGGTTGTGGCGCAGTATTTGCCTTCGGCGTAAAAGGTGGTCGCGCAGCTGGACAAAAATTTATAGAGAAACTGGAAGTATTCTCTCACCTAGCCAATGTCGGCGATGCCAAATCACTGGTTATTCATCCAGCCAGCACCACCCATCACCGAATGGATGCGGCAGCCCTGGAAGCCGCAGGCATCAGCGAAGGCTTGATCAGGCTCTCTGTCGGCATTGAGGATTCGGAAGATTTGATCGAAGATTTAAACAAGGCACTTCACGCGGCGTCAAGAGTATGAGCACAAATTTAAAACTGAATATCGACGGCAAATCCGGCTATATTTATACTGGCGCACGCCCTTTCGACGCATCCAAACCTACTGTAGTATTTATTCATGGCACTGGCATGGAACATTGTGTATGGGTATTACCATCGCGTTATTTTGCTCGACATAACATTAATGTTTTGGCAGTTGATTTACCTGGCCACGGTCAGTCAGAAGGGCCGACCTATGACAACATTCCCGATATGGCAGACTGGGTAGTTAAAGTACTCGACAGCATGGGTGTACAACAGTCTGCCGTTGTTGGGCACAGCATGGGTTCACTGGTTGCCTTCGATGTAGCTAGAAGATATCCGGATCGGGTACGTTCGTTGGGGCTGGTGGGAAGTGTACTGCCATTGCTGGTAAATGACCCCTTGCTGGATTCCTCAGCCATTGATAGTCACGATGCCATCGATATGCTGACCTATTGGGGTTACAGTCGTTCCGCTCAAATGGGCGGCAACGAGACCCCAGGTATGTGGATGGTGGGTGGTACGGTACGACTACTGGAGCGAGCCGCGCCTGGTGTAATTAACGCCGGGTTACGTGCCTGCAATGAGTTCATTATCGATACAGACAACACGCCACCACTAGCGGTTGATACGCTGCTTATTCAGGGTGACAAGGACATTATGACACCCATTCGGGCTAGCCAGTCATTGAAGAGTTTGTTACCGAATCTACGCAATACGGTACTCAAAGGCAGTGGACACTCGTTAATGATGGAACGACCCGATGAACTACTCGATGCGTTGATTACTATTGTTTAGTATCCAGCGGCAGTTCGTTAACCTTATAAACTACGCTTAATAAACAAACAAATCTCGCTACTAGCCCTGGCGAGATTCTGATCGAGAGTGAATCCCGAAGATTTACGCGGCTTGAAACTATGATCGCCATCACCCAGCCAACAAAAAGAAAAATGTTCGGGTAATGAATAGTTGTCTATTTCAGACAAATTTCCAAAAGGATCCCGCTCGCCCTGACAGATAAGAACGGGGAGGTTTAACTCTTCAAGGTGTTCAGTTCTTAATTTTTCGGGCTTACCTGGTGGGTGAAAAGGATACCCTAAACAAACCACCCCATCGACTTTTGACTCCACCGCGACCATTGTCGCCATACGTCCCCCCATCGACTTGCCGCCAATAAACAGTTGCTCCCCAGGCTGCAACATCTGGCGCGCTGTCTTAATCACCTCACGCCAGCTTTCCAACAAGGACGGCGCGCGACTGGGTGGTCTATTCTTGCCTTCTTTAACTGCTTGTTCCATGTAGGGAAAGTTAAACCTGACTACACGAATTGCGGGTTGAACACTGGATGCAGTCAATAACTTTGTGATGTTTTCCATAAAAACGGAATTTGCGGGCTGCCCCGCGCTATGGGCTAGTATCAAAGTGGCGTCGAATTTCGCTCCGACGCCATCAATAATCAGATCCATATGAGTTTGTTTCTAATACCTGCCTGTTAAACGGAACAGGTCATATCTTGTCCACAGCACAGTGGTGATTTGATCATGCCATGTTCATTAGGGCACTTTGACACTTGCACCTCATTGCCATCATCAAGGGTGATAGAACCATTCTCCAGCGGAGCATCACATTTACCGCAGGTGGCGTTCACACTCATACCGCATTTATCACATTCGTAAGTTGCCATTCAAAATCTCCTGAAATTTATTATTGATTGATGAAACCCAACTATAACAATTTAATCTGCGGTAAAGTAATACCTTCCACACGGTAATCCAGACCTCCGCAAAATTCCAAATTGAATAATCCCGCAATTACTGGCGCTGAATATCTTTCGCTTTCCGACCTAAAACAACTACAGTCTGAACGTTGGGCCTGCCAATCTCATTACCTGAATGAGCAATCCGCTTTCTATCGTCACATGCTGGGTAGTTCAAAAATACCATCCAAATTGGAAGCTATTGGATCTCTGCCCTTTACAGACAAAAACATGTTGCGACAGGACCAACAAGAAAACCCGGCTTTTGGATCCTATCTGGCAGCTGAAGAATCGATTCTAAGTCGCGTACATCGCACTTCAGGCACCACAGGTACCGCCATGAATCTAGCTCTTAGCGCACAAGATGCACTTATGACCGCAGCGGTTGCCGGTCGAGCCCAAACCGCCTCTGGTTTAGGCCCGCAACACCGCGTAGTGCACTGCCTTAACTATCAGCTTTGGATGGGTGGGTACACTGACCACGCGGGCCTTGAGGCGACTGGCGCCACAGTGATACCTTTTGGTGTCGGCAATGGTTTGCAACTCATTCAGGTAATACAAGAATTAGGCATCAATGCGATATCCTGTACACCTTCCTATCCCGCGGTTCTTGAGCAGACTTTAAGCAATCACTATGCCGACCTAAAACCCCAGGACCTGGGATTACAGTTAGGATTGTTTGGCGGTGAACCAGGTCTTGACGAATCGGCTTTCAGGCAACGACTGGAGAGTACCTGGGGGTTTAAGGCGAGGAACTCCAATTATGGTGTAACTGATGTTTTGTGTAATTTCGCCGGGCAAACAGACGTTTGTGACGATTTGCATTTTCTAGCACTAGATGTTTTGTATCCGGAACTTATCGACCCTGAGAGCAACGTAATTAAACCATGGCGAGAAGGAGAACAAGGTGAACTAGTGCTAACCCACCTCGCTAAAGAATGCCAACCACTGGTGCGTTTTAAAACCGGTGACATAATCATTTTGACAGGCACCGATAAGGCAACTTGTGGCAGAACAGCTCCTCGCTTTCGCGTTATCGGTCGCAGTGATGACATGGTCGTGGTACGCGGCATCAATGTTTTTCCGACCATGATTACAGGGATACTCAACAAGTTTACGGAGTTATCCGGGCACTGGCGCATGACTCTCGATCGTCCTCCACCCTACCATGCATTACCGCTGCAGATTGAGCTAGCCAGGAAACTGACTGACACCGCCGCTCTTTCCAATTCGATTGTACAAAACATCAAACAACAGATTGGCTGTACGGCAGAAATCACCCTGACCGACCCTGCAAGCATTCCTCGCAGTGAAGGTAAAACCCGTTACGTAACTAGAACCTGGCAATGAGTAAATTCAAATACAAAACCGTGCTGAGCACACTATCTGACGACGGCATACGTACCCTCTGTTTGAATCGCCCAGATTCCTTGAATGCCATGAATCAACAACTGATAGACGATGTGGCAGATGCGTTCAAAGATGCTAACACTGACGATGCAACCCGAGTAATAATTTTTACAGGTGCAGGTCGCGCATTTTGTGCGGGAGATGACCGTCGTGAACATCAACATCCCGGGTCAGAAGAGCAGGCCCGACAACTGGTCAACGCCATTCAGAGAGTTACCCGTGAAATTGTGCTTGGTAAAAAACTGGTTGTCGGAGCCATTAATGGCTGGGCCGTGGGCGGTGGATTCGAATGGGCAATTAACTGCGATTTCCCCATTTGGGCAGAAAGCGCTAAAGGTTTTTTCCCAGAAGTGTCACTCAATCTCTTTGTAACCGGGGCCGTGACATCCTTGTTACCTGCTCTGGTAGGCTTAAACACAGCCCGGGAAATGTTCTTCCTGGGAGAACGTTATAATGCACAGCAATTGAAGGCACTTGGTGTTGCCTGGCGAGTAGTTAGCGACAATGAGTTAATTGCCAATGCTGAAGCCACGTCCAGACGACTCGCAGCACTACCCCCACTATCTAGTCATGCAATGAAACGCGTACTCAACCAATCGGCCATGCAAAATATTGAGCAAGCCATGGACCGGGAAACTCAGGCAACCGTGGACGGCTTTATGGATCCTGAGACTTCCCGTTTGCTGAAAGACTTTTAAAAGGCGATTCCTCATAGTGCCTGTCTGTGATCGCATACATGATCAAATACTAAGCGTCTATGATGGTGAGCACCCACTCTGTACGTCATTTTTCAAAATGCTAGAACTTAGAGAACAGTTTCACAATGTGAAGCTAATTAGTGCCCGTGATTTCCAACATCCCTTTCTGTCGGAAATCTGAATGGCTGATCTCTGTCTCGATGGAGGCATGGTGGCTAAAATTGATCATCATTTTAATCATGTCGTTATAGCAGTACGATAAGAAAAGAATAAATTTGCAATAGATGATCTTACTCCAGCGATCAATGTGCGTGCTTAGCCTGACGAACAACACCAGGCCGTTCACCAAAAACTCGTTTATAGGCAGAGGAAAATGCCCCCTCAGAAGAATAGCCTACATGCTCGGCAACCTGAGCAACACTCATTTGGCTACAAACAAACATATCTCTCGCCTTGTGCATACGCCATTCTGTAAGGTACTGAATTGGCGCTAAATCGACACAACGACTAAACTCATCAGATAAAACCGTTCTGGAAACTCCACAGGCATCTGCAAGGTCTTCCAACCGCCAGGGGTGATGTGGTTTTTCATGGATGAGTTGAATGGCTTTAGATATTTTAGGATGCCCAAGAAGCGCTAAAAATCCGCTACGATAATCATTCTTATTGGCTAGATATCTAACAAGTTGGACCAATAATGTTTCTGCCAACCGATTGACGACAGCATTGGAACCCTGCTCGTAAATCTGCGACTCCGCCACGGTAAGTTTGCTGGCCGCAAGCATCCATTCTGATTGTTTCGATGCTTTGAGATGAACCAGTTGAGGTAGCGAATCAAGCAAAGGATGTGATTTCGAACGGTCATAATCATAATGTCCGCAAATCAATGTAGTATCGATGCTCTTATCCGAATTCTTTGAGGATTTTTGCTCATCCTGAAGATCATTCAGAACTCGTTCTGCCGGTAATATTTCGGCGTTATCTGGATGCAACAATGCATGGCGATCGCCATGAGGGAATAACGCAATATCCCCAGTCTGCAGTTTGACAACTTCACTCTTGCCAGCCTGACGTAACCAACATTCACCTGCTACGACCAGGTGAAAGTTGGCGACATTGCCACCCTTGATATCCATTCCCCAGGGCGAGCAAAAATCTGCCTGAAAATATACGGTTCCAGATAATCTTAAAGTGGCAAACACATCTGAAAGTACGTCCATAATTTTTTACTCGCCCTGAATGAATATGTAACGGTGGGGCCGCATTGCCTGGAAATATGCCAAAAGTTCCATGCTTAGCTGAACCTCTATCTCCCCAGGCTGAACCCATTTGTACGAAGGGTGCGATTTGCTCAAATTTTATATCACTGGATGGCACCGCTTTTGCCATATCATCTCCAGCATGACTGCTTGATAAACTTAGACATAGGGTTCCAAGGGTAGTAAATATGGTGTTACGAATTATTGATTTCATCGTTTTTTCTCAGTTAGGTAATATATAAAGTTAGCGTTAGCAAGAACAAACAAAACAACCAGCAACAAGCTTTGGTTTGTCACTAGTAATCAACTTTAAAGGACCTGGTCGAGGTGTGAAATATTCGAAATCCCGCTTATTGTTATCGATTTACCGGAATTTTTTAACTTGTTATAGCTAGCGCAATTGGAATATCGATCGAGGGCGAAATGATTCTGCTACCAAAATCGGGTTATCTAAACTTATTCGAGTTCAAGTGTAGAGGTTCAGGTGACTGACACTATACTGTATCTATTTTCGTATACAGAAAGGTTCTGTTCAAAGATGAGAAAATACTCCAAGCAACCATTTGTTCAATTAATAATTTCTCGCTCGCCCTAAACTTCAGTTCATATATCTCGACTATATTCACTCAGCAGCCATTTCTTGAACGCCACTATTTTCGGTTCCTCTGCAGACTTCTCAAGATAGACCAGGTAGTAGGCCATATCTAGCTTAGTGCTAAATTGACTACCAAACGGGCGAACCAGGCGACCTGCTTTCAGGTCATCAGCCACCAATGCAGAGGCCGATAACGCCACACCTTGAGCCAAAATTGCAGCCTGTATCGCAAGCCCGGAAGTAGAAAAATGAGAACCAGGCACTGGGTCTACTCTTGAGGCTCCAGCGGCCTTGAGCCACATTTTCCAATTAGGCCAAATCTGGTCTTTGGGAATGGCCCAGTCCTCATGCAACAACGGGTGCCAACGAAGATCATCAGGTTGTCGAATGCCTTTAGAACCTTCTACTAAGCTTGGAGCGCAGACAGGGAATACTTCTTCTAAACCCAGTTTATGTACTTTAAGCCCAGGGTATATCCCATCCCCATAGCGAATAGCGATATCAATATCGCGCTCAGCTAGATCAACCACTTCGTCCCTAGCATCCAGGCGTACCTGCCAATCCGAAGAGTACTTCTGAAATTTTTCAAGGCGTTGCACTAACCAACGCGCAGCGAAGTCAGGTTCAACCGAGATATTTAGTATTGAACTTGTCCTTGGAATCATCAATCGATCACCAGTTTCAGCCAATAAGTCCAGCCCCTGCGTAAGAACAGGTAATGCCCAACGAGCAATATCAGTTAATTCAACTCGCCTGGTACTTCGATAGAGTAATTTTTGACCACAATAATCCTCAAGTGAACGCACCTGGTGCCCAACAGCTGCAGGAGTCACATTTAACTCATCAGCAGCCGAAGTAAAGCTTAAATGTCGGGCTACAGATTCAAAGGCTCTCAGAGCATTAAGAGAAGGTATTTTCCTATTCATTATATACTTTTTCTATTTAATATAGATAATATATTTCCCTACTACTATACCTTACAGGCATATACACTAAAACTATAAATACTTTTAAATATATTATCTATGCAATAAGGAATCTAGATATGACTATATATTATTCTACTCATTGCCCGCAATCGGATGTACCTGGCGATCTTCACGACACGGTTGACCGCATTATCGGTAGTCTTATCAAGCAACTTTCTTCCTACAAATGTAAGCGTTCAAAAGACAGGCTTTTTCGCTACTACCAAGCGCTCCCAATCAATCTACGAAGTGATATAGGGCTTGCTGATCCTCAGATTCAAATAAAAATACTAGATCGTTATGTAAGTAACGAAATCAAGTTTGAAGATTGGAAGATCTCTTGCGCTTGGCCTAGAAGGTAAAATTATCGAGATGAAGAATACAAATTAGCTCGTAGCTAAGAATAATATTTGAAGCTTTAGAGAATCTGACCAACAAATTTTTAAATCAAGATTCAGGATAGAGAAACAATTGGTAAACTCAGTTGAGCCCACCACGCCTATAAAGGCATCTTATAGCGCTGCCCTTCGATCAATCCATCACTATGCTCGCGAGCATTTTTGAAATTAACGGGTATCGTGTCACAATCTTGACACTCAGCTGCTTCAAAATGGAGATGGGGTTCTGAACTGTCACCCGTGTTGCCACTTAGCGCGATTCGATCTCCTTGGGCGACGTTACTGCCTACGTTAACCAATGCACCGTTTGTTGTAATATGATAGTAACCAGTTATCGTTCCGTCGGCATGTTGAATGAGGATAAAATTTTCCTGGCCAGGAGTGTTATTGTTCTCACGGTGGTGTTCCACAACTAAAACTACTTTGCCACTGCGTGATGCAATAATAGGTGTGCCAATCGGCATATCAAAATCATACGCATATGCCTGATCATCACTATGAGAACCATTAGTACAATTCCCTTGACCCACAATAAACGACGACGTAGTTGAATAAGGCAATATATAGGAAGATGTATTTTGGCTTGGATAACCACTTCTGCAAGCTGAACCGGTGTCCATAGATCCCGATGTAGACCCACCCCCACCACAGGCACTAAGCAGAACCATTATAAGCAAACAAAATATTGAGAGTTTCATATATCAGATTGTATCAGGCTTGATCCAAACAAATTAACAGGGATGCGGTCTGACGAATTTCTGTTCGAGAACCTTTGTTCCCCATTGATCACCGTAATACTCCTCGGTCAGTGTAAAGCCATGGTTTTCGTAAAGTTTTCGCGCAGCATCCAAACCCTTAACGGTCCATAAATGGGTCTCTTGATATTCGCGTTTGTCGCAGAACTCCAACGCCTTTGAGAGAAGCGCATTGCCAACCCCACTACTACGTATTTCGTTGCTTACTATGAACCAACGAAGATGTGCAAGTCCACCATCCAGGTCCTCACCATCGATAGAAATGCAGCCAACAATTTGACCACCGATTTCTGCACGCCATGTCTCGTTCTTTGCTGATCCAACGCGTGTAATGAACTCAGCAATATCTCCGGCAATCCTTGATTCGAAATTAGCGCCAAAACCATAGTGCTTGTTCATGTGGGAATGGAGCATCTCAATTATGCGACCGATGATGGTCGGCGTATAGCCCGTTTTTATGTTAACTCGGTCAGTTGGGCCGGCAGGGGCAAATGTATTGGAAGTTGCTTTTAGCGCAGAGGAATAATCCTGCAGTCCTTTAAGAATGCGGCATTGAGAGTCATCATCTAATTGGTTGAGTGCGACCGATACCCGCCCCTCGGCGTAATAGTCAATTTCGCGCAACGTTTCCCTGCCCTGGTGCGTCAGGTAAAGGTGTTTTATCCGGGTATCGTCTTTTGATCGTAGTTCGCTAATCTCCTGCTTGTTGACAAGGGATTTCACCAGGCGACTGACCGTAGATTTTTCTAATAACAGCTTCTCACACAGAACTTTAGATGACATGCCGTCGGCTTTGCCGATTTCAATGATTGCGTGAACGGCAGAAACCGAAAGATCAGTACCGGCGACAGTTCGATTCATAAGTCCAAATTCACGAACGAGATCTCGAGAAGCTGCGCGAATATCAGAGACTAATGGCAACGTCATATTTTTCATCTAATCATTCTCAATATGGTTGTATTATGCAACTATATTGATATTTTTCATTAGGGTCAAGTTCGATTTTGAACTCCTACACCTCATGCAATCTCGGTTCAATCCAGCGGCTTAGTTTTGCACCAATGTCTCCTTCGGATTGGAAATTTTGCTTTTCTGTTTCCTGCAGATTGACAGAATTGGGCATGCCAGAGCCGTTTGGTGGTTTATAGCGCAGCGTGAATTGACACTAACCAGTTATTTTGCTGACAACACTCTAGATGATCTGGCTTTAGCAGAGTTAACACTATTCACCGAAAAACATCTGGTGCCTCTTCGGGCATAACAATAGTTTCTTTGCCACCCCCTCTAACAATACTCTGTCTTAACATGGCTTCCTGGGCATTATCATCAAGTTCAACCTGCTGGCTACCGCCTTTCACTCCCAAGGCAGTCCATAGCTCTTCAAGATCCAGATCACTGGCGTTATGAACATAGCGCTCTGAGAGGTCTGCAAATACACTGGTTGAAAATTCAGTATCACAATAATCCAGCAGCCGGGATAACCTCGCTCTTTTGGTAATATTCCCCTGATAGCCAAGTATGCGACGCATGCAGTGCTCTAGCCCTTTCTCGCCATTTGATATTCTGCGTAACTCACGATCCGCCAACAACATAAAAGTAGCCCCACCCCAATACATTCCCCGTCGGGTATTCGCCAACCCCTCTTCGGTCAGTGCGAAGGAGCCACGGGGCATGTCACGGTAAAACTCGTTCCAGACTGACCGCTCGCTACGCCAACCCATGCGGGCACGGATAATCGGTTCTGCGTACGTGGCGAAGCCTTCCATAAACCAGAAGCTGTCTGCCATAAACGGTGTGCCAAGATGGAGTAGTTCGTGTATGAGCACCCATTCCGAATAGAGCTCTGATACTACCGAGTCACCGCCTACCACCAATAACATGGTGGCACCCCCGCCACCCATTACCCGACCATAGGTTATACCCTCACCTGGAACACTCACTACAACCACTAAAAGCTCAGACACGGGGAATCCGTGCCAATAGGCTGCTACTGCCTTCGACGAATCCTCAATCCATTTCAGCATTTCATCAGAATCTTTTCTCTGATTACGAAGGTCAACCACGTTAATCATTGATTGACCGTCTGACGTGGCATCCACAAAAGAGTGATGGGCATCCATGGCGATTTTCTGCGTATTAAACGCACCGAACAATGAGTATCCGGATCGATTGACGTCGGTTGATCGAATCATCCAACTTTCGCCGTGTTGTTTAAGGCCGGTGGTGAATTTCAACCCACCTGAGTCAACCACGGTTATATAAATATCTGTGGGAGCATCGGGAATTTCCAGCCAGGCTGCCACAGTGGCTAGTGTGGCAGCACCAATTTTTTGCGCATAGCGATAATTATTGTTGGCCTGTGCAAGTTCCCCCAGCTTAAATTTATAGGCTAATTGACCATTCTCAATTTTTCGTTCGTATTGATAGCTAGCACTATCGAGACTACTAAAGTGAAACCTGGCGGAAGTCTGATTGTGGCATGTAGCGCTTATGGAAAGATTGAGTTCTTCAGGGTGTAGTACTGTGATTTGATAATCACAGCGGGGATTTTCAGCCTGAGCTACAACTGGCAACCAGGGCATTAATAACAATATCAGCCATGCGGCAACTATTCCGGTAATTCTCTTAACTCCAGTTTCGACCAGTGTGCAAACCAAGCCCTTCTCCCAATATGTACGCGTATATCGGTTGGACAGCACGTCTAACATTGCGTTCCCCGCCCTGCATATCTTCAAATCAATATAAATTGAACTATTTCCTGATAAAACTACAATATGAGCTTCTCGTCTAACTACAACGTCCTGCTTAATAGATAAATGACAAATGACAAATGACAAATGAAGTTTATATTCGTTCGGCGATTGCCGATGATGCCGAGAAACTCACAAACATTGCCATCCTTGGCAAGGCTCATTGGGGTTATTCCGAAAAATTTATGCACCACTGTCGAAATGAGTTGCAGGTGCTTGCAATAGATATTGATAATACAAAGCATCAATTTCATGTTGCGGTCATAAGTGATCAATGTGTGGGTTTTTACGAGTTGACCGACATTGACAATATTCACTCGGAACTCGATGCACTGTTTGTATTACCGGCCTATATGAGAAGGGGTATCGGTAAGCGATTGATGGAAAACGCCATGAATTTCGCCAGGCAAAATGGCATACAATATTTACATATTCAGAGCGATCCCAACGCAGTAGATTTTTATCTTAAAGCGGGGGCCAATTTAATAGGGCAGAGTGAGTCTGGTAGTTTTTCCGGACGTATGCTTCCTTTGCTGAAACTAGATCTGTAGTCAACAATATGAAATTAGTTACTTACAACATACAATTTGGTCGCGGCAAGGACGAGGTGAATGACCTTGATCGCATTGCCCGAGAGGTTAGTGGTGCAGATATTATTTGCCTACAGGAGGTCGATCGAAACTGGTCACGTTCCAATAATGTGGACCAGGTCGAGGCATTTAAACAGCTATTTCCTGAATATCATGCCGAGTACGGTCCTGGGGTAAACCTGATTGCAGACATTCGGGATAGCAGTGGGCATGTTGTGCATCAGCGTCGACAGTTTGGCAATATGACCTTGAGCAAATTCCCCATACGATATTGTCGACACCACTTGCTCCCTAAGCACGCGTCTACCGGACCCATCAGTATTCAACGATCTGCCCTGGAATGCACCATTGAAGCCGAAGGATCATTCCTGCGTCTCACCAATACCCACCTGACCCACTTAAGCAGTGAGACACGTGCGCCACAAATT
>JBLHGU010000003.1:0-85371 GCA_047615875.1 Parasphingorhabdus sp.
ATTCACCGGTTATTTTTTGCCCGCTGCCGGGTTCATAAACGACTACGGGTGAGAAGCGCTGGTTCACCACCAGAAGTGGGTATTCGTTTTCGGTAGTGGCGCGATCTTTAAAGAAACCGTCAAGTCGCTCGGCGTCGTGATTAGGAAAGCCGCGCTTTAGCGTGCCATATACAAATACAGGATGATTGTGCATTTTTTATTTCAGTATTTTTGTAAAACAATATTGTAAAGGATCCAGGATTAACCATGACATTACCCGTATCCAGTTTAACCGAAAGAATTTCCGGAGAAAGCGTTAGCGCCTGGGAAATTCATTCCCGCGCGATGCATGACTTGTCGCAAGGCAAGGATGTGATTGTGCTAAGTGTTGGCGATCCTGAGTTTGATAGCCCTGCCGCCGCTATCGATTCGGCAATTAAGGCGTTACGGGCGGGCGATACACATTACTCGGATGTTCCGGGTAAACCGGCACTACGACAGGCAATTGCAACAAAGCATCAGCAGCGCACAGGTCAGAAATCCAGAGCAGAAAATGTGGTGGTGCTGGCCGGAGCTCAGTCGGCTCTATTCGCAGTATCCATGTGTCTTCTGGAGCGTGGTGATGAGGTCATTACATTTGATCCTATCTATACCACTTATGAAGCCACTCTAAGCATGGTAGGTGCCACTATTGTGTCACTGCCAACTTTGCCGGAGCAGAAATTTAGGCCGGATATCAACAGCATTAAATCTGCAATTACACCAGCAACCCGTGCTCTGTTTCTGGCCAATCCGAGCAATCCCACTGGTGTGGTTCTGAGTCAGGAGGAAGTGGAAGCTATAGCAGCATTGGCCATACAACATGATTTCTGGATTGTGGTAGATGAGGTTTATGCTGATCTAGTTTTCGAAGGTGGATTTACCCATTTTGCCGGCTTGACTGGTATGGATGACCGACTTATCACTGTTTCTAGTTTATCTAAATCCCATGCAATGACGGGTTGGCGTCTCGGCTGGATAGTGGCTCCAGCTACCCTGGCAGTCCATGTTGAAAATCTGGCGTTGTGTATGCTCTATGGATTGCCGGGCTTTATACAGGAAGCAGGTATCACAACAATTACTGAGTGTGATGATACAACCACAAAAATTCGACTTGCCTACAGAGAGCGTCGAGATAAAGTTATGCACTGGTTAGAGGGTATTCCAGGCACCTCATTATTGAAGCCCGAGGGTGGTATGTTCCTCATGATGGATATTTCCAAATTTGGACTCGAAACATTGGAATTTGTATCTCAGCTATATCAGAAGGAGGGTGTCTCTGTTATGGATGCAGGTGCTTTCGGTAAATGTGGTGATGGTTTCATTCGAATTTCCTTTGCTCCAGCACTGGATCAGCTTGAATCTGGCTGCAAGCGTATTCGAAGATTTCTTTCTAGCCATTAATCACGAGTATTAGAGGTGATCACCGCGAAGCTCTTGCACTTTGCGTTGTAGGTCAGCCGAAGTAACTTGTTTCGGTGCAACAGGTGAATCAGCAAGTATGGTGATTTTTGTAAAAAACCTACGCGGTAAACCAGACATTGCACTGCCTGATTTTCGACTGAAATAGCTGCCCCACATGCCCAGTATGGCCATAGGAACAACAGGTGCTGGCGTGCGTTTTATAATCTTTTCAATACCGTTTTTGAATTTCTGTATTTCCCCATCCCTGCTTATCCCGGCTTCCGGGAATATGCAGAGCAACTCGCCGTTTTCCAGCACCTTCGCAATACGATCGTAGGTTTCATGGACTTTATGTCGATCAATACGAGGGTCTGTTACAGGAATGGCACCGACTGATCGGAACAGCCAATTGAGCACTGGTAGTCGGTAAATATCCTCGTCCATAACAAACCGTAGATGCCTTGGACAGATTGCATGCAGTATGACCGCATCAGCCAGGCTGACATGGTTGCAGACCAGCACTGCAGCACCTTGATCAGGAATATGATCAAGACCCTGTTTTGAGACCTGGTAAACACTATGCACCATGATCCAGCCAATCATGCGAAACAAAAACTCTGGTGCCTGGCCAAAAATATAGATGGACACAACAACGCTGAATAAGGAAATAAAAAGAAACAGGTCGGGGATGGAATGCCCTGCACCAAGCACCCAAATACTGATACCAGCCGCGGCTACCATGAATAACGCATTGAGTATGTTATTGGCGGCAATAATTCGCGCTCGGTAGGCAGGGTTACTACGATCCTGTACCAGCGTATACAAAGGGACGATATAAATGCCGCCAAACACGGCAATCATGAATAGATCTAAAATGATTCCGAAGTTGGAGCTGTTTGCCAGGAATTCTACGGCGGTTTGAGTGCTTTCTCCGGTGAGCGGTTCAGTTAGTCCGAAGTGAATGCCAAACACTGCCATACCAATGGCGCCAATGGGAACCAAACCTGCTTCAATTTTTCCTTTGGATAATCTCTCACACAAAAACGAACCTATTCCTATACCTAAGGAAAATAATGTCAGTAACAAAGTTGCAACTGTGGCATCGCCATTTAAAACAACACGAGTAAAGTTCGGGAATTGGGTCAGGTACACCGCGCCCAAAAACCAGAACCATGAAATGCCCAATACTGAAAGAAAAACGGTTCGATTATGTTTAAGCAGTTTTAGTAGCGACCAGGACTCGGTAAATAAGTTGAAGTTAAGTTTTATGGAGGGGTCCGTCGCTGGAGCGGAGGGGATTCGACGACTGGTTATATAACCAGTGATGGCAATAACTATTATCAGGCCCGCAACAATCCTGGGTCCAGATGCGTCAATGCTGACAAGAATACCGCCAGTTATCGTGCCAAGTAATATTGCAAGAAATGTGCCTGCCTCAACCAGACTATTGCCGCCGGTTAACTCTTTCTGATCCAGGTGTTGTGGCAGGATGGCATATTTGGCTGGTCCGAAGAAGGTACTTTGTGCGCCCATGCAAAACAGCACGACAAGCAGTAAGTTGATTGAGTCAAATAAAAGTCCGATAGCGCCAACTATCATGATGAATATTTCTACAAGTTTGATATTCTGCATATAACCAGACTTGTCGTGTCTATCTGCCAGTTGCCCCGCCAGTGATGAAAAAAGAAAGAACGGTAAAATGAATAAACCTGCTGCAATATTTACCAGCCCGTTAATATTGTCGCTAGTGGCTAATGAAAATGTGATTAAAATAATAAGTGCATTCTTAAATACATTGTCGTTAAACGCTCCAGCAAACTGAGTTAGAAAAAATGGAAGGAAGCGTTTTTGCCTGAGTAAATGAACAGGATTTTTATAACTATTGTTAGAAGTTTGAGTCACGTTGATATGCTCTGTCGAAGAATGTATTTAGTGCAAACGATATTGGTTAGAAATTTGTGTCAGTGTGAACTGATTAATTTACTAAATAGCATACTTGAATTGAAGCGGGCTGACACCATTGTATAGCCAGACGCGGAAATCATCCGTTTTTTGTAGACAAAACCTTTGGAGTTTCATAATCATGAATCAAATTATAAGACGAACTAACAGACGTCCCGGGTGGGAAATGTTTGGTGAATTTGACAACCTTGTAAATCATTATTTTCGAGGCAATGTAGCACCAGGCTCGGAAACTGAGAGCGCTTTATTACCAGCTATAGATGTTAGTGAATCAGAGCAGACTTATACCGTGCGTGCTGAACTACCAGGCATAAATAAAGATGGCCTAAATGTTTCAATCAATGACGGTGTTCTCACTATCACTGCGGAGTCCCGTCGTGAGCATGAAGACAAGGAGAAAGAACGATTTATTCGCCAGGAGCGCCGTTACGGTAAATTTACACGCTCGATACGTCTAGGGGCTGATGTGGATGAAAGTAAGGTGGCTGCCGATTATTTCGATGGCATATTAACGCTGATTCTACCCAAGGCAGAATTGGCTAAAACGAAGAAAATAGATGTAAAAATTAACTAGTTAATCCTTCCCGTAAACAGATTGGGCTGGTCTGTTTACGGGGAAATTTGTCAATTCTGGTTGTATATTGCCGGTTGCCCTGGACCTTCCGATTCGAATCAGAACATCGCCAGGCTCAATTCAAACTCCTTTGAATGGCGAATTCAGACGGTTTTGCGACTAATTTAACCTGCCCATAGGTGAAAAAGTCTGCGCTGTTCCCATATACAGCGATATCGGGCTCGGTTATAATCTCGCGCCCTCATTCTTTACGCCCAAAATATAATGTCCCTCGCTAGCGCAGCCGCTGAACGAGCCGGCGTTCTTGCCGAAGCCTTGCCTTATATCCAGAAGTATCACGGTCAAACCATCGTGATCAAGTTTGGCGGCAATGCTATGACGGATGAGAAATTAAAGCTGGATTTTGCCCGCGACATCGTTCTTATGAAGCTGGTTGGTATGAATCCGGTGGTGGTTCATGGTGGCGGCCCACAAATCAATAGCATGCTCGATCGGCTCGGCAAGGAGTCAAAATTTATTGATGGATTGCGCGTAACTGACCAGGAAACCATGGATGTGGTTGAAATGGTGCTAGGTGGGTTGATTAATAAAGAAATTGTCTCACTGATTAATCGTCAGGGTGGCAAGGCAGTTGGTCTTACCGGTAAGGACGGCACTACTATTCGCGCTCGAAAGTTAGGCGGCGAATCCCCCAAGGTGGACTATGGCCACGTGGGTGAGATTGAATCTATTGATCCGGCGCTGGTGCATTCTCTGGACAATGTGGATTTTATCCCTGTGATTGCGCCTATTGGGGTCGGAATTAATGGAGAGGCATACAATATTAATGCTGATACGGTAGCCGGTAAGTTGGCAACCACATTGGGTGCCGAGAGACTCTTGTTATTGACCAATACTCCGGGGGTCCTGGATGCTGACGGAAACCTCCTGACCGGTTTAAGTATGCAGCAGACCGAGTCGCTGATCGCAGATGGCGTGATTAGCGGTGGCATGCTGCCTAAAGTCGCCTGTGCACAGGATGCGGTACGTGGTGGTGTTAAATCTGCCGTTATTCTGGATGGTCGAGTAGATCATTCAATATTACTTGAGCTGTTTACCGACAGCGGCGTAGGCACACTGCTGCATTTCTGACAGCTAGCTATTCTTCTTTTTTCTTTCTTCTTTCCATTTTCTATTTCCGGGACAAGAATCCCGCATGATCTATGAGCTCGAATACTCTTACTGACATCTCACGCATTCGCAATGTGGCGATAATCGCCCACGTTGACCATGGCAAGACAACGCTCGTAGATAAGTTGTTAGAACAAAGCGGTACTCTGGGTGACCGCTTTGGCCCTATTAGCCGGGTTATGGATGCCAACGACCTTGAGAAAGAGCGTGGTATCACCATTCTTTCGAAAAACACCTCCCTGAGTTGGAATGGCTACCGGATAAATATTGTCGATACGCCGGGGCATGCTGATTTTGGTGGTGAAGTTGAGCGAGTTTTGTCCATGGTGGACGCTGTTTTATTACTCGTTGACGCTGTAGAAGGTCCCATGCCGCAGACACGATTTGTTACTCAAAAAGCTTTTGAGCATGGCCTGAAACCGATTCTGGTAATAAATAAAATTGATCGCGATGGAGCTCGACCAGATTGGGTTCTAGATCAAACCTTTGACCTGTTTGATAAGCTTGGGGCAACTGAGGAGCAACTGGATTTTCCGGTTATTTACGCCTCTGCTATTCAGGGCTATTCCAGTACGACTTCTGATGTCAGAGAAGGCAATATGGATCCACTATTTGATGCAATAATCGAGCAGGTTTCGCCACCTGATGTGGATTTGTCTGGGCCGTTTCAGATGCAGGTATCGAGCATGAATTACTCATCTTATGTCGGTGCCATAGCCATTGGGCGTATCTCGCGAGGTACTGTGCGAACTAATACTCAGGTGAAAATTATCAGTCGCGAGGGCAAAATCCGCACGGGGCGTATCCTGCAGGTGCTGCAATTGAATGGTCTGAACAAGATCGAAATTCCGCTTGCCCAGGCCGGTGACATTATTGCTATTACCGGCATCGAACGACCAAAGATTTCCGACACCATTTGTCATCCGGAAACAGTCGAAGCACTACCACCATTGAGTATTGACGAACCAACAGTCACTATGACTTTTCAGGTCAATAACTCTCCGTTTGCCGGCAAGGAGGGAAAATACCTGACATCGCGGCAAATTCTCGAACGACTTGATCGCGAGATTATTCACAATGTGGCGTTACGAGTAGAAGAAACTGATGATCCAGAAAAATTCAAGGTTTCAGGACGTGGTGAGCTACACCTGTCGGTGCTGATTGAAACTATGCGTCGCGAGGGTTTTGAGTTAGCGGTTTCCAGACCGCAAGTTATTTATCGAGAGATCGACGGAAAGTGGTGTGAGCCCTATGAAGATGTGTCTGTTGATCTTGAAGAACGTCATCAAGGCGCTATGATGGAGGCACTAGGTGCTCGTGGAGCGCATCTCGAGGACATGGCACCGGATGGCAAGGGCCGGGTTAGATTGCGCTATTTATGTCCAGCTCGTGGATTAATTGGCTTCCGTACCCGGTTCATGACAATGACATCGGGAACGGGGTTGATGCATCATGTGTTCAATAGTTATGCTGCACTGTCATCCGCTAATATAGAGCATCGCCAGAATGGCGTTATGATTGCCAATGGCATGGGCAAGGTGTTGGCCTATTCGCTGTTTAATTTACAGGGAAGAGGACGAATGTTGGTTCTCCCAGGTCAGGAAGTATATGAAGGGCAGGTCGTTGGAATTCACGCCAGAGATAATGATCTGGTGGTTAATCCCTTGAAGGCTAAGCAGTTGACCAACGTGCGGGCATCCGGAAAAGATACCAATTTGTTACTCACTCCAGCAGTTCAATATTCACTGGAAGAGGCTCTTGAATTTATCGAGGACGACGAGCTTTTGGAAATTACCCCGAAGGGCATTCGCGTACGTAAACGTTATCTGAAAGAACACGAGCGCAAGCGATCAGCCAAGGCTTCCTAGTTTAATCGGTGCTGATGCACCGAAATTTAACCCCTGTTAGCGTTTTTTTCATCAATCCCGGCAATGCGTCGGGCATTGGAAATCCATTCGTTTTGGGTGGAAAAACGCTTAAAGTAAGGCATATATTCCGTAATACGCCCCAGGTCATCATCATTGATTGCAGCCATATCGGCAATAGTGTGAATACCGGCTTTTGCCAGCTCATCAGCCCTTTTGGGCCCTATGCCTTTAAGTTGCTTGAGATCTGTTCCATCACTCACATCTTCAGACTTTTTTGTTGGCGTTGAAACAGTTTTTACGGCCGTTGGCCTTGGGGCAGAACGAGCGGCTAGTGTGCGTTCCAGACTTACAATCGTGGACTGATTAGCCAGTAGTTCATTACGTAATCCAGTAAGCTCTTCTTTCAGCAAGTTTTCGCGAGTCGCATGTTCATGATTGACTCGTTCGAATTCTCGTTCAAGATTGGATGCATGCGCAGCGGTTTTCTCTGCCTTCTCTGCTTTGGCATTTGATAGGGTTTGTTCATATTGCTTTTTATTCTGCAATATCATCAGCTGCTGCTCAAGCTCATCAACGCTCTTATTACTTGCTTCTAATTGTTTTTGATATTCAGTTTCTTTTTGTTGCCGATTTGAATTGTGAGAGGAAATCTGTAGTTCTACATCTTTGAGACGGGTATTTTTCTCAGTGATTACGTTTTCGAGATCCTCAATCTGGCGGACCTGACTTTGGTAGCGGCCAATCGCACCATCTTTTTGGCGATTAGCAAGATTCAATTCTGATTGTAATCGATTAATTTCTTCAGATTCAGATTCGTCACCCAACAGGCTTCGCGTGCTCAAATTAAATTGAAGTGCATCAAGTTCTGATTGTTTTTGAGCTTGCAGGTTGGATAATTCTTCCGCGAGTTCTCGAATTCGATTATCCCGTCTTTCAACTAAGTCAAATAAGGGCTCCAGCTCATTTATGCGCTTTTGAAACTGGTCCTTCTCGACTTTTCGAATCTGGCTTAGTTTCTTGAAGTTTTCCTCCATTTTTGTGAAGTGACCGCGGCTCTTCTGCACGATAGTTTTATTTTCTGCAGCCTCTTTTACTAAATGATCTTCTCGACTAGAGACCTGAACTCCGCGGATCAGCCAACCGATGATGCCACCTATAATTGCTATGACAATCAGGCTAATCAGAATTTCGGTCAGTAGTGAACTCACGCTTTACTCCGGTATAAATAGTGACCCCAGATTATTCCATCCAGAGTAAAATATTTCGGCATCGGGATAGACAAATTCATTATATATAACTTGAAAAGAATTCGCTAAATACAACCATTGTAACAGGAATAAGTCAAATCTAACCAGCTTTAACCGGTATTTGGTTGTTTCTTGATCAGGTTGATTAATCGGGTCCCATAGCCAAAATTATCCCTCATTTGTTGGCGAACAATGTCTAACTCCTGCACTGTTTTGACCATCCCCCGAATTCGAACTTCATCATCTTTAATGTCCAGATTGAACCAGTTAGTAATGGCCAGAGGGAAAATTGCACGTAAGGTTGCATCCAGAATTTCAGATTCGCGTATTTTTGAATCGACTTTCAAATTATTTATTGTGTTATCCACACCAAATGCTAAATTGGCAGATTGAATTAGTTGATCGACGAATTGTTGACTTGGAACTGTACCATCCACCCGTACCAGGCCATTTTTATATTCTAGTTGAATACTGGGTTCCTGATCATTGCTGGGAAGTTTGATGTCAAATAGTAGTTTGGTATTTGACCCCAGCAACTTATTTAGCTGAGAAGCAAGTCGGGTTTGTTGGTTTTTATCGCTTAATGTACCAGTAATCCTCAGGGTATCCGCTCCGGAAATTATTTGAAGCGGGGATACAGTAGTTAGTAATTCCAGCATGTTATCAAAATTATCTATCCACGATGGTCGCTGTACAGCCTGATGGATACGCAAGTCAGCACCCAGCGGGTCGGCTCCATAACTGGATCGTATCGCATTTATAATTAGATCAATATCAGATTGCTCCGGCAGCTCCCCTTCTACTGTAGTGATCCCTGCGTAGCTATGTAGTTCGAACTTTCTTCCTATAGCATAATTTGTAACGATTCTTTTATCTTCGACGTGATCTACCTGAGTTAGTTGTCGAATCAACTCAACCATTTGTTTTCGATCAATATTTGCATCCACATTGCCGAGCAAAATAACTGTTCTACCGTTAATTTCTAATTCTGGTTGTGGAAAACCAGCTGTTGCCAGAAGCTCTGAAGCTGTTATGACAATTTTCTGTTCGATTTCATGGCTGTGGTACCAGGATAATCCAAGACTAACGAGGAGTAGGGTTACCACACCGAAGGTTAAAGCTCCAAGTAATGAAGTATTTATTCTACCTAGGCAGAATTTCCGTTGTATAGTGCGGTGACGAGAAAGTTTATTATTCAATTTTTGATTCTGGCGATACAATTGATCGTATTCCGCTCTGCGTGGTGTATTGGCGAAAAAAGGTTTTTTGCCTGGATGGGTCTGGGACGAACAGCGATACACTCCTCTAGTCGAGAGACAACATTAGATTCAGTGACGCAACTGAAAACTATAACATTTTGTACGACACCCTAGGTGATCTACGGAGATATTAAACGTGTCAGGCAACTATAGATTTACAAAAGGAGCGCAATGTTTTTTGCTACTTGCAGCTGTGCTGGTTTCAACCAACTCTGTTTCGCAAGATAGCAATACTCTTACATGGGCTGGTTGTGGAATTACCAAAAAAGCATTTATGTCTGAATTGGCCGATGGCTTCAAGCAGCGAACTGGCATTGAATTCAAATTGGAAGGTGGCGGTGCGACTCGAGGTGTGCGGGATTCAGCTAAACTAAAGATCGACATTGGTGGCTCTTGCCGCATAACTTTGCCAGATACCGATTCTTCTGAGCTGCATGCAACTATGTACCCCGTTGCATGGGATGCTTTGGCAATTATTGTGCATCCGAGCAACCCGGTTAAAAGCGTCAGCATGGCGCAAATAAAAGATATTTACACCGGTAGGATTACCAATTGGAGTGAGCTTGGTGGTGCGGATGCGCCACTAAAACTGTTTGTGCGCAAGGGAAAAATTTCCGGTGTTGGATATGCCATCAGGCAATATATATTCGAAGATTCCGAGCAAGAATTCGCAACTGAGGATATTTTTCGATCTTCTGGCCCACTGGAAAAAGCCGTAGAGAAAGATCCACAGGCATTTAGTATTACTGGTATCAGTAGTGCCCGTAAGCGTGAAGTCAAAGTCATTGGATTTGACGGTATGGATCCCTCCTTCGAGAATGTTCGGGATGGACACTATGGTCTGTATCGACCCTTGTTCCTGGTTACAGGGCCAACTCCGTCAGTAAAGGTGAAACAATTTATTGCTTTTGCTACCTCAGAAGAGGGTAAGCAAATCATTCGGGCCAACCAAACAGTGCCCTATCATGATGCATTGAATCTGGTATCAAAAATGCTTATCTATGGATTGAATTAAACGTTAATAATTCAACAAAAATGCCGGCTGCAGTCTCCTGCAGGCCGGCATTCTTTATTCATCCCGATTGTTTTTTCTGTCGCAGGTAATTCGTCAGGTCAATTCGATCGGATAGATTATCGCGCAAACTATCAATAATATTCTAGAGGAACAAAAATGCCAATAGAAGAGGGCAAAGCCGCACCACAGTTCACACTCAAAGACCAGGACGGTAAAAACGTATCGTTAAGTGAGTTTTTGGGTCGTTATGTCGTGGTTTATTTTTATCCAGCCGACGATACCCCAGGTTGTACCAAACAGGCCTGTGGATTTAGAGCGTTATGGAAAGACTATGAAGCAGCCAATATTGCTGTTTTAGGCATCTCCCCAGACGATGAGGCATCCCACAGAGAGTTTATTGAGAAATTTCAATTGCCGTTTACCTTACTCTGCGATCCTGAAAAAGAAGTGATGGCAGAGTATGGAGCCTGGGGTGAGAAAATGATGTATGGTAAGAAGAAAATAGGCGTGATTCGTTCTACCGTTCTAGTCGACCCTGCTGGTAATGTTGTCAAGCATTGGAAGAGAGTTGCAAAGGCCGAATCTCACGCTGAGAAAGTGCTACAGGTAATTTCCGCCTCTGCCTAGTGGATGGATTTCGAGGATTGTAAGGATTCACGCAGTTCCGTATGCAATTAAGGCATTGGTATCTCTAAATCGCGCTTCGGCACATCATAGCCCGCAATAACAGCCGGTCGTTTTGCTATCTCAAGAAACCAGCGCTTAACGTTTGGGTACTCATGCAAATTAACCTGGTGCCATTCGAATCGGGATACCCATGGCCAGCAAGCCATGTCGACAATGGAATACTCGCTAACGATATACTCGTGATCGGCTAATTGGTTATTCAAAACGCCATAGAGTCGATTCGCTTCTTTGTGAAAACGCTGCTCTGCGTATTCGCTCACGCCCGAGTTATATTTTAGAAAATGGTGACCCTGACCCAGTATCGGGCCGAGATGGGCCATTTGCCACATAAGCCACTGTAGCGTTTCATAATAGCGATCACGATCAAGAAACTTGCCTGTTTTATCGGCAAGATACATTAAAATAGCTCCGGATTCCGCCATTTGGACTCCGGAATCATGATCGACAATCGCTGGAATTTTCTGATTTGGGCTTAGTGCGATGAATTCTGGCGTATGTTGATCACCATTGTTTATGTCTATTTCGATTACCCGGAAGGGCAATTGAAACTCTTCGAGAGCGATTGAGATTTTGCGGCCGTTGGGTGTCGACCAGGTATATAAATCTATCATTTTTAGTTATTACCTGACTATGTGTAACAGTGTTCGGGAGCGGGAAACTGGCCAGTTCTGACAGCCTCGGAAAAATTTCTTACCGCGCCCTCAATACTGCCTCCACTGTCGATCAGAAAATTTTTCACAAATTTGGCCTTGGTGCCTGGATAATGCCCGAGCATATCGTGCCAGACCATTATCTGCCCATCAGTATGGGGGCCAGCGCCAATGCCAATAACCGGAATCTGCAGGCTTTCGGTAACTCGTTTGCCAAGTTCGACCGGCACACATTCAAGTAACAGCGTGCTTGCACCGGCTTGTTCCAGAAGTTTTGCCTCGTTAATAATTTCCTGGGCTTGACCCGGATCTCTACCCTGTACACGATAGCCACCAAGATGATTCACCGATTGTGGGGTAAGTCCCATGTGCGCACAGACGGGTATTCCACGTTCTGTTAATAAGCGGGTCGACTCTGCCAACCAGGCACCACCTTCCAGTTTCACCATCTGCGCGCCTTCTCGCATCAGTGTGGCAGCACTCTCAAGCGTTTTGTGTTCTGAGTAATAACTCATGAAGGGCAGATCAGCCATGATCAAAGATCCCTGGTTACCACGCCGCACACAACGAACATGATAAGCCACATCTTCAATAGTAACCGGCAGGCTGCTGTCGTGCCCCTGTATTACCATGCCTAGCGAATCACCAACCAGGATAATTTCCACACCCGCACTGCTAATACAATGTGAACTACAGTAATCGTAGGCCGTTAGTGAGGAAAACTTTTTGCCTTCGGATTTTAATTTGCGCAAAGTGGTGATGGATACTTTGCGCTGGTTGCTTTGTACTGACATTCGGCAACTCAACTAGGTATTGATAGAGAAAAGCGAATTATAGAGGAATAGGAGTCAGTCCGGGGTTTGATCTGGTGTAACAACCCTTGGCAGAGATTTTCTGCTTCTGTAACATGGCAATTCAAATCTACTACTGAATGGATTTCCATCCTTGAAAACACTTTACCTTATGCGACACGCCAAATCCGATTGGCTAGCCGGCGTGCAGTCAGATTTTGATCGACCACTCAATGAACGCGGCAGAAGAGAAGCCACAGAAATGGGTGATTTTCTTTGCACACGGCCTTCGCCACCAGAACGCGTGGTAAGTTCATCTGCATTGCGGGCTCGGCAAACTACGGAGCAAGTGTTTCTTCAAACCGGTTGGTCACCGGAGAAGCTCCTGTTTGAATCGTCATTGTATATGGCGAGCCTGCGGACGCTTATTGAGATCTGCGAGGCTGAAAGCCATTATCAAAGTTTATTGATCCTGGGACATAATCCGGGACTGGACGATTTGCTGGTATTTCTGTGTGGCGAAGATGTCGAGCGCACCCATAACGGAGAGCTATTTACCACAGCTAATATTGCCGTGATTGAACTTGCTGATGGGGTAATCGATCAAAAGCAAAACTCCCAGTTAATTGAGTTAAGACGACCCCAATAGACCATGCAGTCAGAATCTATAATTTCTCAGGATATTTTGAGCGACAAAGCAAGCATGCATACGCGCGTTATGTTCTATGCATCTGCTATTTATCTGGCAAGTATGTCAGTGATTATTCAATGGTGGAATTCCAGCATTATTGACGAACAGGATAGTGTCGCTACTGTAGGCATTATGCTGATCATTTGGGCACCGTTTATAGTCGAAGGTTTGATTGGACTGATCAGGAATCGCCATCTAGAAAACAATTTCAAGCGACTTTTACTAATCAGCCTGGTGCCGGCTTTCAGGATGTGTATTTCAACTTTTCATGATGGAAAGATAATCTGGCTGCCAAGGCTGGGCTGGCAGCGCAAAGACGATGATCTGTTAAAGCGATTAAGCGATCTTTCAACCATGCCAATGTTGTTTATCGCGTTGATGATATTACCGGTGTTTGCCACTGAGCTTATATTAAAAGACCGTGTCGCTGAGATACCCTGGTTGAGCTATCTGCTGCATGGCAGCACCGCCTTCATCTGGTTCGCCTTTACGTTGGAGTTTATTCTTTTGGTATCGGTGGCCGAGAAGAAACTCGACTACTGCAAGAAAAACTGGTTGAACCTGATTATTATCCTGTTGCCACTCATAGCGTTTCTGCGTGGTTTTCAATTAGTGAGAGCATTTCGTCTCGCTCAGGCCAGTAAGATGTTGCGTATGTATCGCATGCGTAGTCTTGGTCTCAGGGTGTATCAGACAATGATTGCGTTAAGTGCCATAGAGCGTCTGCTGCATCGAGATCCTCAAAAACATCTGGAAAAGCTACAACAACAGCATGATGATGCAGAACAACATCTAGCCTATATTAAGGGCAAGATCGTCAATGTGAAGCGTCGTATTGCAGATGCCGAAGAGTAGTATTGCTGGAACAGTTATTCTGGCGGAATGAATTATCCGGCCCGGGTGCCAGCAGGTACAGTTGCTTCAGGCTGAGCTAACACCGGCGTAATACCATCTTCATAACCCAGGTCAAACAACATACCTTCCGACAGCATGCCGGCCATTTTTCTGGATTCGAGATTTACTACAAATAACGCTTGTTGACCAACCAGTTCCTGTAGGTTTTCGCGTTCATTCTTCATGCCAGAGAGAATGGTGCGCTGGTGGTCACCGAAGCTAACAATTAACGCTACTAGCTTTCTTGATTTTGGTACATCATCAACCGCGGTGATGGTGCCGACACGTAAATCGATTTTAGAGATATCATCAAAGTTAATGATCGGTTTAATTGGGGCCGGGGTCATGGTGAATAATTCCTCAAATTCCGTAGGCTTTGCGTAGCAAACTGATTGGATGCTGGGCAGTGGTGCCGTTATCAAGTATATGTTCCAGGTGCCGACCAGCTACCGGGCAGTCGCTGCCATAGTGATCGGCGTCCTGGCGTTTGATTAGTTTAACCACCGGTCGGGCAATTTTTACTGAGGCCGCGTGAAACTCCTTTTTTACTGCATAGGTGCCGTCATGCCCAGAGCAACGCTCGATGGCGGTTACCGTGGTATCGGGGATAAGCTTTAATAGATCGCGGGTTTTATTGCCAATTCTCTGCACACGCTGATGGCAGGCAACATGGTAAGAAACCTTGCCCAGGCTATTGGTGAAAGAGGTGTTAAGTAACCCATCCTTGTGTCGAAGCATGAGGTATTCGAAGGGGTCGAACATTCCTTTCTGTACTGCTGTTACGTCACCATCATCTGGAAACATTAATGGTAGTTCCTGTTTAAACATGAGTACGCAGGAAGGCACCAGCGCCATGATGTCGTAGCCTTCATCTATGGCTTTTTTCATTAACGGGATGTTGTGTTGCTTCTGTTTTTCAACAGACTGCAAATCTCCCAGTTCCAGTTTGGGCATACCGCAACATTTTTCGCCGTCAATGAGTTTTACTTCAATATTGTTGTGTTCTAAAACGGTAACTAGATCCTCGCCAATTCCGGGCTCGTTATAGTTTCCATAACAGGTGCCAAACAACGCTACCTTGCCAGCAGTTCTTTGCCCGGCTTTGGCAACCACAGAACTGTGTCCACGCATTCGTTTACGCAGAGTTTTACTGTTATACGGTGGCAACCTGGCATCTTTATGCACACCCAGTGTTTTCTCCAGCAAACCTCGGGCGGCAGTGTTGTTGTTTGCAGCATTAACCACGTTTACCACAATGGGAATGCTGGCCAGGCTGCCCACCGTATCTGTACTGGAAAGAATCTTATCTCGGGTCGAAGATGACTCCTCTTTGAAGCGGGTTGCCTTGGCACGTAGCATTAGATGTGGAAAGTCCAGATTCCATTCATGGGGTGGCACATAAGGACATTTGGTTAGATAACACAAATCACACAAATAACAGTGATCAACTACTTTCCAATAATCCTGTTTAGCTATACCATCAACCTCCATGGTTTCCGACTCATCTACCAGATCAAACAGGGTAGGGAATGACTGGCATAAACTCACGCAGCGTCGGCAACCATGGCAAATATCGAATACCCGTTCCATCTCGGTAAATAACTCGTCCTCGTTATAAAAGGCGTCAGATTTCCAGTCCAGTGCGTGGCGGGTTGGTGCCTCCAGACTGCCTTCTCGTTGTGTGCCGTGGGCCATAGTCGTTTTCTATCAAATTGAAATGAATGTATAAACTCTGTAAATATCAGAGGTTACTAAAGTCTATCGAATAAACCTTATTAAGGTCTATCAAGAATTTTGAATTTATGATCTATAATTTACGTGCTCGATTTAGCTAGCATAATGCGCCCTTCGATTACTTCCACAGTGTAGACCTGTATAGCAACTTCCGCCGGCTCATCCAGTGCAGCACCCGTGCGTAGGCAGAATCGACTGCCGTGTAATGGGCAGCTAATAGTCGCATTTTTTAATGCACCCAATGACAACGAGGCATCCTCGTGGCTACAGGTGTCGGAAACAGCGTAAAGATCATCGCCGTCATTGGCGAGCAAAATGCGTTCACCGAAAGCGTTTACCCTGAGCATGTCGCCGGGCTTAAGCGCATCCATCGCGGCAACATCAATAAACTGACTTTTTTGTCTATTCATTACGATTGTTGATACCAATTGAGTTGATCACGTAGTGTGACTACCTCACCGATGATAATTAATGTTGGGGCGCTGATAGTTTCAGTTTTCAGCAGTTCCGGGAGAGATGCTAGTGTGCCTGTGAATACTCTTTGTTCGCGGGTAGTTCCCTTTTCGATCAATGCAGCGGGCATATGCGGTGGTGTGCCGTGCTCGATCATTTGACGGGCTAAGGTGGCGAGACCGGTTAGCCCCATATACACCACTACTGTTTGTTGCGGCTGGCAGAGTAGATCCCAGTTCAAGTCCATTTTGCCACTTTTTAGATGACCGGTAACGAATACACAGGATTGAGAAAAATCCCGATGGGTCAACGGAATACCTGAGTAAGCAGCACAACCGGCTGCTGCGGTTATACCCGGCACTACTTGAAAAGGGATACCCTCGCGCATTAAGCCTTCTATTTCTTCACCACCGCGGCCGAAAATAAATGGATCACCACCTTTTAAACGTAACACCCGTTTACCCTGTCGGGCCAGTTGCATAAGCAGCTGATTGATCTGATCCTGTGGCACGGCGTGATTTGCCTTCTCCTTACCCACATAAATCAGGTCTGCGCCTTTGCGAACCATGGCCAGGATCTCAGGCGACACCAGTCGGTCGTGGAGAACCACATCAGCCAATTGCAATAGTCTCAGGGCCCTAAAAGTTAATAAGTCCGGATCACCTGGCCCGGCTCCTACCAGATACACTTCGCCGCGAGACTTGTACTCTCCTTTGGCAATGCTTCTTTCAAGTGCCTGTTCTGCGGCAGCTTCGTTACCAGAAAAAATCATCTCGGCAATATTGCCCTGCAAAACGTTATCCCAAAATCGCCGGCGATCGGCGACCTTAAGTGTAGATTTCACCTGATCACGATATTTTTCTACCATCAAGGCCAGACGACCATAAGCCGCAGGAATAATGCTTTCCAGTCTGGCACGTAGTAGTCGGGCCAGTACCGGCGAGGAGCCACCGGTTGAAACCGCAACAACTACTGGGGAACGATCGATAACTGATGGCACAATGAAGCTACCCTGGTCCGGATGATCGGCCACATTGACAGGAATATTCGCAGCATCAGCCAGTTGCGCTACGCTGCGATTAACCTCTGGGTCATTGGTTGCAGCAATGACTAGTCGACAACCCTCAATTAAATCTTCTGTAAACTCCGTGGCTTGATAGCTGACCATCCCATCGTCAATCATTCGCCTTAACGTGTCACCTGTTTCAGGCGCAACAACCATTACCTGTCCGCCTGCTTCGAGCAACAAGTTTGCCTTTCGAGCTGCCACCTCGCCAGCGCCCACAACCAGGCATCGATGGTCTTTAATGTCGAAGAATATTGGCAGAAATCTCATGGCTTCAATTGTATTAGTTGTCCAGCCTGATTGTGCTGCATGCGGAGGGTGAATTTGAATATCCAGGAATCGGTAGGTTTTCTACAGTGTTAGACCACACACCGATGAAAATTTTCTGTTGAGAGGTTGAAACTTTCAATCATTTCATTTACCAACTCGCTAAGCTCAACCGGGCCTGCTACGTAAATATCTCGATCCTGGCGAAAAAACCCTGTCATCAATTCCATAGTCTCCGGCGCAGGGCTCTGCCCACTCATGGCAACACATTGAATACGATGCAGGGTGAAATTGTCCAGCGCGTCATCCCACATTCGCATGTGATTATCCATATAGTGGATTTGCTCGGGCTGCTCAAGCCAAACGAGATCAATGGGAATCTCAGGTGTGAGAGACAAAGAATGCTCAATAATGCTTTTTAAAGGCGGAAAGCCGAAAGCCGAACCTATCATCAAACGTGGACGAGTAGAGTTCTGGTTTAATACGAAATCTCCATATGGCCCCTGCAATGTTAGTGTCATACCTTTGCTGGAGCTTAGCAGCTGACTTGCGCTCAGACATTCATCAGTTTGTAGTGGCAGGTGGAACTGTAGGTTTCTATCATCACAGGGGCAGCTAGCTATAGGCAGACGAAAGGCAAACTGTTTGCCATCACTGACTTCAGCCCACTGGCCAGCAAGGAAGCGTAATCTATGTGTGCGAGGCGTCTGCACATCCAGCGTCGCGACCTGCTCGTTGATTTGATTTACTTTTCTAACTTTCACTGCGATCTCTTGTAACGGGATTTCTTCGCTGCCACCCGCTGTTGCCGCTTCAATTTGCAGATCTGAGTTAGCACTGTGGGTGCATAGCAGAAATCGACCTTTAGCTTTTTCCGAAGAGGCAAATACATGATCCGAATGCCTTAGTTGTCGCAATTCACCACTTTTTAACCAACCAGCACAATCGCCGCAGTTACCGTTACTGCATCCGTAACTTACTGGAATGCCCGCATTTAAGGCACTATCTAACAGACTTTCTGAGCCATGATTTTCAAACTCATAGTCGGTATCCTTTATTTTGATTCGGAAGCTCATATAGTGGGTATTTTATTCCAGCAACGATAATTTGATACAAGTTTTGTGCCTGTAAAGATAAATCGTTTCTATCGATCGCATCGATGGATATCGAGATCCTTGGTGTAAACTGCGCGCTTTCTAGTTCTTCAAATTATTATCAATGCGTCCATCAAGAATCAAACGAATCCTTGAACACGAGTATCAGGGTCTTGAACCAGGTTTTCACACCCCAGTTATGCTGTGGGGTCCGCCTGGTGTAGGTAAGTCGCAGATTGTTGCCCAGGTAGCACGAGACTACGATGTTCCTCTGATTGATATTCGGTTGTCGCAACTAGAGCCAAGTGATCTGCGTGGCATACCGTTCCGGTCTGGTGAGCAGGTTGAATGGGCGGTACCTTCCATGTTGCCAGATGTAGAGCGTCACGGTCCTAATGGTATCTTGTTTCTGGATGAAATTACCTCCGCACCGCCCAGTGTATCCGCGGCTGCCTATCAATTGATTCTGGACCGTCGCCTTGGAGATTATCAGGTGCCGGAACACTGGGCCATTTTTGCTGCGGGTAATCGACAGGGCGATCGAGGTGTAACCTACACCATGCCAGCGCCGTTATCGAACCGATTCTCGCATTATGAGGTGGATGTCAATTTGGATGACTGGGTGGGCTGGGCCTATTCACAGAACATTGATGAACGGGTCATAGCGTTTCTGCGTTTTCGACCTGGTCTTCTATTTGATTTTGACCCGGCTTTAAATCCTGTTGCTTTCCCGTCGCCGCGTTCCTGGGAGTTTGCTCACCGCGCGATGCAAAAATTTTCTGGTAATGCGCAGCTATTGCTGGGCTCTCTGCAGGCCTGTGTGGGTGCTGCAGCTGGTATAGAGTTGGATGCTTTTGTCAGGAATCTGGATCAGTTGCCGGATATTGATGCCATTATAAACGGCCAGGATATCGGTGTGCCCCAGGACCTGGATTTACAATATGCCGTGGCCGCCGCATTGGTTGGGCGTGCCATTAAGTATCGAGAGCAGAGTAATTCAGACCAGGTGCTTGGTAATATTCTGGCTTATGCCGGTCGTTTTCCACAGAAGGAAATGGGTGTCATGCTGGTTTCTGATCTGCATCAGGCAGTCGGTTCTAATCTATTCGCGTTGCCACAATTCTCTGACTGGGCTGGATTGGTGGCTGATGTGATGTTGGTGTCAGATTAGTAGCTCCCTCATTGACGCAGCCTCACGTCGTTTATCAGCGGCGGGAACTCGTCTGATATTGGATCGCCCATTTCTTGGCGCATTGGCATTGCGCTTGCCGTCTCGGCCAGCTGCTAATTGGTGCAAGACAGTCGCGACAGATGCAAAGGCACTCTACTACAATCCCGCCTATATCCTGGATCTTTCGATTAGCCAGGTAGAAGCTGTTATGGCTCACGAGGCCTTGCATTGTGCACTCGCTCACTTCTCACGACGCCAGCACCGCAATAAGGCCCGTTGGGATCTGGCCTGTGATTTCGCCATTAATTCAATTATTGTCCAGGAGGGTATGATGCTGCCGCCCAATGCGCTGCACATGCCTGACTTCGATGGTATGAGCGCGGAAGAGATTTATCCGATGCTGGATGACAATCCGGATCAGGAACCTCAGGATCAGCATGTTTATGATCAGGATGGTTACTCACAAGGTTCCAGTAGTCAGTCTTCCGGAGGCAGTGGGCAGTCTGCGAGCGACTCAAGCGCCAATGGTAGGGCTGACAGTGAATCCGACGAAGGTTTCGCTATGCCACCACCTCTCAACGTCGAAGAAAAAGAGACGATGTCTACGCAATGGCAGCAGCGTATGGCGGGTGCCGCTCAGCAAGCTCAGCAGTCCGGCAAACTCAGTGCAGAAATGGCACGCATGGTAGATTTATTATTGCAAAGCCAGGTGCCCTGGCGTTCTTTGTTAGCACGTTACATGAGTATGCGTGGTCGTAATGATTTCAATTACCACCGACCCTCACGACGGGAAGGCGAAGCGATTTTCCCCAGCCTGCGCAGTGCTGAGGTGAATGTTACCATTGCGATTGATACCAGTGGGTCCATTTCAGAATCTGAAATGCAGGAATTCATCACAGAAGTTGATGCATTGAAAGGGCAGGTCAAGGCCCGTATTACGTTGCTTGCCTGTGATTGTGAATTGCATGCCGAGTCACCCTGGCGATATGAGCCCTGGGACGAGATGCAGGTGCCCGATGTGAAGGGCGGCGGCGGTACCAGTTTTATACCGGTTTTTAGCTGGTGCGCTAGTCAGGATATGGCACCTGATACGCTAATTTATTTCACCGATGCTGAAGGAGAATTCCCGGCTCAGGTGCCACATTTCCCCGTGATTTGGCTGGTAAAAGGCAAGCAACCAGTACCCTTCGGCGACAGAATTCAATTGAACTAAGCTCAGGTTACTCTTGCGGAAAACCGGCTTTTCTAAAGGCGTTTAACACCCGATCGTTGTCAACTTTATGTTGGTAAGGAGTATTGCGGAGTTTTGCCAGAGTGAAATCTGGTGCAATTTCCAGAGATTCTTTAACCAATTGCCTGGCTTCGTCGAGTCGATTTAGATGTACCAGCGAGAAAATCATAATGCGCCGAATAGACAAAGAATTTTTATATACCGTAAGTGCCTGTTCAGCCTCGACTAGTGATATTTCGTAGTTTCCAGCTAAAGCGTGAATAAATGAAGATGTCCAATAATAAAACGGTTGAAAGAGTGGGTTAAGTTGCTTGGCTCTTGCTATCCATTTCAAACCTTCTTCACTACGACCCATAAATGCCAGTACCTGGGCTAAAGTAATTTGAATTTCTGAATCATTCGGATTCAGCTCAACTGCCCGCTGACATTCGGACAGAGCCAGTTCATGTTTTCTATCTGCATACAGGTGGATAGAGCACAATGTGTTATGCACGCGATAGTCTGTTGGATCTAGTTCAACAGCGCGTTGTGCCGATTCGCGTCCCCGTTTGAGTGCATGATCAGCATCCGCTGTTAAATTCAGACGCCAGGACTGAACATAACGAAAAGCTAGTAAGGCGTGTGCTATAGCGAACTCTGGTTCCAGTGCAACTGCTCGCTCCAGTCTTGCCAGCGACTTGCGCATTTCCTCCTTACCATGTTTGTATTTTGATGCTATTAGATAAAGATCATAGGCCTCCAGACTATCATCATCAGTCAGACGCAATGCCTGAGACCTGACCTTATTAAACATAACCGGAGCTAATGTACTTGTTATTCGATTGCTTATATCAATCTGTAAGTCGATAACCCCCTTCAGATCAACACTAAAATTGTCTGCCCAGATGTTTGAGCCATTCTTACTGTCAGTAAGTTGTGCGCTGATTTGCAGTGAGTTACTGGATTGCTGGTATGTACCCTGAAGAATATATTGAACTCCCAATTGTTCGCCGACCTGCGCAACTTTGATAGCCTGGTCTTTAAACTGGAAAGACGAATGACTGGATACGACAAACAACTCAGGAAAACGCGAAAGATTGGTAATAATGGCATTGGTAAACCCATCGACTTTATAGGTCAACTCCGAATTGTTGCCGAGATCCTGAAATGGCAGCACCGCAATGGACGGTTTTTTTGGTAGTGAAGAGTGAGATCGTTGCTGCAGACTCCATAAAGTTGCCCCAGCGATAATTATCAGTACTAGCGCTGCCAAACCTATAATAACCCGTGTAGAAACCTCTGAAATCAGCTTGCCAATGGCACTAGCAGATTGACTCTGTGGCTCGAGGGCGGGGATACACTCGCCGGGATTGAGTTCTACACTATAGCAGCGCACCAATTGATCAAAACCTTTGAGTTCGCATTCTCCTAGATCTGTATAGGTAATTGGAAAACGTTTTGGTACGGTGTCATAGGCTGCACTTTGCAGGCACACACCTCCTACACGCAAGTTGTTCGAGTCGCTGCGCAAGTACAACACCATCGCTGGTGACTGTGTTATCCGCAATAACCACCTCACCCATGGCAACACCAATTCTCAGTACTGCGAGAAGATCATCTCCAAGACTGCTATTGTGGGCTGTATTGCTTTGCTGAAATGCAAGAGCCGCGCATACCGCATCGGAGGCACGAGAGAATTCAGCTACCAGCGCATCACCTCTTATTTCGTGAGTAATACCGCCGTAGGATGATATCGTGATTGCTAGTCTGTCGAATGCATCACGCATGCGCTGGTGAGCAAGGGTTTCATTCTGACGACCAAGAACGGTAGATCCAACAATGTCCGCATGCATGATGACGGCCAATTTCCCACTGGGTACTTGTGTCATAGACCGGTCCTGTTTGTATAAACTCAGCAGAATTTGTGTGGATTAACCAGATTCGCCAGAAAATTTTAAGAGCTTGTGTAAAAGTCTGAGTACAGGTTACTCAATAGCGAGGCAATTCGTCTTTGATTAGATCAAGATTCATAATGCTCTCTGCACAATATATGTGCTTTTGTGGACTCCATGTTTTGGTGGTTGCGACTTCCTGATCATCGAACAAAGAGGGAAATGTTCCGCATAAATCAGTTTGTTTGTTGTCTTTATTGAATTGCAGATAGTTATACACTTTGCTTCCGCAGCGACTGCAAAAATATCTTTTAAAATATTTTCTGGCGGTGGGTTCTTTGGTGTACCAGTTCAGTAACGTGGAGCCAGCATCAATTTGGAAGTGTGCCTGCTCTACATAAACATATTGGTAAATAGGCGCTGCATGGGCTTGCCGGCACCCCCTGCAATGACAAAAGCCTGCCAGGAATGGACGGGTGTCCGAGGCTATGGAAAATTGAACAGACCCACAATAGCAACTACCGGTAATATTCTGTTCGGTTTTTTGTAGCATAAAGGCAACCCCTGGTTTCAGTGGGTAACATTATGGACTAATTGCCCCAAACTGCCGAGGATATTGACCTGGGCTGCCTGTACAAATAAATTCGCATCGGTGACGCAATCCTTATTGTTGCGGCAGGCAGCACTTTTTGAATTTTTTTCCACTACCACAGGGACAGAGATCATTTCGTCCTACCTTTGGTTTATCCCGAACGATAGTTACGGGAGTGGTGGTAGATACCTGCTGGGTTAGTTCAGGATAGATCGGTTGAATCTGGACTGGCTCGGGCTGGTCAGCTAATTCCATGGGTGCCACTGTAATGGAGTCGTCTTTTATCGAATTCACGTTATCAGAACTTGCTTCTTTTGGGCTTTTGGTATCGGTGATCGGTTCTACGACTACCCTGTTTTGTTCGTTTATAGCGGACTCAATATTTAACTCAGGTTTCTGTGTATTTACAAACTCATCGGACGATTCTGTCGCCCAGTCTTCGAGTTCATCGTTGTTATTCAAGTGCTGATAAACCGCAGTAATCAGTTCTACGATCTGGCTCGGAGTGCATGACGATGTTGGGTCAGATGGTTGATCTGTATTACTATTTACTATCGATTTTAATAACGCTAACGTGGCCCTGGCGTGGGGTTGACTGTTACAGGCCGCAGTCCATTGCTGGTGGTTGAAATTGACAGCCTGCAAGTAGCCTTCCATCCAGCGTTGTGGTTGAACTGATAGGGGTGCTAATGCATCGGTGCGAAATTGACCAACCATCATTAGTTCAGAAAACTGATCAATAGTTTCAAGTATCCGGTCGTCTATATTTGTTTGGGCTGCGATTTCCAGGTCCAACGAATCTATGTCCGGCTCATTAATTGTTGCCTCAGCTGTTAACAAGCCATGTAAGTAGGCTGGGTCAATTGCGGATTGATGTTCTAACTGCGTTAGTAATTCGGCGAAATGGCGGGTCAAAGAATACCTCCCTGATGGGCAATCAGAGTGTCAAAATAGGCAGAGCATTATAAAGTGATGATTAATATCTTTGGCGTAATAGATTGTAAAAGATCGTTCTTGTATCACGATTAGGGCGTAAAAGTAGTCTATTAGCTCCAAACAGCGCCATGTTTAGCCGGGAATCAGAAATATCAACGGTTTATACTCAGCCATTGTCAGCCCGGTTCGGGTTCTATGCCAGCGCAGCGGGCTCTGATGTAGAGTGTCAGGCAAGCTTGCGGGCAACACTTTCCAGTGTTTGTGCCGTAGCGAGAAGCTGACTGGACACAGTCATCACTACTATTGCCATATTAAATGCAGGATTTTATCCACTTTAAACAGGCCTCATCACTAGGTTTCGCACACTTAACTACGTTAACTATTTTATTTCGAGTTTGTTCAATACGACTATTTGATAGTCAGAAACCAGCATCTTTAAGTAATTGCTGCGCTTTCAGATCGTCTTTTTCTACCAACGTACCTTCCTGATACATCATGGCGAGGGTGGTTTTCGAACCAGCTAGTCCCTGTTCCGAGGCCTTGGTAAACCATTCAACGGCTCGCGCACCATTTTGTTCGACACACTCACCATCCATGTACATAAACCCAAGGCCATGTTGGGCCAATGCATGATTAGATTGTGCAGCGGTTTTCATCCAGTGGAATGCTCTAAGTTCATTTCTAACCACACCGAGACCGTTCTGCAACATAATGGCAAGGCGATATTGTGCTTCTGATTCTCCAGCTTCGGCGAGGGGCTGTAATAATCTCATGGCCTGGGTAAAGTGCTTTGACTCAAATGCAGAGATGCCACTTACAAGATCAATTTCGGTGTTATCAGTCATGTTTATATTTCATTATAGTGTGGGTGCACGAGTATTTCTTAGAGAGAGCTAAGGCTGCTATTCCCCCAATGGAGATAGACAATTTGGGTAGTCGGGATATTTCATGCGTTGTAGGGTGACAAAAGTGTGTATGGGTTGTTATAAGAGAGTAGCCCGACAGGTCTTGCTCACCCATCGGCCGAGATTGCTAGTTTTTTGCTAGCAATACTAAATCGAAATAATTAACTCTTCTTCCTGCCATGATAAATCCCAGTACTGTTAATGATGATATGCGTTCCTATATTCAGAGAGTCGCAACCGGGCCAGAACTAAGCAAGTCTCTTAGTCGAGCTGAGGCCAAACAGGGCATGCGACATATCCTGGAGCAAGCTGCAGATCCGGTACAGGCTGCTATTTACCTGATTGGATTGCGTATGAAACGAGAGACTGACGATGAGAACGCTGGGATACTGGATGCTTTACTAACCTCAGTAAAACACCATTCTGTTAATGTTGATCATCTGATCGAAATAGCCGACCCCTATGATGGATTTGTGCGTGGCACTCCCGCCTCTAGTTTTCTGCCAGCTGTGCTGGCTGCTTTGGGTGTTCCTGCTGTAATAACCGGTGCCTATGCTGTAGGACCAAAGTACGGTGTTACTCATAACATGATTCTGGCAGCCGCGGGTATTGATGTTAGTAAATCACCATCAGATGTGGCTGGTCAGGTAGAAGCCTTTGGATGGGGTTATGTCGATCAAGCGCAGTTTATTCCTGATCTTTCCCAATTGTTAGAGCTTCGCACGCGCATGGTTAAGCGCACGGTAATTACCACGCTTGAGGTATTGCTGCACCCGATTCAGGCCAGAGCAACTCACCTGATGACGGGCTATGTGCATAAACCCTATCCACCACGCTATCTACGTTTGGCCCGACAAGCTGGTTACGCTTCAGCTATGATTGTTCGTGGCGTTGAAGGCGGTGTAGTTCCCTCATTGAGTCAACCTTCTAAATACCATCGATTTATGCTTGATGGCCTGGATGAGGAAGTACGTCTTGATCCTGCCGAATTAACAATAGAACAACGTGCACGTATCCAGCCTTTACCCGAGAACGCAGATCATCGCGAACCTGAAGGGCAACCATTCGCGAGTATAAATTCCGAAGCGGTTGCACGTCACGGGGCCAATCTGGGAATGAAGGCGCTTCAGAATCAGCAAGGTGCTTTTCGGGATAGCCTCATATATGGAGCATCAATCTGCTTGCACCATCTCGGTCGCACATCAAACTTCGCTCTTGCAGCGTCTGAAGTTCGTAAGGTTTTAGATAATGGATCCGCCTGGGAAAGATTTCAGGACGCACTGTAGTTTATAATTCGCGCAATTTACGCTGTTTTTCAACCATCTGATCAACGATGGGTGCGAGAATAATTTCCATGGCCAGGCCCATTTTTCCACCGGGTACAACAATTGTATTTCGTCTTGAAATAAAAGAGTCATGCAGCATGGAGAGTAGATAGGGGAAGTCGGTTTTGAATTTGGTTGTATTTTTGAAGCGAATCACCACAAAACTTTCGTCGGCGGTGGGAATATCCCGGGCAATGAAGGGATTGGACGTGTCTACTGTGGGAACTCGTTGAAAGTTTATGTCCGTTTCGGAAAACTGCGGTGTAATGTAGTGGACATAGTCTGGCATGCGACGCAAAATTGTATCCGTAACAACCTCCGGCGAATACCCTCTTTGGGCGGTATCGCGATGAATTTTCTGAATCCACTCGAGATTTACTATTGGCACTACACCAATTTTTAAATCTGCATATTGGGCCACATTAACCGTTCGGTTTACTACGGCACCATGTAAACCCTCATAGAACAGAACGTCTGTGCCAGTGGGGATATTCTCCCAGGGGGTGAATGTCCCCGGCTGCTGATGATAGGCTGCAGCTTCCTTATTACCATGAAGGTAATAACGCCTCTGACCCGTTCCAGACTCTCCATAAACGCGAAATAACTCCTCAATTTTTTCATAATGGTTTGCTTCTGGCCCGAAATGGCTGAGGTCCTTGCCCTGATATGAGGCATTGGCCACGGCATCGCGCATTTCCAGTCGATTAAAACGATGAAAACTATCTCCCTCTATTACACAGGGAGTGACACCTTCGCGGAAGAATATGTGCTCAAAAGCGACCTTAACTGTGGTTGTCCCCGCGCCGGATGAGCCGGTTACCGCGATAACTGGATGTTTGACAGACATGGAGTTTTCTCTGAAAAATAAGAATTCTTTCTGGTCTCTGTGACCACATCAGCAGGCATTGACTAGATAGAGAGCCTAATTATGCACATACGATGTTTTGTTGGCAGCAATATAAAACAGAATTATGCATAAGGGATATGCAATTATCTTTATTTTATGCATAAGCTTATATATATTAACAGACTCTTCTTGATGAACGGGTTATTACAGCTCATTCGTTTATTCTGTACATAAAATCGTTAAATATATAGCTATGCATTTTACAATTAGACAACTACAGGTGTTTGAGGCTGTTGCCAGAAAATTGAGCTTCACCCGCGCTGCAGATGAGTTACATCTGACCCAGCCTGCAGTCTCTATGCAGATTAAGCAACTGGAATCCTCTATCGGACTGCCTCTATTTGAACAAGTTGGCAAGAAAGTTCATCTGACTGAGCCTGGCAACGTAATGTTAGTACATAGCCGGCGTGTAATGGATTGTCTGAGTACAGCCCGACACGAACTTAACGATCTCAAAGGTATAGATGCTGGGCATTTGAAAATTGCTGTAGTCTCGACGGTTAACTATTTTGCAGCCCGATTACTGGCTGAATTTACCGCTCATTATCCGTCTGTTCAGATCAGTCTTGATGTAACCAATCGCCGCGATGTATTGAAAAAACTTGAAAAAAATGAACCAGATATCGTGTTAATGGGACAGCCTCCGAGGGAGCTGGATCTGGTGTCTGAGCCATTTATGATAAACCCCCTTATTGTAATTTCTTCTCCAGGACATCCTCTATGTGAACGACAAAAGATTTCAGCTAATGATCTTAATGGTGAAGTATTTGTGTTAAGGGAGGAAGGGTCTGGAACTCGCAAAGCTATGCAGCGGTTTTTCGAAGAACGGTCTATAGAGCCCGCCAGGGGGATTGAAATGGGCGGCAATGAGGCTATTAAGCAAAGTGTAGAAGCTGGTATTGGTTTGGCAATAGTCTCCCGACATACCGCGCAACTTGAATTAGATGTTGGTCGCCTGGTAGAGCTTGAGGTTGAAGGTTTTCCTATAGAGAGACGTTGGTTTATTGTTCATCGACAGGGTAAGCGGTTATCGCCCACTGCTAAGGAATTTTGTAAGTTTGTGCTGAATAAAGCCAGGATTTAGAGCTAATGTTAACTGGTTAATCGAAAAATACTATATAAAAATAGATTGAGAAATATTTTTAGCTTTTAGAATTCAGAACCCTGGATGGGTTCGACCTCTACTTACTAATTCTCAAATCTGATATCAGGCTGAGAAAAAGAGAATATGTAAATAGTGTTCGATTGCAAACCCCATTGGTGCATCCTTTTCCACTGAAGATTGTTTTAGCGACGTTAGTATTGAACCAGAATTTGGGGTTATTGCCTCTCGCAGGCAGGTCAGATACGGGAGCATTAAATTCTACTGTACAATATGGAAAACACTTAGTAGTAAAGGGCTCACCTTAAAACGTTGGATTATGTAAATGGTGTCCATTGACATGCTCTCAGCCTAAACTACACAAACACTTATAGTCAGGGGACGTATGTTTGGTAAGCAACAACATTTAACTGGTTCAGTCAATAATAGTATTAAGCAGGAAGAGAGTGGCGAAGACTATCAGGCTATTATTGAAGATATTGTTGGCTACGCGGCGGATAAGGGTGGATCAGATATTCATCTTCGAGTTGGTGGGTATCCAGCAGTACGATTGAATGGCGATTTAAAACCCATTGAAGAATTTAGCGTATTGTCTCTTGCCGATATGGAAGGCCTCCTGCAAGTTGTATTGACCGCCCGAGATCGCCAGATTCTCGAGGAAAAACGGCAATGCGACACTTCATTGGGGTTTGCATCCATAGGTAGGGTTCGAGTAAACGCCTTTTATCAGCGTGGCAGTGTCGCGTTAGCGATTCGACTGATTAAAACCAGTATTCCTACCCTGGATGAATTGGGTGTGCCTGATGTTTTGTATAAGATTTCACGTTTGCGAAGTGGTTTGATTTTGACAACGGGTTCCACCGGCTCGGGTAAATCTACAACACTGGCTGCCATTGTGGACGATATTAATCAGCGTTATCAGAAGCACATAATCACAATAGAGGATCCTGTTGAGTTTCTTTTTCGGGACAAACAGTCGATTGTTGCCCAACGTGAAATTGGTATCGATGCTCTAAGTTTCAAAGACGCAATGTCTGCTGCAATGCGTGAGGATCCAGATGTTATTCTGTTATCTGATTTGCGTGATACAGAATCTATGGAGTTCGCCATGGATGCGGCCGAAACCGGACATTTGGTCCTCGGTACCGTACATTCACCGACTGCCCCTGATGCAATATCGAGAATTGTGGGGTCTTTCCCGTCCGCCTCACAAAATACTATCAGAACAAAATTGTCGCAAAATCTTAAAGCGGTCGTTGGTCAGCGTCTGTTGCCCAACCGGGATAAAACCGGGCGTGTACTGGCCTGTGAGGTTATGCTTGTTTCGCAACGAATTCAGGAATTGATTCTTGATCCAATGAAAGTCGCGGAAATCAGCGACCTAATGCGCAAAAGTAAGTCTGTTGATGGGGTTATGTCTTTTGATCAGAGTATTTTTGATCTCTTCAAGAAGAAGCTTATCAACGAAGAAACTGCCTTGCGTTTTTCCAGCAGTCCAAATGATATGGGACTGCGTATCAAGGGCTTTTCCAATTAGTTCGAAATTATTTTTTCGCACAAAGTTTAACTAACAATTTGCTTTTAGGAGAAATCCTTTTATTCCTATATTTCAATTGTATGGATAACTTTTAGTTGGCGTTACAATCGCAAACAATCTATGTTTAACGATCCAGGAATGCCTCATAAAAATTTCCAACTTTAGTCTATGTGTCTTAACCTACCGTTCCACATGGGATAGGCGTATGGGTGGGGTATGTTACTTTGGAGTAGTTTTTAATCAGATAGGTTCGTCATAAAATTCACTTATAGCTAAACAGCGCTACGCTGGACGTAACCGGCCTGTGTTGGGTGCGATATTTTCCAACCAGCCATACATATGGACATATGCAGAGGACTTGGCCTGTTCCCACTAAGATTGAATAATTGAGTGGCTAGCGTGGCAACACCATTTGCCAATCCGACTAATACGATAAATTACGGTATCCGATAATGGCAGACAGACGCCTGCAAGTTTTTTCAACTGTGGCTCGTTTATTGAGCTTCACCAAAGCGGCTGAAGCATTGCATATGACTCAGCCTGCTGTCACATTTCAAATTCGCCAGCTGGAAGATTATTTCAACACACGACTATTTGATAGAACTCACAACAGGATTAGTCTCACAAATGCCGGTGAACTGGTAAAAACTTACGCTGAGCAGATTATTTCGCTTTACAGTGAGATGGATAACGAAGTGCGTAAACTTACCGGCGACGTACTTGGCCCACTAGTTCTGGGTGCCAGCACCACCATTGGCGATTACGTGGCACCCAAACTGTTGGGTGAGTATCAAAAAATATTTTCTGATGTAACAGTGAGGCTTAATATTGCGAATACCGGCGGTATTATTCACATGGTTGAAAACAATGAAATTGATATTGGTATAGTTGAGGGACCGGTCAATAATCGCAATCTGGTGACTAATGTTTGTCTGGAAGATGAGCTGGTTGTTGTAGTTGCTCCCGATCACCCATTAGCAAATCTGGAATCTATCGAACCTGCTGAGTTACTTAAATATCCCTTCATCAGTCGAGAAGAAGGTTCAGGAACCCGCGAGGTCATTGTTGAATATCTGACCCGACACGGCATCGATTCTGCTCAGTTGAATGTTGTTATGGAGTTCGGTGGGCCAGAGGCAATCAAGAGTGCCGTGTCCGTTGGACTGGGTATTTCGGTGCTTTCAATTGCGACTCTGGATAAAGAAATCAAACTGAAGACACTTTGTGCTATCAGCCTTATTGATCCCCTCAAACGACCCTTCTCTATTGTTTATCAACGACAAAAGTTTCGTATGCGGGCGATGGAAGAATTCTTAGAATTTGCGCAGAAACAATGTGAAATTATGCAAAACGGAGCATAGTTTTTAATTTGCCCGATATTCACCTTTGAATCCAACAGACAAATCCATTTTGAACAGAATTCGGCAACTCTCTGCTGCGGAGCGTAAGAGTGTCGAGGACTATATTGATTTTTTATTGTCGCGGCAGTTGACCGAAATTAGCAAAGTTTCAACTTTACCGCTGGATATTCCAAGACCGGATTCAGAATCGGTTGTTCGTGCGATGCAGCGGTTAACAAAAAACTATCCTATGCTGGATACTAAACACCTGTTTTCCGAGGCATCATCGTTGATGTCACAAAATGTTTTACAAGGTAGGCCAGCAGCTCAGGTTATAAATGATCTCGAGGCGTTGTTTTTATCGTACTATCAACAATATTCCAGTAGCCCTCATCAGACTAAGTAGTCAACATTGCCAGTCGAAATAGGGAGTTCGATCCGCAAAATAGGAAAATTGTGGGTAGCTTCGATTGCGATTTTCTTCCTGGCATGGTAGAAACTTCTTCATATTAGTTTAATTCCATAAAAAAATGAGCCGCGGATTATCCTCAAACGGAATCGATGCTGAAGGCTATCGTGCCAATGTGGCTATTGTAATTTGCAATGGTAGTGGCAAGGTATTGTGGGCTCGACGTGCTCGACGGGATGGTTGGCAATTTCCTCAGGGCGGTGTCGAGGGGGGCGAGACAGCAGAGCAGGCAGCTTTTCGGGAGTTGTACGAAGAAATCGGCTTGCAACCGGAGCATGTTAAGCTGGTAGGGAGAACTTATTCCTGGTTGCACTACGATGTACCAGGTTTTGGCATACGAACCCAGCAGTCTAGTTTTCGAGGTCAGAAACAACTCTGGTTTCTGTTTCGGATGCTGGGAAAGGATTCAGACGTGTGTCTTGATCGGGTGGATAAGCCCGAATTTGATCGCTGGCGATGGGTTGATTATTGGGATCCTGTAGAGCGCATCGTAGAGTTTAAGCGGGATGTCTATCAATCAGCATTGGCTGAACTCGAGCCATTTTTCAAGCAGAATTGGCGAGACTAAAATTAGTTTGTGACAGCTACTTTCTGGAACACATTAATTTGATATAGCAGGCCTGACTGAAAAGTAAATTCTATACCCTGGGCTGAATAACGGATAGTTTGTTTTTCCTTCTGCTCAAAATCTTTACCATAAATCAATTTGACCTGATGTCGTGGCATACCGACCCGGGCGCCCTTTGGTGTTTGAATACTAGCATCCCCCTGTACGCTGATTTCCTCCGCGAATTTTTTTCCTTCAATCTTGATCCAGGTGTTGGTTCCCGACTTGAAAATGAAAACATAATGACGGTTGAAAAAACCAGTTTTTTCACTGGCGAAGGGTTCGCCTAAAACTTTTCCCACATCAGCAAAGCTCATGCCAATGGATAATGGTCCCACACCTTGCCCTGGTACAATGTAAATAGCGGAGTCCAGGTAGCGAACTATTTTTTCCATTACCCGGTCGTCGGTGTTTTGGGCGCGTACCAATGTGCCAGATAGCAGCAAAAGTGCTATAGCGACAAGCAGTGGTTGAACAAAGATACGAGTAATTAAAGCAGACATTACGACCCTAAAGGTGGGTGTCATTGTTAATGCCACCAATAATACCCTGCTGAGCAGTAGTGGTGTAGATTGAGCAATACATCATGCTGCTGGTTTCGATAGACTAAAGTCATTTCGATTACTTGGTGGCTCTGAAACTGGCAAGGCAAAAATATCCAACAGCAGAGTAATCAGGTTGAGCCTGCATGAAGTACTAACGCGACAATATGTTGTGGAAAGCCTTAATTCGGTCGGCTAAAGCGGTAGTCGAACGATTAAATCGAAACGCTATGTTACGTACTTCCCCACCATGTTGTTTGACCCATTCAGCACCAACAATATTTGCAACGTCCCAATCTCCCCCCTTTATCAGAAAATCTGGATTGATGGTCTCAATTAAAGTGATAGGGGTTTCATCATCAAACCCAATAACTATATCAACACTGTTGAGACCGGCGACCACTGCCATACGATCTTCTTGCTGGTTATAGGGTCTATCGTCGCCTTTGCCAAGATTGCGTATAGAACGATCACTATTAACGCCGACTATCAATGTTGCGCCTAACAGAGCCGCCTGTTCAAGATAATCAATATGACCACGATGAATAAGGTCAAAACATCCATTGGTAAAAACCAGTGGTCGGGTCAGACTATCAATTTTTGGCTTCAGCTCGCCAATGTTGTTATAAAGTTTCTTTTCTGAGACGCTCATTGGTATTCAAACACTTTAACAATTCGGGTGATGCCACGGACTTTACGTGCCGCATTAACCGCTAACTCCCCTTCAGTCGCGCTAATCATACCCAATAGATAAACATTGCCTCGCTCGGTAACTACCTTAATATCGCTGGCCCGAAGATGCTTTGTTGTCAGCAAGCGGGTTTTTACTTTGCTGGTCAGCCATATGTCATTGGAACGGCTAGTGATGCGAGATTTTTCAGAAATATTAATCTGGTTGATAACGCTGCGAACTTCAGAATAATTGCGTGCTATATGTACGGCCTGGCTGGATTGTTCATGACGTGGAGTTTCCCCTGTTAGCAATACAATTCCGTTCATTGATGTAACACTGATATTAACTCCGCGATCAATAGTCGGATCACGATTTATAGCTCGGCGTATTTTTACCTCTACGGAATTATCGTCGACATAAGTACCAACGGTGCGTTTGTCCCGCGCGATATCTACAGATGTAACAAGGGCGACGCCGAGCGCAGTCGCTGCACAACCGGCTAGATAGAAGCTGCATATTGAGGTGGCTAATAGTCGCCAGGCAAGGGAGCCTCTTGTTTTATAAAGTTGTAGTGGGGTATTGGAAAAGTTCATAAAAGAATTGTGATGGAGATCCCGTCTGGCCGGTATTGTACCGATCAGACTAATTAATAAAAGCAGAATGTGTCGCATATAATCAAAATGCGTTTTTTATCCATTGGATGTTTTCAGCGTTTCCATCAATAGCTACCACATCACAGCGACAATTGGCTATAAAACTGATTTGATGTAATTGCAAATAGTATTCCGCGGTTTTACGAATACGGCGCTGTTTGCCACGATTCACTGACTCAAGGGCACTTACACTATGTTTATTACTGCGATAGCGAACTTCGACAAAAACTGTCGTTTCTCCATCTTGCATAATGAGGTCGATTTCTCCCTGTTTGCCACGGAAATTTCTTTCGATCAGTTTTAAGCCCTGTTTAGTTAGATGCTTTTCGGCAAATTTTTCAGCTTCGGCACCATCCTTGTGTCTTTGATACATTGACTACTCTAGTAAGGCAGATTCCCAGCCCACACTAACCGGTTTGCCCTGATTAAATCGGGACCACTCCAACTCTCTAGAAATTACGCCATCAGGCCTCAGTTTTAGCCTGCCAGTACTGCCTTGAAAAGACAAGGTAGGTGAATTTTTCATCTGCTCCAGACGGAATAGTAACTGATAAGTATCCAGGCCCAGAGCAAAGAGTCGGTCTAGCGACTTGCCACGATATTGGTTGGCCTCGGGTAGATTATCACGCATGAATTTGCTACTGCCAGATTCAATTACCATCCAGGGCATGTCGCCGAAAACAATGCCGTCAAGATCAAGGTCTTTTACAGTCTCTCCTGCACCTGAGTATATTTGCGAAATGCTATAAACGGGAATGCTCGACGCGTTGTAAAAGTTTAATTGAGGTTTTAGTAGTCGGCCGGAATCACTTCTTGCTGTCAGGAATATAAAATCAAGATCCTGGCGTTTGCGCGCCAAAAATTCCAGACTAACGCCTAGTTTCTGGCGCAATTTACGCCGTCTGGTTTCACTTTCATCTACGTTTAGCAGCAATTTTATAGTCTGAGTATGGTCAGATCGTTGTTCTGAATAGGCGGCAGACTCTGCAATCTGACCACCGAGGCTGAGCCATTGTTCGGTGAACGCCTCTACCTGTCTTATACCCCAATCAATTTCCGGATGCAGTATAGCTGCAATTCTATGACCATCTGCAAATGCCCTTTTTGCCACCTCGCGGGCTTCTTCTTCTGGTGACAGTCCAAACTGAAAAACATTTTTCTTACCCTGTGGGATGGTATCAGTATTGCCCAGAAGCATTGTTGGTACGTGTAGTTCTTGTTCCTGAACCAGGGTGTCGACGGCGCTTTTTCCTAGTGGTCCAATAACTAACTGGGCTCCTTCGCGAATGGCGGCCTTATAATAAAAGCTGGCTAGTTCAGGACGGTCACCAATATCATAAACCAATACTCGTGGTTTCAGCGGATTGGTGTCACGGGTCTGCATAACACTAAATCCATCGAAAAAAGCCTTGGCAGCTGCACCAAAACCTGAGGTTAAGGGTAGCAGAATTGCGACAGTATCGTATTGAGTAAGAACTTCACCAAGATTTGCCAGCAGATCCGGAATCAGAATCTGCGAGGCAGGGTGCGCTGGATTAAGCTGCTGCCATGTTTCCAACTGCTGTTGCATAAGATGAGTATTCCAACCGGTCCTCTGGCTGAGAAGTGCTAATTCAGCCCACTTTGATAATGTAGGGAGTGGTGAGGTTATGTGCACCTGATTCAGTGTTTCTACCCCAATTAGGCTGAGCACTCGCCAAATGGTATTCTGGTTATGTAGAATTTCTCCATGTTGTTGCAAGAACGGTTCACGGGCCACCAGAAAACGCAGTGCAGCTTCTGGATTTGATAATGCCGATTGAGATTTGGCCCGTAACAGTAAAATGTTCGAAGTCATTCCACGATCCAGTCCAGGTTTCTCTGCCAGTCGTTTTAGAATCTTTTCACTACGTTTGTATTGGCCAGCCAGATAATGACTGCGAGCTAGCAGCAGTAAATGACGTTGTTGCTGCACAGGGTTGAATGTCTCCACCTGTAGTCCTTCCAGCATTGTACGCGCAGTGGCGTCCTGGCTCAGATCGAGGAAGCCCTCGATGGCATCCAGCAAATAATCATTGTGCTGGACCCCGCTCGCCTGTCGAGATAATTTAATGTAGTGCCATGGCGATGTCGCACCCTGATCATCTTGTAGTGCCGTTGTCGTTACCACCACCTTGGATTCTGGTTGGGGCACAACAACTGGTTGTACAGAAGGTTGGTGTTTGGTTTTCGGTATTGGCAGGTAAGAGCTAGCGGCACAGCCACCCAGCAGGATAGACAGGGTTATAACACCGACTCTGTTTAGTGGCTTTCTTGTCAATGCTTTCTGCATGCAATCTCTACAATTTACTAAAGGGTTTCCAGTCCGCGTATACTACTCAGGTTCACCGCCTCGTGCCATCCACAAAACCAATCGTTTACAAACCGCAATGACAGATAACCAGGCACTTTATATTGTTGCAACACCGATTGGCAATCTGGATGATATTAGTTCGCGTGCTTTGAATGTGTTGCGTCAGGTGAATATTATTGCTGCAGAAGATACTCGTCACGCCAAAAATTTGTTAAACCATTATGCTATATCAACGCCGCTAATTTCTTACCATGATCATAACGAGCATAAAAGAACAGCGGCAATAATTCAGCGTCTTCAAGCAGGAGAGTCTATAGCGCTGATTTCGGATGCAGGAACACCGCTAATCAGTGATCCGGGTTATCCACTGGTTCGAGGCGCGCTGGAAGCCGGGCTGAATGTCATTCCAATTCCGGGCGCAAGCGCAATGATTTGTGCTTTAAGTGCCGCAGGATTGCCAACCGACCTTTTTCAGTTTGTTGGTTTTCTTTCTTCATCCGTCTCGCGCCGCCGCCGCCGATTAAATGAATTGACCAATTATTCAGGTACCATGGTGTTTTATGAGTCACCGCATCGAATTCAGGCCAGTCTGACAGATATGGCGGAATTGTTTGGCTCAACCCGCAGGGCGACGGTGTGCCGAGAGCTAACCAAAAAGTTCGAGAGCATTTGTCCAGGTCAATTGGGCGAACTGGCGAGGATCTTTTCGAGCGGAGAAGAGCCATCACGAGGAGAATTTGTCGTATTGGTTGAAGGATGTGAAGCTATAGATGCGCCATTGTCAGACTGGGTCGACGCCACCATCGAATTGTACGAGTTTATGCCGCTAAAAAAAGCGGCACGATTTATTTCGCGGCTTACTGGAGCCCGTAGCCAGAATCTTTACGCCGAGGCGGATTTGAAAGTTCGCGAACAGAACATCCTGGCTGACGACAGCTAGCCCTTGAGTCCCGTTCTCTTTATGAGTTATCAGGATTAGGCAGACTTAATATGCCGTTTACTGGCTAAAAGAGATCCTCGACTTTTTTCTCGTCCTTCTTGTTGGGTCGATTAACCAGTTCAGATGTTGGGGTATTTACCTGGGGTTCTGTGCCCATAATAAAATAGTCTTCATAGGCATCAGGGTCTTCAGGTAATACAGCCTCACCTGTTATTCGACTGACTGCCGTTTTAACCACGTTTTCCGGAACGGGCAGTGGTCTTTCTGCAACCCCTTCCAGCGCTGTTTTCATGTATTCGATCCACACGGGTAGCGCCGCTTTAGCGCCAGATTCGGATTTGCCCAGATTTGTCGGTTGATCGTAGCCAATCCAAACAGAGGCTACAACGTCCCGATTGAAACCAGAGAACCAGGCGTCACGAAAATCATTAGTAGTGCCGGTTTTGCCAGCTAAATCATCCCGCTTTAGCACCTCTGATCGTCGTCCGGTGCCAGTCTTCATGACCTGGTGCATAAGCTGATTCATAATGAAAGCATTTTCTGGAGAGAGCACTTGACGTGCATAACGCGGATCCATTTCAGCAGGGTTTTGCGCAATATCTAGTTCTGAAACCTCGCAATCTTCGCATTTTTTTACTCGATTGGAATACTCGATAATATTGCCGTTCTGATCCTCAACTCTAGCGATAAAGTACGGTTCAACACGATAGCCTCCATTAGCAAATACAGCATAGGCCGTGGCCACTTCAAGAGGGGTTAAAGTAGCAGTGCCGAGCGCTAGAGAAAGTCCTTTGGGCAACTGTTCACGATCAAATCCAAAGTTCTCCAGATGGTCCAATGCTATTGGTAGTGTCATTGCGCGCAACAGGCGCACTGAAACGAGATTCATTGATTTACTCAGTGCTTCACGTATGCGAGTTGGACCGTAAAATTTACCACTGTAGTTTTCTGGTCTCCAAGTGCCTTCAATGGGATCTTCGACTACGATGGGAGCACCACTGACCAGAGTAGAGGCAGTAAACCCATTGTTTAGCGCTGCAGAGTATATGAACGGCTTAAGATTGGAACCGGGTTGACGGCGAGCCTGAGTTACCCGATTAAACTTACCTAAGTAGTAATCAAAACCGCCAACCAGAGCCAGAATGGCGCCATCTCCTGGATTAAGAGATACAATCGCTCCGGCTACTTCAGGCATCTGAGACAACTCCCAGTTTGACTCGCCCTCTTCTTCGACATTATCATTAGGTCGGACATAAACAATATCGCCAACTTTGGTAAATTTCTGTGGGTCTTTGCCAGCCCAACTCCAGCCACTTTCCTGTATATCTAATTGTCCCAGTTGTGGCGAGTAGGCCTGAATACTTTGATCTGATACTGCTATGACCATAACAGGTTGTATCGACCAGCTGACAGGAAAAGCGTTGAGAATTTCACTGAGAGCGGCCGCATTCTCGACAAATTTAGGATCGACCTCTGTTAGAGGCCCCCGATATCCATGTCTCCTATCATAGTCCATAATACCGCGGCGGATGGACTGAGTGGCGGCTAGCTGGTTCTTCGACTGGATAGTTGTGTAAATTTGAAAGCCCGATTCGTAGGCGCGGTCACCATATTTATCGAAAATATAGTCTCTCGCCATTTCTGCAACATAGGGTGCATTCAGGTCGACGGGTGAAACGTGTCTCGATGCTGTGATCGGCTGTTCAACACCGATATCAAATTTTTCCTGTGATACAAAACCTGACGCAAGCATTCTGCCAAGCACATAATTTCGACGTTTTTTGGCATTTTCCGGATTAGACAACGGATTGTTTCGGGAGGGTGCCTTGGGTAATCCGGCTAACATCGCGATCTGGGCTAGATTCAGGTTCCCAAGCTCCTGATTGTAGTAGAACAAAGAGGCAGCCTGGAACCCATATGACCGATGTCCCAGGAAAATCTTATTGATATACAATTCAAGAATTTCGTCTTTTTCTAGTAATTGCTCCAATCTAAAAGCTAGAAAAATCTCTTTGATTTTTCGTGTGTAGGTCTTTTCGCGACTTAGAAAATAGTTTCGAGCAACCTGCATAGTTATCGTACTGGCGCCCTGGCCACGCCCGCCACTGGTTAGATTAGCTAGCGCCGCCCGCAAAATTCCGCGAAAGTCTACACCAGGGTGATTGTAAAAATTGTCGTCCTCGGCGGCGAGTATGGCCTGTTTAAGGCTAATCGGTACCTGCTCAATATCCACGGGCGTGCGCCGATAATCACCATACTCCCCGATCATCTGACCATCGATGGTGAAAACCCGTAATGGGACTTTAAGCTGAATTTCTCTAATAGCGTCTATAGATGGCAGGTTGGGCGAGAACTTGTAAATCACCACGCCAAGCACGCCAACTCCCAGTAAAGTCAGGGCGATTGTGGCAATTATCAGACTTTTGAAGACGGTTCGGAGCCGCGACGGACGGGAGGCCGGAAATGTAAACATATTGCGGTAGTGTGAATGCTTTTTTGTCAGTCTGGCAGGGGAAGGAGTTGAGTCGAAATGATTTTGTCAGCAGATTTAGCTATGATACCAAATTACTTAGCATCGGGTAATGGCGCAAGCAGGAAAATCGAGTTCAGACAGAACCCAAACTTGTTGTTAAAAACCACGAGTGCGCGGTGATGATGTGCCGCAAATAAGGTAATTGTAGCATCTCCATTAAACTTCAAGTATATTCTTCGATTTATTATGACAAGTACTTATATTTAAAGGTTTTCGTGTTTAAAAATAAGAAGCCAATCAGCCTGGGAGTCGATATTGGATCGTCTTCAGTTAAGGTCATGGAAATGAGCGAGAGCCGGGAACGATACAAAGTAGAGCATTTCGCGGTCGAGCCGTTACCCAGAAACACAGTTGTGGAAAACACCATAACTGATGTAGATCGAGTAGGAAAAGCAATTCGAACAGCTATTGCCAAGTCTGGCTCTAAGAGAAAACATGCCGTTGTAGCGGTGGCTGCAGCACAGGCGATGAATAAAGTCATCAGTGTGCCCGGCGGGCTCAGTAGTTTGGACTTGGATGAACAGGTCAATATTGAAGCAGAACACCATATTCCCTACGCGATTCATGATGTCAATCTCGATTTCGAAGCACTTGGCCCATCACTGGAGAATCCAGCCAACGATGAGGTGTTGCTTGCGGCCTGTCGTAAAGAAATTGTCGAAGAGCGAGTTGCGGTGCTGGAGGTTGCAGGGCTGAAAGTTACTGCAGTTGACATATCCTCTCTGGCTAATGAGAGAGGGTTTAGTTTAATTGCCCCTAGTCTGCCTGATCATGGAGTCGAAAAGGTAGTTGCTATCCTTGATTATGGCACTACGTCAAGTCATTTATATGTTGTGCACCGCAGGCAGTTGGTATATCACCGTGACTATCCCTTCGGTGGCAAAAGTTTAACCGAGAGTATTCAGCGTCGTTTTGGTATTTCCTATCAGGAAGCTGAGCACAAGAAACGTACCGGTGATTTGCCTGAAAACTATAAAGTAGACATATTGAGGCCATTTTTAGAATCTATGTCTCAAGAGGCTAATCGAGCAATTCAGCTGTTTTTGTCTTCGAGCAACTATGATCATGTCGACAATGTATTTGTAACCGGAGGAAGTTCGGCATTGCCTAAAGTGGTAGAGAAAATCGGTGATAAAACCGGTGTTACTACCCGCCTGGCTAATCCGTTTGTAAACACAAAAATCGGTTCTAATGTCGATAAAAAAAGACTTTATCGATATGCCCCGTTACTTGGAACAGTCTGTGGGTTGGCAATGCGCGGAGCTGCACGTGAGTAAAATTAACCTCTTACCCTGGAGAGAAGAGGTACGTAATCAGCGATCCAGGTATTTGATGATTGGCAGTGTCAGCTTGTGGGTAATCAGTGCACTGGTAGTCCTCGGTGTCAGTCAGTTTGTGACACATTTGCAGGAAGTTCAAAATGCTCGAAATGGCTTTCTGCGTGGTGAAATTAGTAAGCTGGATGATGAGATAAAGGAAATACAGGAACTGAGAGAGCGTCGAGATCGCCTGGTTTCCAGAATGGAGGTAATACAAGAATTGCAACGCGATCGCACCGAGTTGGTGCAGGTGATGGACGAGCTGGTCAGACTACAGCCTGATGGAGTTTATTTTTCTAAGATGGAAATTAAAGGCAAAAAAATGAAATTGATTGGCCGTGCCCAATCCAATACCCGGGTGTCCGCGCTAATGCGGAATTTGGAAGACTCGGCTCTGTTTCACAATCCGAACTTAAATATTATCGATGTAATTGAGGATGCCGAAGGCAAATTAAGCCAGTTCGATCTTGGCATATCCAGGGTTGGTCGTCAGCTTACAGCTGAGGAGCGCTTCAATGAGGGGTAGTGCGATTCGCTGCGTTCGTAGGTGGCTGGAAATAGTGTAATGGCGATAGACTTTAGCGAACTACAGGATATAGATATATCCGATCTTAGTACCTGGCCGCAATGGTTTAAGGTTGCTATGACGTTTGTAGTATTTTTTGCGCTGATATACGCAGGCTACCATTTTATAGTAAGCGCTCAGCTAAAAGAGTTGAGGCAACTGGAACAACAGGAAAAAAGCCTTCGACAGGTATTTCTAGATCGCAAAGCCAAAGCCATCAATTTACCTCTTTACCGACAGCAATTAGAAGAGATTGAGCGTAATTTTGCGATTATGGTTGATCAGTTGCCGGACAAAACCGAGGTGCCGCAGCTTCTCATTGACATTACTCAGGCCGGATTATCGAGGGGCCTTGAGTTTCTGCGTTTCAAGCCCAACAATACACGTGAGGGAGATTTCTACGAAACTTTACCTATCAATCTTACAGTGCGCGGTACCTATCATCAAATGGGGAACTTCGTCAGTGATCTGGCAGCATTGCCTAGAATCGTCACCATGGGCAATGTAATCATCAATGGTGAGCCCAGTGGAATCCTAAATGTCCGGGCTGTTATCAGAACTTACCGTTATCAGGATGAATTTGAAATCAGGGGCGGTGATAGTGACGCCCGTGTACGTAAAGTCCGCGATTAATCATGCCAGCTTTTAATTCAAGGTTGTATGGTCCCAGGTTGCCCGCACAAGCTTTTGTCGCCGCCATGATCGTAATGCTCGCGGGTTGTTTGCCTGACTCCAGTCTTTCTGATTTGCGTCGGTTTACTCGTGAGGCCTATCAGGATAGATCCCCTGAAGTTGATCCGTTGCCCGCAATGGAGCCCTACGAAGGGTTTCGCTACGGCGCAAGTGATGAGCCGGAACCTTTTTCAGCTGAAAACTTAAGAGATACGGAGCCTCAGCAAAATGATTTAGTGCTTGAAAAATTTCAACCCGAGCGTCGACGTGAACATCTCGAGCAGTTTCCACTAGACGCTTTGACCATGGTTGGTGCTATGTTTCAGGAGACGGGTTCCTGGGCTCTTATTGGCACACCGGATGGTGGCACGCATCGTGTCACATTAGGTAACCATCTTGGTCAACAAAATGGTAAGATCATCGAAATAAATGAGCAGGACGTGGTTTTGAGAGAGGTGGTGCGTGGCCCAGCGGGCCAATGGGAGGAAAGAAAGACCACAATTACCCTGTTACAATAGCTTACATTTCACTTAATTATCGCACCCAATACAGATTAAACATGCAAGTAAACGTATCATCAGGGCTTAGGAAAGTTACGTGTGGCATGTCTCTTGCCACATTATTGATTTCCTTGCCAGTAATTGCCGCGGAATTGTCTGGACTACAATGGAACGACACTGGCACCCCCGTTTTTTCTGTAGTCTCTTCAACCCCTGACGCGGGGATAAAAGATTTTAAAACAGAAGTACTCGATAATGGGTATCGGTTAAGGGTCTATTTTCCAGGTGATGATCTCGCGAAAAATATTCGTGATATCGGGGCGGTAGGTATAGTAAGGGGCGTTTTTCCCTACATGACTGATGAACCCACCAGAGCAAACTTTGACATTCTTTTAAAAACGCCCGGTCATCTGAGTGTATCGACAACAGCGACTGGGTATGCTGTTTCTATAGTTGAAGGAGCTGGTGAGACCATTGTCGTTGAAGACGCCGATCTTAATCAGCCTGAGATTGTCGTAGGTGTATTGAAAGATACAAACAATGCTATAAGCGAGCCAGATGCAATCGAGTCAGATACATCCGAAATGTCAGAGCTAGAGCAGTTGGTGTTGCAAGAAATTCAGCAGCAGGAGCAGCCTGCAGCAGTTGTTGAAGAAAGTGTAAGCATCCCTGTTGCGGCAGAGATACTACCTGTAGTTGCGGCAGAAATACTACCTGTAATGGAGAAAGTTGCTAAAAATTCAACTACATCCAGTAATCGCCCACGGATTGTTTTACAACCAGTTAAAGCATCTAAGCCCGAAATAATGGCGGTACAGGAATTAAAGCCGGATGTGGTTGATTCCAGCCAGATGGTTGAGCAAAAAGAGCTAGACAACATCCCTGATACTGCTATCGCTGATACTGCTATCGCTGATACTGCTATCGCTGATACTGCTATCGCTGATACTGCTATCGCTGATACTGCTACGATTAAGGTCGAGCCACAAATTCTCGTTGCGCAAGTGAATAGCGGCAACAGCACGTTGTCTCTAAGTACCGCTGAAGTTCGCGCGCCAGAGATTAAGTTGACCAGCTCAGAACCTCAGGTAGTTGCAACTAGCACACGCGTTGCTCCAGAGGGATCACGTACTCTGAGTAATATCCAGTATGCCCAGTTTCCTGGTGGGAAATTGCAGATTAATTTAAATGTAAATACCGATGGTCTGGAACCAGGGGTATTTCGCACCAATAACCCTCCTCGGGTGATAGTTGATTTCTTTGATACAAAAAACGCTGTAGCCGAAACGATTCAGCGTGTTGGCATAGGTGCGATTGAAAGTATTGTTACCGCTGAAACAGATGATCGTACCAGAGTGATATTAAATCTTGTTGCAGCCGTGGACTTCGAGCAACGGCTGACGAGCGATGGATTAGTTCTTGTTTTGGAATCACCATCGGATAGACAGCTTGCAGATACCATGCGTGCCAAGCCGCGGTTTGATAATGGTAATGGCCAACGCCTTAACTTTTCTGTCACAGATATTGATTTTAGACGATCCGTAGAAGGTGGTGGAACCGTTAGCATAAAGCTGAGTTCGGATGAAGTAGGTATTGATGTTCGTGAAGAAGCTGGCGAAATTTTGATTGATTTGCCCGGTACTTCATTGCCAGCAGCTCTGGAGAAACGTTTAGACGTGGCGGATTTTGCTACGCCGGTTCAAACAATAGACACCTTTTTTACTGGCGCAGGGACCCGTGTGATCGTCAGTCCCGTAGGTCAATATTCCCATTCGTCCTATCAAGTTGGTGATACGCTAACCTTGCAAATTAACCCACCAACAGCGCTGGAAGTAGAGCGCGAACCAGATGAGTTTGGTTATGTTGGGGAGAAGTTATCGTTTAATTTTCAAAAGATTACCGTACGAGCAGCACTGCAGGTTATTGCCGACTTTACTGGTTTGAACTTCGTTACCAGTGATAGTGTAACCGGTGATTTAAGCCTGCGGCTAAAAGATGTGCCCTGGGACCAGGCACTCGATACAATTTTGCAAGTTAAAGGGTTGGCCAAACGACAAAAGGGTAATGTGATCTGGGTAGCCCCGGCCGAAGAAATCGCTGCGAAGGAACGCCAGACTTTCGAGGCGGAATCCCAGGCATTGTTACTGGAACCTCTTGTATCCGAATTAATTCAGGTTAACTATGCAAAAGCTAGGGAACTCAGTGAAATTCTGAAATCCAGGCGAGCAATTGAATCTGGTGTGCAAGGCTCACTATTTGGTAGCGTATCGGTGTCAGACCAGCAAACCGATGATAATTCTCTTTTATCTAACAGAGGTAGTGTCGCGGTTGACGATCGAACCAATACGTTGCTTGTTCAGGATACACGGGCAAAAATTGGTCAAATACGAAAAATGATTGCCAAGCTTGATCGACCGGTTCGACAGGTATTAATTGAAACACGAATCGTTGAAGCTAATGAAGATTTTAGTCGCAACATTGGCGCTCGACTTGGCTTTACACGCTTAACAGAGAATGCTCGTTTGCCAGGCACCTCAGATACTAATATTGGTACTTTTGCTGGCTCAAGTTCTATTGAAAACAATAGTACAGTTTTGAGTGCTGGGCCAAACAGTGGTAATGGAATCAGTGTGAATTTGGGAGCAGACGGGGTCAGCGGACTTCCTGCAGCGTCCTATGCCTTTTCGTTGGCTAAGGCGGGAGCCGGATTTGCGCATTTGATAGATCTTGAAATTTCAGCTCTTGAAGCCGAAGGCAATGGCAAAGTAATTGCGAATCCCAGACTGTTAACAACTGACCAACATGAAGCTTCAATTCAGCAAGGTCAGGAACGAGTGTTCACCACTAGTGTTCTGGGCGAGGGTGGTGTTGTAACGAAAAAGGCCGTGTTAGGATTAACAGTTACGCCTCAGATTACTCCCGATGATCGATTAATCCTGGATGTGTCTATTAGTAAGGATTCTTTTTCAGCAGCCGATGCCAGCACTATAAACACCAAGGCCGTGCAAACTAAGGTGTTACTGGATAACGGTGAGACAGTGGTTATCGGAGGTATTTACGAACAGATTCAGGCTGAATCAACTACTAAAGTCCCATTGCTTGGTGACATTCCTATATTAGGAAATTTGTTTAAAAAGCGAAACCTGGTTGATAACCGGACAGAGCTGTTAATTTTTCTTACTCCGCGAATCCTGAGTCCGGCGTTAACCGCGCAATAAGATCCCAGTCGTAAATTCGTGAGTCCCTTGTACTTAACAGCGGCCTGATTCGGGTGGCTGAGAAATTCTTCTTTTGAGCATACAGAACCTGATCCTGGTTGGCCCTATGGGGGTCGGTAAAACCACTGTTGGTAAGGCATTGGCGAAAGTCACGGGCCGTGAATTTGTCGATCTTGACCAGGAGATTGAATATCGCACTGGTGTAAGCATCCCTACTATCTTTGATATTGAAGGCGAGGATGGATTTCGTAAGCGCGAAACAGAAATTATCCAGGAGTATACGGATAAGAGTAATCTGGTTATAGCGACGGGTGGTGGAGCGGTTGGGCGCAGTGAGAATAGAAAAGCAATTACTCGATCTGCTTTGGTCATTTATCTTAAAGCTCCAGTAGAAGTTCTTATTCAAAGAACCCGCAATAATCGCAATCGCCCACTGCTGAACGATCGTGACCCAGCTTCAACACTTATTAATTTAATGGAAGAACGTGAACCCCTGTACCAGGAGGTGGCTGACATTGTGATAGAAGTAGATGATCGCGCCCCAGGTAGTCTTTGTAAACGTATCGTGAAGCAAATCGAAGAAATTACATGATCACGCTGGAAGTTGATCTGGCAGATAGAAGTTATCCAATACATATCGGTCGGTCATTACTGGAGCAACCTGAGCTAGTAACCTCACATATACGAGGTAGTAAAGTGATGGTGGTAAGTAATAAAACCATTGCACCACTATACCTGGATAGATTATTGCAAGGACTGGCTGGTTTCGAGACTCACACCTGCATTCTGGAAGATGGCGAACAATTCAAGAATCTACAGGTTGCTGAAACCATTTTTGAAGCATTACTTGAAGTGCCTTGTGATCGCCGTACAACGATAATTGCGTTGGGTGGTGGAGTCGTTGGTGATATTGCTGGTTTTGCGGCCGGTTGTTATCAGAGAGGCATACCTTTCATACAAATTCCAACGACTTTATTATCTCAGGTCGATTCTTCTGTTGGAGGCAAAACTGCCGTCAATTCCCGTCTTGGGAAAAATATGATAGGCCTGTTTTATCAACCACAATGTGTCATCGCAGATTCTGCGGTGCTGCATACGTTACCAAAACGTGAGCTTGCGTCAGGTGTTGCAGAGGTAATTAAAACAGCGTTGATTAAAGACGCTAGTTTTTTTCATTGGCTGGAAAATAATCACCAGGCGTTGTTGTCCCTAGATCCCGCGGCAGTTTCCCACACCGTAGCGAATTGTTGTCGAATAAAGGCCCAGGTTGTCGCAGAGGACGAAACTGAACAGGGCGTTCGTGCACTACTCAATCTTGGACATACATTTGGCCACGCGATCGAGACAGGTATGGGATACGGTACCTGGTTGCACGGTGAGGCAGTGGCGGCTGGTATGTGTATGGCTGCTAGAATGTCACAAAGAATGGGCCTGATGACCGAGAATGAAGTAGGGCGTATTGTAGATTTGATATCAGCCTGTAATTTACCTGTCGGACCTCCAGCGGAGCTAGGGCCAGATCAATTTTTGGACTTAATGAAAGTGGATAAAAAGGCTGATCAAGGACGAATTCAACTGATTCTACTTAAGCAAATCGGTCAGGCGTTTATGACTGGCGACTACAATATGGAATATCTAATTATGGAATGTAATGGCGAATAGTCATAAGGCCTGATTTACCCTGCCTTGTTAGTAATAGAAGCATGTAGAGTATTCAGTAAAAACTGATTATCCAGCCATACAATGAAATCACTAAAAAATCAGCCAGATATTGCTACTAGCAATAGCGGTGACGTAAACTAGTGTCTAGATGCCGACCCGAATACTTCCGGTTCGGTTTCTGCCAGTAAATTAGTTGTAATCACATGGGTATCTATCTTTAGTTATGTAGCCACCCGTTTTAAATATTTTTACCAGAACGCCTTTATGATTCCTGTGCAATTTAAACCCACATTGTTTGTGGTTACTGTCCTGATGGTACTAGCCGGTTGTGCTAACCATCATGGCGCGGCGTTTATCAAAACTAATCCTCCCGGTGCTGAGGTGGTTAATATGGAGGATGATACGGTGTTGGGCGTATCTCCGGTGAAAGTATGGTGGCGTGAGGGTAAGGAGGAACGAAAATTTATCAATGTTCGTGTACAAAAAATAGGCTACCGAGATAAAACCGCATCATTTTGGGTTAGCCTGCGACACGGCAACAAAGAAGCTGCCCTGCTTGAGCCACAATTTGTAGAAATTAAATTGGATAAAACGAATGATTAAAACTTTGTTTATCGCAACCTCTTTGTTGCTTCTTGGAGGCTGTGCTTCCACTAAAATATTGCCGATGACTATACAGTCTGATCCACTAGGCGCACATGTTTTATATCAGGTACAAAGTAAGGTGAAAGGATCGGCAGGCACTACGGACTGGATTTATCTGGGCCTGACGCCGCTGGATGTGCGGCGAGAGGTAGGTAAAACCCAGCTTAAAAAAGCCGACGCTTTCATTTTAAAAGTAATTAAAGATGGTTTTCTCGACCAGCAAAAAGCACTTACCGGTGATGAACTACTTGATCAGATAGACAGCAAAGGCCGAGTGTTCTGGAATCCCCGGTTGGTTAACGTCAACTAAGTTAATTTTCACAAAAAGTATTTCAATGCACGATCGTAATTCCATACTGGCTGAGCAACGCCTTATTGTTCCACTGGATGTTCCTGAAATTGACCAGGCGAAAGCTATGGTCGAGAGCCTCGGGAATAATGTGGTTTTTTATAAAATCGGTCTCGAGCTGTTTATGTCGCGGGGATTTTTTGAATTGCTTGACTGGCTGCGAGATCGTCAGAAGCTGGTATTCGTTGATCTAAAGTTTTTCGATATACCCGCAACGGTTGCCCGTGCGGTCAGTCGTTTAAACGGTACGGGTGTAACGTTTACAACGGTGCACGGTAATGACTCCATGATGGCCGCGGCCGCGGAAGCTGCCAAAGATGTATCTGTGCTAGCAGTTACCGTTCTAACCAGCATTGACCGAGGCGATCTCGATGATCTAGGGTTTCAATGCAATGTTGATGAACTGGTTATGTCTCGTGCAAAACGTGCAGTAGAGCATGGTTGTGCTGGTGTGGTCGCCTCTGGTCAGGAAGCGAAACCGATGCGCGAAGCCCTGGGCGATCGATTACTTATCGTCTCGCCAGGAATTCGGCCAATAGACAATCGAGGTGATGATCAGAAAAGAGTGGTTACTGTTGAGCAGGCCTTCGATTATGGTGCGGATTATATTGTTGTTGGACGCCCCATTAGAGATGCCGAAGACCCAGCTGCAGCCGCTGCTGCTATCCAGAAGCAGATCAAAGCATCGGTATAGCAATAGAGATAGAACTCGCTGTAAAAGCTCTAATGAGGATTAAGACTCAACTTACCCCACTTACCCCACTTACCCCGTAATATGAAACTCCTTGAGATTTCAACTCCGGGAATTACTGGTAGTAATTTAAAATGTTGAAAAACGATACCTTTCTACGCGCATTACGTGGCCAGCCCACCGACTACACTCCTATCTGGATCATGCGTCAGGCGGGAAGATATCTGCCTGAGTACCGTAAAACCAGAGAACAGGCAGGAGACTTTCTGTCGCTGTGCAAGAACCCGGAGTTGGCTTGCGAAGTAACTTTGCAGCCATTGCGACGCTTTGACCTGGATGCAGCGATTCTGTTTTCAGACATCCTGACAATACCGGATGCTATGGGTTTAGGACTCAGTCTGAATGAAGGTGTCGGCCCAAAGTTTGCACGCCCGGTGCGTTCGGCTGCAGAAATTGCCGCTTTGGGAGTGCCCGACCCTGAGCAAGATCTCGGTTATGTGATGGATGCGGTGCGTACAATAAAATCTGCTTTGCAGGATAGTTTGCCATTAATTGGTTTTTCCGGAAGCCCGTGGACGTTGGCAACCTATATGGTTGAAGGTGGTAGTAGTCGCGACTTTAAATTGATCAAGTCGTTGATTTTCTCAGATCCGAAGGCAGCCCATCAATTGCTTTCTACCGTGACCGAATCGGTAATCACCTACCTGAATGCCCAAATTGCGGCTGGCGTAAACGTCGTGCAAATTTTTGACACCTGGGGTGGCAGTCTTGGTTACCGTAGTTATCAGGAGTTTTCTCTGCAATATATGCAACGCATTGTAGATGGTTTGAACACTGGCGAAGGCGATGACCGTATCCCTGTTATCCTGTTTACCAAAGGCGGTGGACAATGGCTGGAGTCAATGGCGGACACCGGCTGTGATGCCCTTGGACTTGATTGGACCACATCGCTTGCTGAAGCTAAACAACGGGTTGGCACAAAAGTTTGCCTGCAGGGCAACATGGATCCTATGGTATTGTTTTCGAACCCTGAAGCGATAGTTGCGGAAGCAACAGCTGTGCTGGACGATTTTGGCCCAGCGGGGCAGGGCCATGTATTCAATCTAGGCCACGGCATATTGCCTGGTGTGAGCCCTGATCATGTGAAGGTTCTGGTCGATCGGGTTCATGAATACACGAGAACTTCATAGATCTACTTTACGTAGAGTCTAAGAGAACGGCAAATTCGCCGGTCATAGAGAACCTAAATATTCATTCCAGTTAAGCGATACCCTTGTGTCCAATGATCCCTATCTTCTTGCCGGGCACAAAGGCGTAAGTGGGACTCAAACAGAAGTTGTTCATTATAAGACTCCGGCAGCTCCTCCCGATATTTTTTCATGCTTCTTTTGCAAGCGTCCATATCTCCAAGTTGGGCATAACATATTGCCATTTGTTGGTGGGTGTAAAAGATGGGTAGCTTAAGCATTGATTCCAGCGCTGCAAGAGACTTCTCGTATTCATGCAGGTTGTAGTAGGATTCAGCGAGAATCTCCAGTCTCAAATTATCAGCACTAAGCGGATCTAAAAGTGCAGCATGGTTATAAGTATCGATTGCACCCTGAGGATCTCCATTATAAGCCTGCAACATTGCCCAATATCCTAATACGCGGGCACTGTTGGGATTGAGCTTGGTGGCGCGTTGTAGATGTTGTCTGGCCCGATCATGATGGCCCAGCTGTCTCAGCGCCTCGCCAAATGCCGACTGGGAACGATAATCACTACTATCCAGTTGAATGGCCTGTTTGCCCGCTTCGTACGCACGCTCCAAAGGACTATCATCATAATAAGATAGATCCCATACAGCCATACCTTCAGCTACGGCGATACCAGCAAAAGCGGCCGCGCATTCTGAATCCAGTTTAATGGCATTCTGATACAGCTCAATAGCGCTCTTAATATTATCACCGCGCCGGTTTAGAACGTGATTGGCTCGCATGAGATAATCATAGGCCGTTAAGTTTTTAGTTGGATGGTGCCTTCTAACTTCTGCCACGGCTTCGGTAACTCTGCCAGGTAATACCCCGGAAATAGATCGTACAACATCATCTTGAACGTCAAATATATCTTCTAGCTCTCGATCATAACGTTCTGCCCAAAGATGGGAACCGTCTTCGGTCTCTAACAGCTGGGCTGTTATGCGAACCCGATTGCCCGCCTTTCGTACGCTGCCTTCCACCACATACCGCACACCTAACTTCGTCGCTACTTCTCTTATATCAACAGTCTGTTGTTTAAACATAAACGATGAATTGCGGGAGATGACAAATAACTCTCGAAACCGAGATAGTTCGGTAATAATATCCTCGGTTATTCCATCGCTGAAGTATTCCTGCTCAAGATCACCACTCATATTGGTAAAGGGTAGAACAGCAATAGAGGGTCTGTCTGGCCACTCGGTAGGACTAATATTCTGAAGTCTTGTTGGACTAGGTGCGGCGGATGAGTCCGTGGCATCTTGACCCACACGATATACCTTTACCAATTCATCAAATCCCTTTAACTGTCGCTCTCCCATGCTTTCAAACAGAAATGGCAGACGCTTTGGTATAGTCTGATAAGCCGCATCTTGTATACAGATGCCAGCGGGCTCTGCGATTTGCTCCAGACGCTGGGCCAGAACAATACCCTCGCCAGTTACCGTATTGTCAGCAATCAGAACCTCACCTATGGCGATGCCCACCCTGACTATAGGGTGAATGTCACCACTCAATTCCAGGTTTACGGAAGAATTGGTAGCCTGAAATTCCACGGCTGCTGCAACTGCGTCGGAAGCCCTGGAGAATTCTGCAACGAGCGCATCGCCGCGAATTTCATGGGCAATGCCACCATGACTGGAAATAACCGTCGCAAACCGCTTGAATGCATCCTGCATACGATTGTGGGCGAGGGTTTCGTCGAGTCGAACTAATCCCGTAGAACCTACTATGTCTGCGTGTAGCAATACTGCGAGTTTCCGAGATATTTCCTCATTCATTGGGTGTACATACTCGTTATCATTTATGTTGGCTATTTTATCTCAGGGCGAACTCAGGCGCGAGCGTTGCATAGAAAAACAGCAATGAATCGTCGCCGCATAATTTATACCAACAATGTAGAATTATTTCTAACCTCTAAAGCTGAAGATTATCCTGATGACGGAAACCGAACGAGTTGTAAGAATTTTTCACGAATCCTGGGATATGCGAAATCCCGATAGAGGCGCAGCCATAATCGCTGAAGATTGCCAGTTTGAAGACGTCGCTCGAGAGGAAATGCAACCTGGGCCAGAAGCGTATAAACAGGACTACTATCGATGGCGCAAGGCATTTCCCGATGGAGAATGTAAGGTGGTTAATGTAATTGTTCAGGATGACTGGGCAGTAGTGGAGTTTGTTAATCGTGGAACCCATACTGGACCACTTGAGACGAGCCAGGGCACTTTCGCGGCGACTGGTCGCAAGGTTAAAGTTCGCTATTGCAGTGTAATGCGGGTAGCTGATGGCAAAGTTGTTGAAGGTCGAGATTACTATGATTCAGCCGGAATTCTTCAACAACTGGGGTTGCAGAATAACTACTGAATTAGCCGGCTTTTAACAATACGTGTAGAAATAGTAAACAGTTAGTAAGCTATCCATTTCAATTACGAAGCTTCTAAGTACGACCGCTATTATTGTAGTCAAGTTGGTCGTTGCTAGGCATTCGGGTAGTTCATTTGCCTGGCAATTTGCTCTCTGATTTCCGGGCCTTTTAATTTTTACACAATGTATAACCCGAGATCGATAGCCGCAGTAACTCCTGCAGCGGTGATTACATTATCGTCTTCTACAATTCTATCGCTTGAGGTTTTCACACCTTTGTCTGATAGCATTTCTCGAACGCCAGGATGAGTTGTTGCTATACGACCCTGCAGAAAATTAGCAGACGCCAAGATTAAACTGCCTGAGCAGACAGATGCTTTAATTGGAACTGAATTAGCAGTTTTTATCCATCTGATAAATATTTCATCATCCTGCAATGAAACTGCGCCTGGTCCTCCAGGCATTATGAGAAGATCGTATTTTTCCAGCGATTCCCCGACACAGTCAACCAGAATGCCAAGGCCACGATCATCCGTAACTTTTGGGGTGAGGGCGCATACTTTCCAATTAAAGCTGGTATCAAAACCCATCGACTTTATTCGGGTTAAAGGATCATATATGCCAATGAAATCCAGAGATGTCATATTGTCATATACGACGAATGCCACCTTCATTAATTCATTTCCTTAGTCTTGTTCGTCCAATTTTCTAACAATTCCACAATCTCTGTAAAACTAAGCTTTCTTGCATGCATTTAGACAAACCACCTGATGATTTGGTAATTAACGCAGTATCACTACCATATCCTGCGATTGATAGAGCCGTGATAGATCGGCGCATCGTTAGATGCATGACTGTGTTCCGAGTCATCCTGGTGTATTATTCGAGAACTGAATTATCTAGCTAATACAACGACAGCATATTTTGATGAAACGTAAATTGTGGAAAAATATTCAAATAACATGAGAATGAGCAAACTAATTTCTATCGCGATGGTATTCGTGTGTGGTGTTTTTTATTTTAGCCTATCCCACGCCGATATGAATGTTATCGGAAAATGGTCGGGTATAGACTCCGATGGAGATACTGCGACATTCGTATTCAATGAAGATAATAGTGCTGAATTGAAACTAGAGGGTGTTCCGCTGTTAAGTTCAGCAAATCTGGTACATGGTAGCGTAGAGTGGGTTACTAATACGGACTATGATCCTATACATCTGGATATCGTGATTTTAATTGATTCAGCAGAGAAACAGCAAATACCTATGGTTGCTCGATTTGTTGATGATCAAACACTTAGAATACTTATATCTCGCGATATGAAAAGCAGACCAAAAGGATTTGCTATAAATAAAGATGTTTTTCAAGTGCTGGCTAAAAAACAATGATCTGGCAACCGGACAAATATTTGTAACTGTATTCTAGTTACGCTTGACCGGTTTTTTTAGTATCCAAATATAACCTGGAACTAACCAGATCATATAATTAGCAATAAATGTAGCGATCTTATGTTTTTTGGATCCTGGTTTTATCATGTAGTCAGCTTTATACTTTTTAGGGTCTCTCAAAATATTGGGCGTATAGTCAGTCATAGAAAATTGACCTACAAGTTTTCTTAGTCCCCAATAAGTAAAATGTTTCTCATGATAAAAGTCACCTTTACCTGCTAACTTCATGTAGAGATGTGCCAGAGGGCGTGGGATGATGGACAAGAAGGGCAGGTTGTAATGAGGCTCATTTACCATTATTCGATTTCCAGCTGCAAAGTAAACAATACCACCTGGTTTTAGGACTCTAAAGATTTCGGACATTAGAATTTTTGCATCGGGAACGTGTTCATACACCTGAGAGCACACTACTACATCAAAAGAATCAGGTTCGTATTGCATATCCATTGCATCGCCGAATTCAAACACCAATCCTTGTTTCTGGAAATTCTCCTTTGCAAACAAAATGGCTTTTTCATCAATATCTATCCCGGTTACCTGCAGGAAATATCTAGATAGATATTCATCGATAATCCCTGCTGAGCCACCGACATTTAGAGCGCAAAGTTGATCAAGTGGTTCGCTGCTAAAATCAGACAAAACACTGATCATCGTGCCGGCTTTCTTTCTTCTGCCCGCGGCATCAAACATCGCAGTACTGTTATCAGAAAAGTTGTGTTGGTAACTTCGCTCCAAGTTAGTTTCTCATCCAGGTGTTTTGTAAGAGTGACACTAACTTTACCAACTAATATTTAGTGCAGTTAGATTATAAACAGATCAGTTAGCGTGGTTATAGGCACTTAATTGTTTTACAGCTCCCGTCGCTACGGGGTAACTGGTCTCACGTGTTTATGTATTTTCGCAGAGTTTCTACCTTCTTCATATTGTGGTGAGCCATCACACATCTTAAACCAGTTAGCTTTTGATCCGACGTAAATGTGCGCATCCGGGCGTAGATTAATTTCACTATCAAGGGTTCCAAGAGCAAACTCGATTAACTCGCCGGAGTCATCAGCTACAGCAAATATCATGCTGGAACCACATAGCCTACAAAACTTTCTCACGGTTCCGTTTTTAGCTTTGTAACTTGCTAAAAGTTTCTCTCCTTCGGTCCAACGAAAATTATCCGCTTTCGCCTCGCCCAATGTAGCGAATGCGGCACCGTGAAACTTACGACACATCGAACAATGACAATGTCCCATTCTGGGTTCAATTTCATCTGCTTCGTATTTAATTGACCCGCATAAACAACTGCCGATGTAAGGCGTATTTTTATTATCTGACATAGCTAAACCTCGGTTACATTTTCGATATCATTTTAGTTTTTGACAGTACAGCTACAGCGTGACATTGCCTTCAACCAAAATATGCACCTGTCCGCCAATCTGTATGTTGTTACCTTTTTTTCAAGGACGGATCGACACGCGACCATGTCTGCCAATGGTGGTGCCTTGTGCAATTTTAGTTGCGCCCGTTAGACGCCCTTCCGCACTCATCCAGTGTGGCATGGCAGCATTCAAAGAGCCGGTGATCGGATCTTCACTCATGCCACTTGATGGGGCCAGCATACGCACCTCGTAGGCACATTCTGATCCCGGTGGGTGTGCACCAATAAGCCCGATGGACTTGAATGTTGGCCATCTAACCCGCGACGAATCTACCGCTAGCACTGCCTCCGCAGAGTTAAGCTGTAGAACTTGCCAAACTGGGCCGTTATCGAGTTGGGCCGTATGTAGAATAGAGTCGTATGGGATCTCAAGTGTCTCAACAATAACGTCAAACAGATCAGTCTGCATCGCTTCAATCTTAGTTGGCGGAGCTACGAACTCCAGTAAATTTTCATCGCTAACATCGATTTCAATAATGCCTACGGCGCACTCCTGACGTACGATGCCCTGTTCCCGTGGGACACCACCTGTTTGCAGCCACGCAGCGCAACTTCCAAGCGTTGGATGACCCGCAAACGGCATCTCCCGCGTTGGTGTGAAAATACGCACTTTGTAGTCAGCGGCTGAATTTTCAGGTGGTAGAAGAAAAGTTGTCTCAGCGAGATTGGTCCAGGCTGCAAACTGACGCATTTGCTCTTCGGAAATACCTTGCGCATCGACCACAACAGCAAGAGGATTGCCCCGGGTTGGTATGGGACTGAATACATCACATTGAATGAACCGGCGGGACTTCATCATATTTTCCTGGTGGTTTTGATCATTATTTCAATTATAGACATAACACCTTCCCCTACATAGCTGTCAGGATACGCTTTAAAAAACTCGATCCAGCGCACTTCCCGTCAGGCCAGGTCTGATCATCCTTAAATCACTCAGGGAAACCGGCCATTCGAAGTCCTTCAATATAGCGGTCTTTATCTTCACTACGCCTGTATGCAGAGTTGCTTCTTTCGCGCTGCAGCGTCAATTCTGGTCGGAGTGTCAGAACTTCTGTCACGGTCCAATTGGCATCATCAATTCGACCGAGATGCCCATAAACAGATGCCAGAAGCACGTGCACCCTGTCAAACGAAGGATTGCGTTCTATGGCTTGCTCAAGTAATAAAGCCGCCTCATCATATCTTTGATCCATGAATAGGGCGATTGCTCGTACATACATGTAAATTTGAGAATATATCGGATTAAGTTGGTAAGCCTTCGCAATTTCTAAAAGTGATTCTTCGTGCTTGCCAGAGTTGGCTAACCCAAATGCTAGTTGTGCGTGACCATCGGCGTAGTTTGGCTCCAGGTCCACTACGCGCCTGCCAATTACCTCGGCTTCGTCAAAACGCCCCTGAGCCTGCAGCATTGCGGCTTTTGCAAAATATGCACGAACTACAGTGTCGTCTAACTCCAGAGCGCGATTAATCGCTATAAGTCCCTGACGAATCGATTGTTCTCGGTTCGGCGTCCAGCTCATATTAATGTCGATAGCGTGGGTTAGGCCGATCCCGGCCCATGCTCGAGCGTAATGGGGATCGATACGCACCGCCTTCTCATAGAGCCCGCGCCCCGCAATATTGTCTTCCCGCGTGAATCGTGCCTGAACCTGGAGTGCTCGAAGCCGAACCTCATATGCCTCGATATTTGTAGTCTCTAAGTTGCCTAAACGAGTTCGCTCTATATCTGTAAGATTAACGGATAATGCTTTTACTATGCTCTGCGACACTTCATCCTGCAGTGCAAATACATCCATAATTTTGCGATCGTATCGATCCGCCCAGATATGGCCACCGTCTCTGCCGTCTATAAGCTGCGCATTTATTCGAACCTCGTCGCCTGATCGGCGAACGCTGCCCTCAAGAATGTATCGAGCCCCCAGATCTTTTGAGACCTGACGCAGGTCAATTGCCAAGCCCTTATATACAAATGTGGAATTGCGAGCGATTACCACTAAGCCAGATATCTTCGATAAATCGGTAATCAGATCTTCGGTCATTCCATCAGCAAAGTATTCTTGATCAGAACTATCGCTCATATTGACGAATGGCATAACAGCGATCGAGGGCTTTTTCTGTACCTGTACCTGTACCTGACTGCTCTGATCAAGCGTTGAGTTGTCGCCTTTGAACCAAGGCAGAAAATAGCTAACTAAACCTGCTGATATCGCACCCAGTAGAATAATGCCTACCATTATCGGAAAGTTTTTCGGAAATCTCGCAAACGTCGAAGTAACTATCGGTGCTGGCACGCTGGCATTGGTATTTAGTTTTACCTCGTATATCCGTATTGAATCGTCAAATCCTTTGAGCTCCTTTTCACCCAGGTTAGTTATCTCAAAGGGTAAACGCCTTGGCAACGCCTCGTGTATGGCGCTGGTGATATTCACGCCACCAGGGCTTGAGAACTGCTCAATTCGCTGTGCTAATACAACTCCAGAGCCAGTTATAGTTGCGTTGGCGATAATGACCTCACCCATGGCGACTCCAATGCGAAGGTCTGGCCGAATGTTATTAGTCAGTAGTGCATTGAGTTCTGTATTGGATATCTGAAAAGCGATCGCTGCGCAGACCGCATCAGAAGCTTTGCTGAATTCCGCAACTAAAGCGTCGCCTCGAACTTCGTGGGCGATACCGCCATAGGATGTGATGACATCAGCTAGACGCCTTAACGCATCGGTAATGCGAAGGTGAGCATGTTTTTCATCTCTCTGTACAAGCTCGGTCGAGCCTATAATGTCAGCATGAAGGATAACGACTAAACTGCTTGATATTTCGTTCAAAGGCGCTCCTCGACAGAGTCCCGTTACAAACTAACAGCATTCTATCCTATACGAGTTCCCGTAATTTCCAGAAATTCGTACTTTATTCGGTCGAAAGCCTGATTTTAGGATCATGGGTTAGTTGCAGTGGCCAAAGATTTTTTCCTCGGTTATTGTTATTAAGGGCCTACTGTCTCGGGTTGCATACCATCAGAAACGACAGCATCTGCTTCAAATTCAACTAGCCATTCAGGGTTCACAAAACGAGAAACCTGCATTATCGTATCCACTGGCCGGATGTCTTTGAAGTATTCCGCCCTAACATCAATCACACTTTTCCAGTCATCAATGTTGGTCAAGATTACGCGCGTACGCACAACATCTTGCATTCCCGAGCCCGCTTTCTCCAATGCTTCCTTTATTATTTCCAGGCACCTTCTTGCCTGGGCGGCTGGGTCACCAATGCCAACAGTTTTACCGGCAGAGTCTACCGGTGCCGTACCGCCAACTGAAATATAGGGACCAACTCTTACTGCGCGGCAAAATCCAACGACTGTTTCCATTGGATTGCCGTTTGATACAAGTACTCGTTTCATAGCGTCGCCTCAGGCAAAAATTAAAAAGAAATCTTAGTGGTCAATACCTAACCTCGAAGTGGCACGGAGCTTGAAAAGATTTAGGGACCTCCTATAAGAAGAACGTTACTAATGGTCGTCCCACTCTTCAAATTGTTGTGCCGAACCACCAATATGATCCCAGGGCGCTTTTGATCCAACAAATATGTGTTTTTCAATATCAACCCCCGGATCTCCGTCTACGGTTCCTAAAGTGATGCCCATAACATTGCCTTTATACAGACCGCATAAGGTTGATCCACAAATACTACAAAACCCCAGACCCCAACCCTTTTTTGATTCATATTTATGGACTTTATCTTCACCAATCGCCCACTTGAATTTACTTGGATCACTAATTTCAGCGAACGCGGAAGCAGCACCACTAAAGGCTTTACGACAACGCGAGCAATGACACGATCTGGCATTTTTCAATGGACTGTCAATTTCGTATTTAACGGAGCCACAAAAACATTCCCCCTTTATCATTTAGATAACCTTTGCAGTCATAAAAACTTTCCCTTGCATACTTCTACACCAGTATATTGAGTATTCGTACAATTCTATTCAAAAACCGGGCGAAAGAAGCTGCGTTCGTAGCTAACGATGCAATGTGTATCTTGCGCATACTGAAAGGCTGCTTTGCAATCTGCATCATCAAAAGAATTATTTCGATATTCTTCGTATTTGGACAAACTCGGGAATGTAAACATGGCAAGCGCAATATTACTTGCTCCTTCAGAGGGTAAAAAATAGCCATGGTGATTGCCACCGAACTTCTCGACTAGAGGAATCCAAAGCTTGCCGTAATGTTCAAATTCAGCCAATTTTATTGGGTCTATTATGTAGCGTATGTAACAAGTAACCATGATTTATCTCAGATAACTAACGAAAAACTGTACTTCATTGCTGAACATTTTAATTGAACAGCACGTTGCCTTTAGACTTTTCTATCGGTAAATGCCAGACTCAAGCCCATACCAAGGTAGATAAATCCACTTGTATACTTAGGCAATGATCCCAGCATTAGCTGCCGGCTGAAAACATTCCGGAGGCTGCTTGCAAAAAGTGCGAATGAACCATCAGTGCAGATAGCCAGTGCCACATACAACAGGCCTAGTTGCATAAACTGTATTGATATTGACCCTTGCTCAGGCGTTACAAATTGAGGCAAGAAAGCCAGAAAAAATAGTGCTATTTTTGGATTAAGGACGCTGATCAAAATCCCGTCTGCAAATATTCGATATAACGATTCTGGTTTTGGTGCCTGGAAATCAGCAGTCGGTTGGCGAGATAGTAATGTTCGAACTCCTAAGTAAATTAAATAAAATACGCCCAGGAATTTCACAATACTAAAAGCCGTTGCAGAGCTAAGTAAAATCGCAGAAAGCCCAGCGGTTGCCGCTATAACATGCACCAGGGCCCCAGTTGACAAGCCCAAAACTGAAACCATACCGGCCTTGCGACCCTGAACAAGGCTGCGAGTCACAACGTATAAAACTCCCGGCCCGGGAATGAGTAGAACTATCAGTGCTGCGAGAATAAATCCTGCTAAAGATGTGTCACTCATAGTAGAGATTTATAACGATCCAATTTACAAAATTAATTTCATTTCTAGCAGCGAGGGTTCGAAGCTCATTTTTTCATAGGCCTTTATCGCAGAGTTATTCCCCGAGTAAACATCCAGGTAAATAGCGTTTACCCCCTTGCTCCTGGTCCAGGAAATAAGTTGTTCAATTATAGTCTTGTTTATACCCTTTCCTCGATAATCGGGTGCTACATACATAAAGCCAAGATAGGAGTGAATATTATGGATGAGTGATGGTTTTGTGCGGGTTAATTGCGCATACCCTGTGGCGATAATAGTGTTTGTATCTTCAGCCACGACTAAACAGCAATCCTCGTCCAATATCAGTTTCTCGATATCGTAGTATGTGGGATTGCCTGGTTTTACATGTGAGTCAAATGGTCGTTCTGCTTCAATCAGTTTTTGCTCTAACTCACGTAAGAGTGAAAGATCTTCAATGCTCGCTTCTCTAAATATCAATTCTGATTACCTGCTTTGGGTGTAGGGTTTGGTGCGAATTGGGTAAACCATAAGCGTTCATGTATAACATCAAACTACTCTGCCAACCCAGCATTACGAAGATTCTCTCTAAGATGCAGCGTATCCACACGATTTTTATAAGGAGCCAATTTAGGTTGTGTCCACTTAGCAATGGTTGCTCTCGGGTCGTGTTGTAAAAGGCGGTCTACAGCCAGTTTTGCCATTTCAGTATTGCTAAATGCAGCGTGACTAGCCGATAGATAGAGACATAAAATCGGCGTATCAATTTTTCGTACGCTCGCGAATATGGTTAGAGCTTCCTCATATTTACGAGCATCGAATAAAACTTGTCCAAGCTGGACAAGATAATACTCGGGGTAATGTGGGTTAATTCGTATTGCCTGATAGATTAGTTCAGCGCCCTGTTCAGCCTTTCCTGCATAGGCGAAGTAATAGCCCGCATCAGACAGCACATCGGCATCGTTGGGGTTGAGTTCAATAGTGCGATCGAATTCCGCTATACCCTGATCATGTTGAAATGCGTAAAAGTGACATGCCGCAAGTGACCAGTGAACCCAGGATTCCTCGTCTTCGACCTCCACGCCCTTGCTAGCTGCCGCCCGCCCCTTTGCTACCAATTCTTCGTAGTTATCTCCCCAGCATTCGATCGCATCGAGCAGATAAACCCACGCTAGCTTGGCATAAGCTTTGCCATAATTGGGATTCAGCCGAATGTCCTCTTCGAAGCAATCCTTTGAGCGGCGGTTGTCTTGTGGTGTAAAGTTATCCATAAAGTCGAGGCCGAGAATAAAAGCATCAAAAGCCCTGGGGTTCTGCGGTCCGTTGCGTTGCCAGGCCTTATGCAGATGTCCACCGTAACTGGTTGCGAGGGATCCAACAATCAACTCTACTACCTCGTCCTGAAGTGCGAATACATCATCCACTTGCCGTTGGTAACGTTCTGCCCACAGATGGCTGCCAGTGGAGCCGTCGATAAGCTGTACATTAATTCTGACCACGTCTTTCGACTGTTGTACGCTACCTTCCAGAATGTAACGCGCACCCAGCTCACGGCTCACTGTCTGCACATTCATAGCCTTACCCTTGTAGACGAAACTGGAATAACTGGCGATAACAAACAAATCGCGAAACCGCGATAAGTTGTTGATGATGTCATTGGTTATGCCATCGGCCAAATAATCCTGCTCGGCATCACTGCTCATGGAGGTGAAAGGCAATACAGCAATAGAGGGCTTTTCCGGCAAAGTAGGGGAGGGCGTTCCTTCGGGCAATTCGGGAGTCTGGTTGGCCAGATTCGGAATCTCGGGTGGGGTATTTATTGGTGTTACATTAAAAGTTCCAACACGTATTGCAGAACGTAACTCTGTGGTTTCCTGCTCAGGCTCAACCCCAAGCTCCTGTTTGAGAGTTTTGATACAACGGTTGTACGCCAAAAGAGCCTTATTACGTTCACCGCGTAAGGCATATGATTTCATTAATTGTTGCCATACTGACTCGTTAAACAGATCAAGGGTAGCCAGGCGTTCAGCGGTTTCAACTGCTTTAGCCACCTCGCCGGAATCCATCTGACGGGGTACCAAACTAGCCAGTGCCAGGATAGCTAGCTGGCGATAACGGTCGCGCTCGCCAGCTAGCCATTCTTCACCGATCGGATCTCGCACCACTACGCCTTCCAGAAATTCACCCTGATATAAAGCTACAGTCTGGGTAGTAGAGGTAGGATTTATCTCCTTATTCAAACATTCCAGTTCAAGGGCGTCTACATCGATTGTGCCGGCGACTACAGACACCGCCATACGATCGATTGTAAGCAGTTGCGGCTCTACACCTGCCAACGACTTTCGAATCGCACTCAAAGTCTGTCGTAAAGAGTTTCGCGCCTGCTCGTCGCCACGAGCACTCCACAGCAAACCCGCCAGTCGTTCTCGTGATTGGGGTTGCCCAGGCGTCATGGCAAGATAAGTGAGCAATACTTCCGCCTTATGTGTCGGTAGCGACAAGATTTCACCGGACGCAAGCAATGCTTCAAATCTACCAAGAATGTTTAGTCTAAGAAGACTCATAAATTATTCTAATCTGATGCGCCGCATTCGGCATCTCGTAAAGTGGGCGTAGATCCCAGTGCAAACTTTAGTCTGGTGTTGTAGGTAGATCCAAAATATTTTTCGCGATTTGCTCCAGATGAGTATTCCAGGTTCCGCAGCATCCACCCCATATATCCATATGAGGATAACGTCGGGAAAGGTCACCACATTGCGCCCCAAGTTCTATTGGATCGCCCTCTTCAAGATGCCCAATTTTGCATAGGGCAATCTTTTCCATTTTTGAAGCATTGGGCCGAACTCCCCTAACCCTATTTATCCAGTCGCCTGATTCTATAGCGGGTTCATACTCCAGGGGATGGGAACAGTTTATCAAATAGAACTGCGGTGCGAGATCTGTCTCGGCATCAATTGTGGTAATTGCTTTGGCAAGACTTGGCCCAGAGTTCAGTTTTGAAGTGCTATCTAGAGAAAGAGATATAGCGAGAGGCACGCCGATCTTTTTTGCCGCTCGCGCAACACCAATGGACTCTGGAACATTGTTAAAGGTCATTGCCAAAGCCAAATCAACATTGGCCGCTTTCAATGTGGTGAGTTGTACAGAATGATAATCTTCAGCTTCATTTTCAGTGATACCTAGATTTTTTTGGTAGGCATCGCCGCGTGGACCGATAAGCCCCTGAATTAGAATCTCCGGAATATCTGCAGCATATTCGCTAGCAACAGCCCTCAGAAAATCTATCGATTTGAGATTGGCCTCCGACAAGTTCGCTGCAGAGTAACCCAGTAGTGTTCCCCAATCTGGGCTGGCGCGATAATCCAGGCCACCAATGAGCGCACACATTCCATACTTTGCGACTACATCCAGATAATTACGGTACATCCCTTGCAACTTAGAAACCGCTGGCGGGTTCTCGAGCAACGGAAACAGCGCAAACCCGGGTAATTCAAACCCGTACTTGTACAAAATTTCGGTCTCAGACCCGCCCTCTGAGAGATAGAAACGTCCTTCTTTCTGGGTAGGAAAAAGTTTTTGATCGGCCATGTTTACAATTTCGTATCTGAATTATATTTTCAGCAAAGTCTATAGATTAGATTCAGTGTTATCAAATGCACGGTGGGGTTACAGGAGCAAATGCTTTGCTATACAGGTGTTTGTAATGTGATAACTTTGTATTTTCACGACGCTGGCTGGTAGTTCATTGGGAACTTATGCGATAAGTTCAAAGCTATTTTTCAATCGGAGCCAAACGAACAGGATCTCCGAGCGAGATGCGACCGGGTGTTAAGACACGCGCGGTAACTCCTCCATGACCGCGTACCGCGTTATACCCTCCTGCTCCTAATATCTCTTCCATTCGGCTACACGGATGACACAATCCCGTAATTTCAATCTCAACGTCACCGATCATGACAGATTTATTCTTCAAGGCCAGCAGGTTAATACCGCTGATGAGGAGGTTGCGCCGAAGGTCTTGCGGTAGAATTTCTTCTTTATCAATACAGCTTGCGATTACCGGTAAATGTTCGGCTTGAACAATTGTCAGATGGCGCTGCCCAGATCGGCCACCGTAGTGGTCGTCCAACAATCCCTCTTCAGGAGAGACTCGAGCTTGATCTACACTAATCACTTCTGCGCGACGAGCTGGTCGTAGACCAATCCAAACCAGTTTTCCCTGCTGGGGAATAGTATCCAGTAATTCTTGCAGAGTTGTTACTATCATGAGATCACCAATGCGCGAATGTAGATGTCTGGATCGATCAAGGTTTTATGACGATTACACAATAGGGGTAGTTGTTTGAGCTTGTAGCGACTGAACTACGCTGTCAATGACTTGTTCGGCATTGATGTGAAAGTCACTGAATATAACGTGATTATCTTGGTCGATCAGAATGAACCACGGTGTACCACCAGTTTGATAATCTTGCATGACTGTTGAATGATTGCCCGGTACTGCATCATGTCCAAACGGAAGATTAAGTTCGTAACGCAGTTGAGTTTCTCGCAGTCGTTCGAATGTATTTTTTTCGAACCCTTCAAATACGGTTTGAATAACCGCGAACCCAACTCCGAGTGGTTCGAGCGAAGTTACCAATCGCTGTAAGGTAGGGAAACCGACACTATGACAACCGGGGCACCAATGCTGAAAGCAATAGATAACCTTTAAGTTTGTACCTAGTTGATCAAGCGTCAGCGGCGTCATAGATTTACCCGCCCCATCTATCCATTGTGTGATGCGAAAATCCGGTGCCTGGTTGTTGTTAGTCATCGAACTAGTAATTGGGAGCTATGAGGCTTTGCGATGCGGCAACTGCCAGCCTGGTCTTACGAAGTGACAAGTGTATCCGGTAGGATAGTGTTCTAAGTAATCTTGATGTTCTGACTCTGCCACCCAGAATGGACCCGCAGGTGCAATCTCGGTTATCACCTTTCCCGGCCACAACTTCGATGCATCGACATCAGCTATAGCGTCCACTGCGATTTGGCGTTGGTCTTCGCTGGTGTAATAGATGCCGGAGCGGTAAGAGCTACCGAGGTCGTTGCCCTGGCGATTCGGCGTTGAAGGATCATGTATTTGAAAGAAGAACTCCAAAAGACTACGGTAGCTCAGCTTGTTTGGAATGAATTCAATTTCGATGGCTTCGGCATGAGTCCCATGATTCTGGTATGTGGCATTGGGCAGGTCACCGCCACTATAGCCAACCTGTGTGGAGACGACACCTGGCATCTTTCGAATCAAGTCCTGCATGCCCCAGAAACAACCACCAGCCAAAATGGCGCGTTCGTGCGTGGAATCAGTCATAAAAACTCTCTCAGTTAGTGCGGCTGCGGGTCGCAGCAGTTAAGTGAGTAATAATAAGGATCGATTACGCCCAAATCAAGTTTTACCGCCAAAGGTTCGATAACGTCCATTGCTAAATTCTTTGCAATGATATCGTTCGTGAACTTGGATTCACCTAACAGCTAACGCTAATCGATTTCATGTTGGTTTGTCGGTTAGAGTCACCCGATGCTTCCACCTTGGCGGCATTGGAGGTCAACATACCATTGAGTTTCACACCACAAGCTGCACCATTTAGGGTGGATCGGGGTTTCGTACCGAGGCTAGGTACTTCTGGTGCTTGATAGCGTCGAATAATTTAAGCCACCGAGGCTTGTTTGATCGATCCGATCAAAATAACGATTAGGCAACTTGTGCCTACTTGAGAAATAAAAATAGCTGTATGCGTTTTCTGCGATGAATAGAGTTGCTAGGATCTACTGATTATATAAGCAGGGTACAGGCACGATCCCAATATCCGATCGCAGAAAACTTACAGATTCAGACTTATGGAATATCGTCACCTGTTGCGACTAGAGAAACCGCGTCGTTTACAGTGCTATAAATACCTGCGCTTGCAGAGATTGGAACTGCAAAAAGAAATACTAATAACAGAGCTATATTCTTCACGTTGGAAGCCTCGCCATTGTTGAGATTAGAGATGGTCGGCGGCACTGACATAGATAGGAAGACAGAGGTTCTCTGAAAATTGGGCTTCTTCGTTATAGCCTTTTCATACGGGACATGTTTAGGCCAAGCGATTGGCTAATTACTTGGTTTTACATCGCCAGATGGATTCTCCTCAAAGTAATTCACAATATGAGGAATACTTTTTTCAAAGCCACCTGGTGTGTTGATAGATATAAAGCCGACGGTGTTATCACTTCTATTTTCAAAACAATGCTCAATTCCACCGGGGATATAAATGTACCAGCCTTTCTCTGACTCAAACCAGTTTTTACCCTGGAGATAAACCGCCAGACTTCCCTCTATCACGCAGAAAAGATGAGCTTCTGGGTGCTTGTGGATATACGGGCCTTCTGTGTTTCCTTCTAGCCACCATTCAGAAACAGATAAAGTAGAATCCGTTTCTTCTAGATCCGCTTTAAAGATTGCAGACATTCGGCCCATAGGATAAACGCGACCATCATCAGGTTTTAGCACCAGAGGCTTTAATTCTTTTTTTGGTTCATGTTCACCTCTAAGGTTGACGGTGGCGATGCACTTTATGATTGATGCGCTCACACTACTTTTAACTCAGGTTAACTCGGTTAGTAGTTTGCCTGCTTCTTTCAAATCAGCGGTGTCGAATCCTTCGGTAAACCAGTCATAAATAGGAGCCAGTAAATTGCGTGCATCGTCTCGCTTACCTTGATCGATCCAGACCTGAGCAAGATCAACGGCGGCACGTAACCCCAGGGAGCGAGACAGCTGGCTACGGGTTACTTCCAGTGCTTGAGTAAAACAGTCCTCAAACACTGAAGATTCCTCACCCATTCCACGAAGTGCTAGCCCTCTAAGTCGATGGCCTTCGGCTTCCCACCAGCATTCGCCAGTACGTCTGACGTGTGCCAGAGATTCATTTGCGGCACTCAAAGCGCTCTCGAATTCACCAGCTTGGCTGTTACCGATGCTATCCAGTTTCCGCATTTGAGTCACCAGTTCTCCGGATTGCTCAAATTCGGCACGGAAAACTGAGAAATGCCACAGTCCGTGCAAAATCGAAAACAGATCAGGAGTATTAGCGATTCGCTGTGATAACTCATGAGTTCGATTGTACGCAGCAGCCACTTCCGAGATTCCCGCTCCTAGAGACTGAATTTCCGTACCCAGGGCGATCTGAAGTTTCATTTCTCTCTTGTCTCTCAGGTGGTCAGGGTGTGTCTCACTTAATAATTGCAACGCCTTACGAAAATGATTAATTGTCTCGAGAACAGCATGCCGACTGGCCGCACGGGTACCGGCGTCTGACCATAAAGGAATGGCTTCCTTCGTCATCCCGGCTTTGGTGTAATGATGAGCCAGCATTTCGGGTTCAGCTTCAGTTCGTTCGGGAAAATTGTCGTCGAGAGCCCGAGCAATATTGCCGTGCAACGTTTGGCGCTTGGCTTTCAGCAAGCTTCCATAGGCAGCATCTTGCAGCAGGGCATGTTTGAATATAAATCGACCCTCTTCCAGTTGACCGCGTCGGTATATTAGCTCCGCATCGAATAGTTGATTGAGTGCGGCGTCGAGCTCATTGGAACCGAGAGGTGAAACCAACGCCAGCAGGTTACGATCAAATTCACGCCCCAACATGGCAGCCGTTTGGGCAACCTCCTTAACTGCTCCTAGCCGATCGAGCCGGGCCATAAGTGAGTCATGTAAAGTTGTTGGGATTGTGATTGTTAGTGCATCGCCATCCGTCAGCGTTGATTCCAGAATAGTTTTTGTAAGTTCTTCGATAAAAATAGGCACGCCATCGGTCTTCTCGATGATTTGTAGGCGCACCTCGTCAGGCAATTGCGCACCATCGCTTACTCTCTCGACGAGTGCCGAGGCCAGGCGACGTGTAAATCGGTTAAGCGTCAGTGATGTAACATGAGTGAAGCCCCTCCAGGGTGGAGAGAACTCGGGTCGGAAGGTGAGCACTACGAGGATCGGTACACTATGCATCGATTCAATCATGTGCCCCAACATCTCTAACATCGTGGGGTCCGCCCAATGAATGTCCTCGAACAGACATATCACTGGACTACGGCGAGATAAGTCTTTGATATGGCCAACCAATGCTTCAAGAGTCCGCTGCTTCTGGCGCTCCGCGGTCATCTCAAGTGGCTGATAGTGTCCTTGCACATGGACAGACAAGAGCGCGGCATAGAGTGGAGCCAGATCGCTTGCATCGGTGATTTCCTGGCCGAGCAGCGCCTCGAGTTTTTCTAGCTTGATCTCGTTCGAATCATCTAATTCGAATTTGGCCATTCGTTCGAGTCTTTCGATAACCGGATGTAAGGCTGTATTGGAATAGTACGGCGAGCGCTGATAGAGGAGTTCGACAGCTTCATCTTCGGCAGCTTGTTGCAAGATGGTTTCCGCAATACGTGATTTTCCGATACCCGCTTCTCCGCTGAGAAGCACTACCTGTTCATCGCCTTCCTTAGCTTGTTGCCAGCGCTCGAGCAGCAAGCCGATTTCCTGCTCTCGACCAACCAAGGGCGTGAGTCCGGATTTTCGATTGGCATCAAACCGGCTCTCCACGTTGATGGGTTCTATTACTCGCCATGATGCTAGTGGTTCGCTGATGCCTTTTATTAATCGGGCGCCAGCGTCCTTATAACTGAATTTCTTATTCGTCAGCGCGTGAGTAACAGAGCCGACAACAACCGTATTGGTTTCTGCCAACCCTTGAAGCTTCGCCGCAAGATTTGGGGTTTCACCCACCACAGCACTCTCTTGAGATGCACCTTCCCCAATTAGGTCACCGACTACCACCGAACCGGTAGCAATACCAACGCGTACGCCAAGTTCGATTCCGTGCTTTTCGGTTTTGAGGGCGCGCACTAAATCGACAACAAGGAGCCCCGCATGGATTGCTCTTTCGGGATCATCCTCGTGTGCCTGTGGGTATCCGAAGTAGGCGAGCGTGCATCACCCATGTATCGGGCGACATAGCCCTCGTAACGCTCTATGGCGGCCTTGCAGGTATCCTGGTAGGCGCGGTTGATCTCCCGCAGATCTTCGGGATCGAGCCGCTGAGATAATTCTGTTGAACCCACCAGGTCGCAGAACATCACCGTAAGTTGCCGGCGTTCTGCATCTATTGATTTGTGAACGGATTCTGCGGGGAATTGCGGGCTGGCACGTCTTTTTGTATCGTTTCTGGACCAGCTCCCATTAAGCTTAGAAAACGCCTACGTGGTCCAATCGGAAGACCCATTTCTCTAAGGTCTTGATTAGTGAGCAAGGGAAGTTCAGCAACACCAATTTCGTTCTCTTCGAATGCGCCTAGATATTTACCGAGTCCATGCTCTTCCAACCATTTTTTAATGTCTTCAGACATCCGTATCATGTCCCCTGCGCGTGCTACAGCCAGGCTGCCCAGGGACAACCATTTTATCGGCACCGGGAAGTACTGGGTTTACAACAGTCAGTTTGGAATTCAACGACTTAATTCCCCGGTTCGGTGGATTTTGAGCGTTCAGGAACTGCATCCTCAATCCAAAAATAGATACAGGTGATTAGTCGTGCTCGGCTGGCCACATAACGTTTAATACCAGAGGCGCGACTATGCCGCAGCATTGGCCGCATCTGACAGCATTTTTCTGTAGCGTGGTAATGCTACATTGCTAAAGTACAATTTCGAGTGGGCGAAGCAGTGCCTGGCCGGCGGGTCGCGTGCCTATTGTGTCTAGACTGGCTGCATTGCAGCCTGAGCGCAATAACAAGATGCACCAACTGGCAGATCCGAGCGAGCTGCGGCTAGTTCGAGGCACTGGCGAATCATCCTCGCCTCCGCTGTGTCACCGGCTCCGCGCCGGAGTAGGCATTCGTCGAGACCCTTGAGACTCCAGATGTTATTCGGATGGATGCAAGCGCGAGGTAGATCGCCGGCGAGGCCAAGATCCTCTCGATAGGCTTGTTCTGCCTGCTCCACTTGGCCTTGTTCCAGCGACAGGGCGCCGAGTGCATGGCGAACCGGCTGTATCCAGCCCCAGGGCTCGTCATAGGGCAGCGCATCTTCCAGTTCAATGGCCTTCTTGAGGTGGGAGAAGGCGATGTCGTGATTCCCCTTCCGGTACTCCAATTCGCCGTCCAGCATTTGCTCGGCTATATCGAGCAGGTCGATACAGCGGTTGTTGTGGATATAGCGGCTGTCTGCCACGTTGGCGCGCGTCTCAAAGAACTTCACTCGTTCCGCCTCCGACTCAGCCACTTCACTCAATGCGGCGTGGGCCACGGCTTTTGCGTAGTGCAGAGCCGCTGTGGTGTGGCAGTAAAGACTCTGATCCTGGGGCAGCGGCTCAGCGATAATGTCGCGCCAACGGCCAAAGCGAATCTGTACATGGGTCTTCATGGAGATATAGCCCTCCAGAAAATCGGCCATGGGCGGGCTTTCCTGCTTCAACAACTCCACCGGAATCTCAGTAATCATCTCTTCAGCTGCAGCCATGGCCGGTTCGTACTGACCGAGAAACATCGCACCGTAGATGGCGAAATGATAGTTGTGGACGCGATAAGCTGTGTAGAAGTTCATTCGTCCCTCACGCTCAGCGATCTTTAGATCAGCCTCGATGCCCTTCTGGTTCCAGTGTAGTGAATCACGGTATTCACCGCACTGAATGTCGATATGCGTCGGCATGTGAATCAAGTGTCCGGCGTCAGGCACCAATTCGCGCAAGCGATCACCAGCCATGAGTGCTTTTTCCGGGGTCGGCGACATTTCCATCAGATGGACATAGAGGTGAAGGATGCCGGGGTGGACGTGACCCGCAGCAGTATCGACAAATCTTTCCAGCACCTTCTGCGCTTCGATCGTGCCGGCACCCTTGGCGACCGAGCTGTTCCAGATATCCCACATCTTCCACGGGGTCTGGTTGAGAATGGCTTCAGCATAGACCGTAGCGACCTCGATATCGTCAGGATGGTCGTCATAAGCCTTCTTCATCGCTGCGGCGAAGTCATCGTTCCAGGGCACCTGATTATCGATCGGTTCCCGTTGTGGGTAACGCGCCGTCAGAGCTTCGATCAGAGCTCGCTCAGTAGGTGTGATTGTATTGACTAGCGTAAGAGCGGCCTGAGTGCTGTCATAAGCCATACCGAGAGCATCGGTCTTGGTGGCAGGATCCATCATCCACCATTCGAAATTGTAATTCGGGCCAGCTGCGTAGGCGATGCCCCAATGAGCCATAGCACATTCGGGGTCGTGCTCCAGCGCCTTCTGAAAGCATTCAATAGCTTGTTCGTGGTTGTAGGAGTATGTCCAGATAAGGCCGCGATCGAACCAGCATTGTGCATCATCAGAACTTGTTGTGACCTTTCGCGAGTACTTTCCCAAATCGTAGTATGTCATCTGCAACTAACCTCTCGTAGTATCGTTGATAAGAGTTTAACAGTATCTTGCGTTAAGATTTTGCCAGTAAGAAAGCATAACCACCTATTTTTTTCGAACGAAAGGATGCAATCTCCTAGACAGTACTTTCTATCTGATAGGGTTTTTCTAAAGCTTCAGCGTTTCGGTTGAGAGGCGGCTTTGGCGAGCATTTCGGCACACAATAAACTCGCGGATAATTATGGTGAGTAGCCGTTAACCCCAGGATCTCATTCAGCCAGGCCTGCCTGACGTAGTTGCGCCAATTGCGCATCGAGCATCAATGAATCCCGGTAGGGATGCATACGCGCGTATGTTTCCAACGAGTAAGTTGAATCAACATTACGTATCTGGGATACCGCATCCCGCGCGAGGATTTCACTGCCCGCTGCCATCAGGGCGCTGGAAAGAAGGGCAAGCCCATTTGCTCTATCTGGCCGCAAACGCAGGGCTTCCCGGGCTGCCGCTGCTGCCATATCGGACTGGCCAGAGTCACGGTAGGCGGCCGCTAAAATCTCGACCCACCAGGACGCATAGACTGGCGCATAACGGATTGCCGCCTTAACCCGCTCGATGGCTTTTATGGGCTTGCCACAATAGACAAGTATGTTGGCCGACAGCGCGTTTGTGTTAGCACATTGCGGCCTGATTTTGACAGCTTCCTCAGCAATCATTTCGGCATCATCGTGATGCCCGCGTAACAGCTTGACGTGGGCGAGGATGATGTGAGCCTCACCAGAAGCGTCCTGCATAGCAGCAGCGCGTACCGCCCATTCGCTCGCCCGGTCGAGCGACTTACCGATATCGTCGCCCCATCCCATGGTCGCGTCCCAATAGTGGCAGAACGCTACCAGGGTTGGGCCCAGCGCCACGTCTGGTGAAATCTCCGTAACCTTCTCGGCCATATGCCTGGAATCTGCGACCCCGTTCTTGTCGAAATCCGCAAGACGGGCGAGCGCGCGATAATAGAGCTCCAGCGCCTTCGGGTTGCGAAACGTCTTACGCCAGACCTTGGCCTGCTCGCCGCTGACCAATTTGACGTCCATGGAGGTAATGATTTTCTGGGCGATTTCATCCTGCACAATGAACGAGTCGTCAATCACGTGGTCGTATTGTTCGGTCCACAAAATCTGGCCACTCGTACCGTCGGTCAACTGGGCCGTCAAACGAAGGCGTTTACTGTTACCGCGTATCGATCCCTGTAGCACGTACCGAACGCCCATCTCGCGGCTAATCTGTTGTGGTGAGACATCGCAGTCTGCATAAACTGCGCTGCCTGTTCCTGCCGCTATGACGAACAACCCGACGATCTTAACTAAAGCGCACTGCACGTCGATGCGGATACCTTCCGTAATATAGCCAAGCTCGCCGCCAACACTATGATCTTGGAACGGCATTAAAATCACGGACGGTTTCGATGGCAACGGCAAACCCAGACCCTGGCACTGCGGAGGCAACGATTCATTTGAGACTGCATCGTCGGGCGCCTCGACGCCGACCGCGTCGATATGGAACGTTCTGATGGGCCGCGCGATGTTCCTGACCTCAATCTCGCCCTTGTCAATCAGACGAATATCCATCTTGCCTCGAATCTGCTCGGCAACTGCACCTGATATACATATACCACCCGGCATGGCAAGGCTTTCCAACCGCGCCGCAACATTGACACCATCGCCGTAGACCTCACCTCTATCTTCAATCACATCGCCGAGGTTAAGACCGATGCGCACCTGCACATGCCGGTCTCTACCAATGCTTTCGTTGATTGTGGAGATCCGTTTCTGAATGGCGATAGACGTCTGGATGGCGCCGACGACGCTGGAAAACGTCGCCAGAATGGCATCGCCGGCGTATCGTAAAACCTCGCCGCTGTTCTCGCGAATAGTTTCCGCCACCGAATCAAGAATCGACATGACCTGCCGGTGGCTACCTTCTTCATCGAGGCCCATCAAACGACTATAACCGGCCACGTCGGTATAGAAGACGATAGTAAGTTTTCTTTTCAATCCGCTCATAAGCAATCTATCTGCTGAAGGAACAAGCCACCGAGTTCGTGTTATGGATGCTGGAACAAAATTCAAACCTGTTCGGAAAGCATGACCTCTTTTGGCAATTAGTCGCCAATTGTACAGCAGTTTCTAACGATCATTCTCGACCCCAAAAAGTCATCGGCCTGTCTCTGACTGGAGCACCAGACAGCATCTTCGGTAATTAATGGGTCGCATGGCACATGCCCTCCGACCTTCACGCTACCGGTGTCATTTCAAAGCAGATAACCACCCCTGGCAATTAAGCTCTGATCGCCTACATGGGCTTGTTATGTGAAATTTCGCTGCATTTCAAATAATGCGAGTGGTAAGCATTTATCTTCTCTCTGGTGAAAAGACTGACTTCGCTGTTCCAAGCAATGCTATAACCATAAATACCACCATAATGCCTATCATCACTAGTGGCCTTGTAGGTGGTCCATCACCATGCCACAACATTGCGGGCACCATTCCCCCTATGCCTATGAGTAAGTAAGTCAGCATTGCCCACCAGGCCCATCGAGCAGAATTTATTAGTGCGTTTTGAGCAATTAGAGCAACGATTATGCCCAGCGCGAGAAACTTTGCAGACGCCCATGTTGCATGAAACCTGGCGTGCCCAGACCATGATAAGTCGAAGCCGTGCTTTGGTATCAGATCCGTAGCTAATGCCGCCGCTAAGAGTGGAACTATAGTGAACACCCAAACTGCAAATTTATTCATACTTTACTCCAAAGAAAGGTTATTTCTTATAGCGCCCAGCGTCAACGGTCGGTGACGCTTGTAGTGGTTTGTTGATCCGACTGTATGCAATTGTTATGCGAAAATATCTTTATTGCCCCGCTGTAGATCCACCATCAATTTGCAGTGTTGTACCTGTGGCAAATCCTGTAGATGAAGCGGACACCGGTGTGCGCAGGGATTAGTTCAAACCTTTTACAAGCACTGTTACATCTAGCCATAAAGTCCCAGCAATTTCATTGCCCTGTCTTTTCATTAAAGTCGAACTGACACGCCGGAATCTTCTTTTCCTTTGCCAATTAATGCTGTTTTTAACTCTAAGCGAACATGGTACCAATTAGGTTGGTGACATGTTCGAATCAAAACTACTACTTAGAGACACTAATCCGTTTCATGTTGTTTTGTCGGTTTGAGTCACCTGATGCTTCCACCTTGGACGTGATTAAATAATGCTTGCTAGTCTTAACATCAAAGCGTTTCACAATGGTGCGAGTGGCGCCAGCAGACAATTTCACTGAAACTTTAATGTCGGCAACTTTGCGACCTCGGCGGTTTTTGACCTGTATAGTCAGCGTGCCGGAAGTGCGTGCATTACCCTTGTTAGCCACCTTCACACTGACCGAGCCCTTAGTCTTGCGAATAGTAGCCTTGGCGCTTAACACGGCCAGATCTAAACGCTTAGTCTTTTTGGCTACCCGGGCGACACTGCTTGGGGTGATCTTTTTGATCTTCCCAGCGATAGAAGGTTTCTGTTGGGTCTTAGGGATAATTACACCAACGGTCGGGATGACAGGTTTGGGTTTCGCCGATTGCGGCTTCAATTTATTCGGTGCCTTGCTACTACATTTAACCTGGTAGGTAGCAATATTGGAATTGAAGGCCACATTTCGACCTACCACCTTAAAATGCCCCGAGTAGGTGCCAGACTGGTCCGCGCCGCTCGTCGACATCTTGCCCGATTGGTCTATCCACAAACCGGTATTGGGTTTGGTAAAGTCGATGTAGTCGCTGAAATGAGCCTGCTTTTGTGAGTTGGTTTTAACTGTATGCTCGCGCAGCTTCTGGCCCTTCTCATTCTTAATATCGAGCGTGATGGTTGCATTGGCTGCATTGGCGGTCAACATGCCATTGAGTTTCACTCCACAAGCTGCACCATTTAGGGTGGATCGGGGTTTGGCATTGAGGCTTGCTTGAAATACATGGATGGCAGTGCCCAGATTGCCTACCGCATCATCCAGGTCTGGATTTACCTTAGGGCGACGGCAGGTAATTTTGTAGTTTTTCTGCTTGAACTGGTAGACGATTTGATCATCCATATTGACCAGATTGAAGCCCATTTTGATGGTCTGAGACTTTAACTTCTTTGCGCCCTGCTGGTTGGTCTTCAGACCGAACCCACCGGCTTTGTTCCATTTGAGTTCACGATAATCGCCGATCTGTTTGTTATGTCCGTTGGCCAACTGATAGAGGTGAAACTGAGAAAAGTACTGATTGCCAATAAAAATCAATTTGCCTTCAAGATGGCTTTTGGCCATGATTCCAGCCACTGCGGTAACCCGGGTTGGACAAATCTGGCCATCGATCATGGTCAAGTCATCGGGCTTTACTTCCAGACTTAGAATCGGCGGCAACTCGGTGGCAAAATCAGAGGGACCACGACTCTCACACTGCATGGAGTAGGGCTTCCAGCCGGTCATAAAGTCGAAATTCACGCCCACCATGCGCATATGACCACTCTCGTCACCATTCTTGTTGATGGGTATATCGTACTGATGGGAGAACACCGTATGCCTGTTAGCCGATGTGGTGGCCGAAAATACCGGGCTCTTCTTGCCGGTCTGCTGGTGTTCAAATTGATATCTAACCTTGGTATTGCCAAACTGGGTTTCGAATCCACCGGTTAGCTTTACCTTACAGAAACTAAACTTGTTGAAGTGCTCATCCAAAGTCAGGTTGAAAGACTTCACGCCATTCTTCCCACCAAAGGACGTTGGTCCGGTCGGTATCTGTGCACCGGCCCACTTCTTACAGGTAATTGTGCGCTCTAGGCCTTGCTGGGCTTCGGTTATCAGACTGGCATTGGTGCTGAAGTCGATGTCCCAGTCCATTCTGACATTCATGGAGATTTGATGATCCTTGCCGAAAATGTAGCTATCGCCGAAACCATTAGATCGCAGTATGCTTGCGTTAGTTTCACAGACACCTATTGCGAAAGCTTTGATGGACACATCAGGAAATAGTCGACCAACCGTCCGGTCAACCGATGACACCCATGGACTGTAACTCTTTGAATCCTGGTACGTAGTAAAGCTGAGTGAGCCATACACACCACTGTTAATTTCCGGCCATGCTGACCACGACTTAACGTCACTGAACAATCCGGTGTCGATGGATAACGAGCCCTGCCAACTGCCCGCGATTGAAGTGACTCCGGTATATGTACTACCGTTTCCAATCACCCCGATATTCGGGAATTCCGTTATATGGCCTGCAACGCCATTCCCAGCGAAGGCAGATGGTGAAGCTAGAATGCCAAAAAGCATGGCGAAAATGACAGGTTTTGATCCACTGAACATCACAACTCTCCTACTGGACTAAAGATTGGCACAGCACAATGCGCCGCTATACCCATTTAGTCGGTGATAAAGCACCAGTGGTTCAATCCTACTCCAATCCTCTTTAAGAACCTATTTCATTGCAGCCAGGATTATCCCGAGCGACACGAGGCCCTTGTCAGTCCATATGCCGCATAGGTCTGCCTGCAATGTATCCAGCAGACATAGCCCGTTTTGAGGGTCAGTCCGCTTTATAGCTTCAAACGTGAGCAGTTTGCTTGTAAAGTATTCATCTGGCTAGTTATATCTATTGCGTACACGCAGTCGTTTAACAAAGATTTTACAATCGTGATTGTGTCTAGTTATTACCAGAGTATTAAGCAATGAATCAATTTACACTTCCGCATCGACGCGGCGAAGCGCCGCAAGTTGGCGAGACTATTCCTCAACTGCAGTTTTCAGACCTTAGCCCCGATGATATTCGCAATAAGCTATGGAGCTGGGCATTCAACAGTTTTGATGATGTCACCGAACAGGACACTCGCATCTCTGTCCCAACGAGTCGCGCCATGTGGTTAGACCCGAAGATTCCCTCGGCCCATGAAGATGCTTTCATGCCGCCACCGGGAAGCCGGGAATTTTGCCATATGCATCTTGATGGCAGTATTCATGCGGTCGTCGCTAATGAAGTTGAAGATGAAGTTATTCGCAAACACTGGGGTAAACGGCATCCGCTTTATCATAGTCATGGCGTGAAGGAGGTTATTGTTTATGCACCTCGTGATGATGAAGACCTTGAAGTGCTTAAATCAGTTATTAGGAAGTCTTATGAGTATGCAACTGGTAGAGTGGTGTAGAGGACGATTATTCATACGTCTGCATGTAACATAAAATCATCCCTGTTTTCTTGTTTCTGATTTAGTGAAAACGATGCCAAGCATTCTCTTACCAATAGCAATCGCTTGTATGCATCATCAGCAATTGAGTTTTTAATCGAGCAAGGCCATGGGACTTCCAACGTCGGCTACGCCAATTCCTCTATGCGCTTTATAACCTAGTAACTCCTGACATCTAACAGGCATCTTTCGTACCATGTCGATGGGTACTGTAAGGAACATATTCTCCTCGGTTCGGAGCCAGCCAATTACGAATCCAAAAAACATTCCGCGGCGCCACTCATTGCTGGTTGTGTTAGTACCTCCGCCGTGGAGGGTTGAGCCCAGATAGAAAAGTGCAGATCCAGCGTTCATTTCAGCTTGTGTTATCTCCTCAGGTCTCGCTTCGCGATCCGCTGACCACAAGTGACTACCTGGCACCACCTGCGTTGCTCCATTAGCTATAGTGAAATCGGTTAGGGCAAACATTGCCTCAACTTGCAGTAGTGGTTTTGGATCTTTAAAAAAACTCCACGCATCCTCGTCACGATGTATTTTCTGTGGCGTTTCACCGGGACCAATTTGAATTAACTGCCCAGTATTCAGCAAATAGTCTTCACAGTTCGGAAGTAATAACTCATCAGCGACACCCGACATAAGGGGTAACTGCATAACTTCTAAAAATGTTCTGGATACTGCTGGGAGTCCATCCAGCCGAATCGTACTGCTTCCGTAAAATTCGACAGCGTAATCACTCGTCGCATGTCTCAAGCCTGGGGCGGCTCTCGCAATGACATCATCTACTTCCGAGTTTAGGCTGGTAAGTTGCTGTTGATCTAGTGCGCCCTCAACAATCACCGCACCGTCACGATTCAGTGAATCGGCAAGCTCTTTCGGATCAATATCATTTGTTACTATTTGTAGTTCAGGTTTCATCAGCTTTTAATTCTATTTACATTGGTAAACATTACTGTTTAAGTCACACTATTTAGATCAACGCTCATTCCTCGTTTCGATCAAGGCGCCAAGACTTGACCCAAAAAGCATTACTCAACCACCTTATCGGCGCTCAGCATAATCGACTGCGGTATCGTGATGTCAAGCGCCTTCGCGGTATTGAGGTTGATCGCCGTTTCGAAATTTGTTGGTTGCTGGACCGGTATTTCCGCTGGCTTCTCACCTTTGAGAATACGCCCGATAAACACGCCTGCCTGGCGATATATGTCAGTGAGGTTGGGTCCGTAGCTCATCAAGCCGCCCACATCTACAAAGCTACTCTCCATGCTTGAGATCGGAAGCTTATAGCGCATTGCGAGGCTTGCAATCTGTGCGTTCTGTCGATAATAAAATGGGTCGGGGCCTACAAAAACGGCACCGGCACGCCAATCCACTAGATTTTTAAATGCGGTACTGATTTGGTCGACTGTGTCGGCCCTGAATATTTTGAACTCTCGACTCAGTACGTTGGCGGCATTGGTTGCGTTTCGCTCAATCGTTTCAGCATTCGGGTTGGCAGGATTTACTAGCAAGGCAATGCGTGAGACTCCTGGAACCAATTCATGCAACAGCGACAATCGCTTCTCCACCAACTGGATGAACTGGATATGGAATCCCGTAGCATTTCCACCCGGCCGATTGTAACTAGATACCAGGCCAAGCTTCATTGGGTCCGCGCCTGATGTGAAAACGATGGGAATGGTTGGGGTGGCGCGTCTGGCGGCAAGTGCCGCTGGTGGCGGCCCGGCCATAATCGCCGATACGCCTTTTTGCACGAGATCGTTTGCCCGCTCCTGCAGCGACTGACTTCCGCCGCCTGGGCGGAGCACGATCGTCACGCTTTCGCCTTCTATGAAGCCAACCTCAGCAAGGCCTTTCTGAAAACCATCTATGAAATGCTGACTGGCATTGAGCGGCTGGGGGCTGAGCCAACCGACAATCGGAATCGATGATTGTTGTGCGCGTAAAGGGAGCCCGTAAGTAGCCGCGGCGCTGCCAACTAACATGATGAAATCGCGTCGTCTCATTCGATTACGTCCGTTGCCTGGATAAGTACTGACGTTGGAATGTTCAGACCGATCGCATTGGCTGCCTTAACATTGACAATCATTTCAAATTTTGTTGGCGCTTGAACCGGTAAATTCACTACGTTCTGCCCTCTTAGAACATGGTCGACATAGGTTGCCGCCCGTCGAGTTAGTTCAGACATATTGACACCGTAGGCTATTAGCCCTCCTCTGTAGGCGAATGGGCCAAAAGGATAAATCGTCGGGACCTTTTGCTTTTCTGTGAGCTCGATAATCGTATCTCCATGGGCAAACATGAAACTATCGGGCATAACAATCAGGCTTGCACCCGGCTCCTCTGCGATTGCTTTGATGGCCGACTCGATTTCCATCTCGGACGTCACCGGCAACATCAACGGTACGATTGCGAGACGTTCGGCTGCGCGTTCGAGAAACGGTTGTAAGTATTTGTTGCTTGAAAATGGTGCTGTGTGTGGATTGAAAATCAGCCCTGTCCGCCTGGTTTGAGGTGCCACCTCTTTTAGCAGTTCAATCCACTTTTCGACGAATTCAGGATAGTACGTTATGAATCCTGTTACATTGCCACCGGGGCGTGACAGGCTCTCTACAAAACCGCCTCCCACCGGGTCGGATACAATTGCAAAGACAATGGGGATGGCCTTCGTTTGCTTATGCATTGCGCCTGTTGCTGGAGTTCCTATGGTGAAAACCACAGCCGGCTTCATGTCGACTAACTTAGATGCTTCGACCGACGTCCGTTCTTTATTGGCGTTTCCCCATCTCACATCGTAATAAACATTCTTGCCGTCATGCCAACCCAATGTCTGCATCGCGTTCTTAAATATAGTGAGTCGTTCCTTGACGTTCTTATGATCTTCTTTTCCGCTAATGAGCACACCGACACGCTTTGATTCATCGATTTCTTGCGCTGTGGACAGCATCGGCCACGCAAGCAGCGATATGAAGCCAACCACTGCAAAGTACTGTCGGTAACGCCTAATTCGAATTATTCGATGAAGTTGCATAGATTTTCCCAGCCTCCTCGGTCCTGGGGGTGATCAAACCAAGAATTTCGGTAATTATACGCTGGATCCAATTTAATCGCCCTGACGCTAAGACGGCCGAAAAATTGAAGTTATACTGTCGATACTCAATGGATAGAATACATCCAGATCATGGTAAATCCAATTTTTGTCAGGAACTCGAAATTCGCCAACGAGAATTCATTACATTGCCTACCCGGGGCGATACACTACCTGTATATCCTCACATGAAGAAAACTCAAAACTTGTCCCGCCTACTAAATATTGCCATGCATGCACCCAAGAGGTTTCAACATGATCGCTAGTGAACAAGCTTCGCAGAATCCGGCAGCGACAAAGGAGCCCACAGAGGTGACTTTCCAACTTCGACGACCATTGTTTGCGAAATACTTCCTGGCATTGTTCCTGGCTGTGATTGTGCCAATGTTGCTTTATGGCGCAAGCGAGGCCTGGTTTAGTTATCTCGAACAGCGGGCATTTCTCAGCCAGCGACTGCAAGTTGAAGCACGCTCAGCGTCGAGCCGCATTGAGGATTTTCTTAATGGAATAAAACAGCAGATGGGTTGGACCGTGCAGCTGCCATGGACCGAAACCAATTTGGATAACCGCCGCCTGGATGCGTTGCGATTACTCCGGCAGGTTCCGGCGATTGTTGAAGTGGCTCTCATCGATGGCGATGGCAAGGAAAGACTGACGGTATCGCGCCTGGGCCGTGATGTTCTCGAAAGTGGTATTGACAGATCCACAGATCCCGCAGTTCTGGGTGTCAGGGAGTCAGGTACCTGGTACGGACCGGTGAGACTGAATCGTGGATCAGAGCCTTACATGACAATTGCGATTGCCGGTAATCGTAGAGCCGCGGGGGTTGCAGTAGCTCAAATCAACCTCAAACTTGTCTGGGACGTGATTACGGCGATTCGGGTTGGAGAAAGTGGCAGAGCTTTTGTCTCTGAACAAACCGGTAAGCTCGTCGCCCACCCCAACTTGAGCCTTGTTTTGCGTGGCTCGGATGACAAGATCACCAACTGGTTGACGGCGCTGCAACAAACAACGGTCAACGAACCAAATGTTGTATTCACAACACGGGATTTGGACCAGCGAACCGTTATCGTGGCAATGGCAAGAGTGCCAGGAGCAAAGTGGAACGTATTCGCCGTGCAGCCTCTTGCCGAGGCCTTTGCACCCATTCGAAATGCGCTTTGGCGAACGGCCGGCTTCGTACTCGGCGGCACCGTATTTGCTTTAGTGCTAGCGTGGTTGTTAGCCAGACGCCTGATAGAGCCTATCCGCCAGGTTGAGCGAGGTGTTGCCAGCATTGGGGCGGGTCAGTTTAACTACCGCATCGAGCTTGCGACGGGTGATGAACTTGAGCGACTCGCCAATCGCGTGAACGTTATGGCAAATGAGCTCGCACTGTCGCAGAATCGTGCTGAGCGGATCAATCGGTTAAAGCACTTCCTTTCACCGCAGGTCGCTGACCTTGTCGAGAACGCAGGTCATGCAGATCTTTTGGCGGGTAGACGCGCAGAAATAGTCGTTGTATTTGGTGATCTCAGAGGTTTTACCGCGTTTGCCTCCAAAACGGACGCAGCGGGCATCATGAAGGTTTTGGACGAGTATTACTCGGCGCTCGGCAAGATCATCGAACGTTTCGATGCAACACTCACGCAATTTTCTGGAGACGGAATAATGGTGCTTGTTAATGCGCCTGTCGCTTGCATGGACAATCCAGCGGTGCGGGCCTCGCGAATGGCCATTGACATGCAGGCGGCTATTCAGTTGCTGATTGCTAATTGGCATCTACAAGGACACACGCTCGGCTTTGGGGTCGGCCTGGCAAAAGGTGAGGCGACGGTCGGGCAAATTGGCTATGAAGGTCGTAACGACTATACCGCGATTGGCAGTGTTGTTAATCTCGCCGCGCGCCTCTGCAGCGCTGCCACAGATGGGCAAGTACTACTTGATGCCAACACTGCGACCGAGGTAGCCGAAGATTTCAAACTAATGGCGCTCGGTGACCGCGAACTAAAGGGATTTGAAGACGCAACGCAAATTTATACTCTCGCGACTGCATCACTTGATTGATCGTTCTGAACGCGCCCTGTAATCGTAAGCCCGTTCGCAAACAGGTGCACGATAGTGCGGGCGCCGTAGGTGCTTAGTTGATTGCGATGTTATGAGTAACTCTACGCAGCAAACAGCTCCTTAACATGTAAGCTCTTTCTGTGTTTTTCTGCTTCCCACAAATCATATTGTGCTTGTTGAATAATCCAACTTTCTGATGTCGTGCTAAATGCAATTGACAAGCGAACCGCCATCTCAGGGCTAATACCCGCTCTTCCATTCACGATACTGGAAAGTGTTTTTCTGCTTATGCCAAGAGCCTTAGCTGCTTCAGTGACTGTAAGACCTAATGGCTCTAAGCAAAGATCTTTAATTACTTCACCCGGATGGGGTGGGTTGTGCATATTCATATCTATACCTAATGATAATCTTCATAATTCACATTGAATGCATGACCATCTTCAAATCTATAAGTAATTCGCCAATTCTCATCTACTTTGACGGACCAATCGTCCAAACGGTCCTCTGCAAGATTGTGCAGTCGTAAACCAGGTTAATTCATATCCTCTGGTTCCACCGAGGCGTGTAATCGTGCCAGAATGAGTTGTAGTCGCTTTGAATGTCGAGCTTGAATTCCTTTCTTCTTTCCTGTGAGAAAAAACTTTCCAATCCTTTGTGTTTAAAGCTTTTGATCATCCAATGAATGTACCCTGTTACGTTACAGGTGTCAATTTTGAACTGTGTATAACGTCTCGCATATGTTGCCCGAAAAGCGAGTGGCACTTTTCGGGGCGTCAGGTCTTGAATGTTGACTCGCATGTCAAGACCTGTCTCCAGATCCCTAAAGTGTTACGTAGTACTAAGGAAAATTCAAGATAGACATAAGAGACGACTATAGAAAGTAATGAAGTGATCAAAATCGTTTTGGTAGATGACGGGCTAATCGAGACAACCCTAGCATTCCTGCACCAGTCAATAGAAAAATAACAGGCAACTCAAAGTTAATCAGTGCCACAGCGAATAT